>CAZJTF010000479.1:0-4385 GCA_964548565.1 uncultured Planctomycetales bacterium | reverse complement strand
ACCTGTGTGCCGCCGACCTGATCTCGCTGCGTGACCCCCGTGATCTCGCCTCCTTCCGTGCCGTCCGGAAGTACGCGGCTGACCTGCGTCGAACTGACTATCCCGAGGATATTCTGGTCGTCTGGTCCTATCTGGATCAGGTGAGTCTTGTTCGGCGCCATCTGCACGGCGAGTGGGCAGAATGGCGCAGGTGGACGCGCGAGGCGATCCTTCGCCGCTTGTTGCGCGACTGCCTCCGGCTCCAGCCGGAGATCCAGGCCCGGATCAACACCTTTGCCGTGCAGCACTGGCCGGGACGGACGCTGATCGGCGTCCATGTCCGGTACACGGACATGAAGATCCCGCTGAGCCGGTACTGGGGTCCCGTGGATCGCCTGATGGTCCGCCACCCGGACGCGGTGATCTTCCTGGCGACCGACAGCCGCGAGGTACTGCAGCGTTTTCGAGAACGCTACGAGCGCGTGATCTCCACCGGGAAGGATCTGCCGGCCGACGGTCGCGCGCTACATTCCGGTCACGGCCCGCACGACAAGATCGCGCACGGCATGGATGCGTTGGTGGATATGCACTTGCTGGCGCGCTGTCAGTATCTCGTCTACTCGAGCCGGTCGACATTTTCCTACATCTCTCACCTGCTTTCCGAGAGTCCGGAAGCGAACATAGTGGATTTGGATCGGTACAGTGTGGTCCTGCGCGCCAAGCGGCTGGTTCAGGCATTCGTTTGAACCGGCAGATCCACGGGGCGGAGTTAGGCGATGGATTCGTCACGAAGACACTTTCTGGTAACCGGCGGTGCTGGGTTCCTCGGGTCGCACGTTTGTGAGGAGCTGCGGACCAGGGGGGAGGCCGCGCGACTAACCGTGCCTCTTCAAGAGGAGTACGACCTGACGCGGGAGGGGCCCGTTCAGCGCCTGTTTTCCGAGGCGCGCCCCGACGTCGTGATCCACCTGGCCGCCCAGGTTGGCGGCATCGGTGCCAACCGGGCGAATCCTGGTCGATTCTTCTATGCCAACATGGCGATGGGCCTGCACATGATCGAGCAGGCGCGGTTGGCGAACGTCAGGAAGTTCGTCCAGGTCGGCACCATCTGTGCGTATCCGAAGTTCACGCCGGTTCCGTTCCGTGAAGAGCACCTCTGGGACGGCTACCCCGAGGAGACCAACGCCCCGTACGGCATCGCCAAGAAGGCTCTGCTCGTCATGTGCCAGGCCTACCGCCAGCAATACGGCCTGAATGCTATCTACCTGCTCCCTGTCAATCTGTACGGCCCCCGGGATCACTTCGACCTGGAGACCTCGCACGTCATCCCGGCCTTGATTCGCAAGTGCGTCGAAGCACGGGACGAGGGGCGCGATCACATCGTCTGCTGGGGCGACGGCTCGCCCACGCGCGAGTTCCTGTACGTGGAGGACGCGGCCGAGGCCCTGGTCCTCGCGACGGAGCGTTACGACGGACCGGAGCCCGTGAATATCGGCAGCGGGCAGGAGATCTCGATCCGCGATCTCACGTGTCTCATCGCCGATCTGACTGGGTTCCGCGGCGAAATCCGGTGGGATACTTCGAAGCCCAACGGCCAGCCCCGCCGATGCCTGGATACGAGTCGCGCGCGGGAGCAATTTGGCTTCGTGGCCCGGACCTATCTGAAAGCCGGTCTGAAAAGGACAATCGAGTGGTACGAGAGCACCAGAGCATGAAAACAGCCCTCATCACCGGAATCACGGGTCAGGACGGCTCCTATTTAGCCGAGCTCCTGCTCGCCAAGGGGTATCACGTCCACGGGATCATCCGCCGGAGCAGTTCATTCAACACGGAGCGCCTCGACGCGATCTACCAGGATCCGCATTCCGATGCGGTGCGGCTGCATCTCCACTACGGCGACCTCAGTGATTCCAGCATGCTCGCCTCGCTGATTCGGAAGATCCGGCCGCAGGAAATCTACCACCTCGGCGCGCAGAGCCACGTCCGTGTCAGCTTTGATATCCCCGAATACACGGCTGACGCCACCGGTGTGTCCTGCGTCCGCATTCTGGAGGCGATCCGCGACGCGGAGGTTCCGTGTCGCTTTTATCAGGCGTCCACGAGCGAAATGTTCGGCTCGTCTCCGCCGCCCCAGAGCGAAACCACGCCCTTTGTCCCGCAGAGTCCCTATGCCATTGCCAAGCTCTACGCCTACTGGATGACCGTGAACTACCGGCAAGGCTATGGGATGTTTGCGGTCAACGGAATTCTATTCAACCACGAGTCGCCGCGGCGCGGTGAGACCTTCGTGACCCGCAAGATCACGCGTGCGGTCGCGGCCATCGTCGCTGGTCGTCAGAATGAGCTCTATCTGGGCAATCTGGATGCTCACCGTGACTGGGGGTACGCCCCCGACTACGTGGAGGCCATGTGGCTGATGCTCCAGCAGGAGCGTCCCGAGGACTATGTGATCGCCACCGGCGAGTCCCACACCGTACGGGAATTCCTCGAGCGGGCTTTCGATCTTGTCAATCTTGACCCGTATCAGTATCTCCGGACCGATCCTCGCTACCTCCGCCCGACGGAGGTCCCCGCCCTCCGGGGCGATCCCGCCAAGGCCCGCCGCCAACTCGGCTGGGAGCCGAAAACCAGCTTCGCCGACCTCGTCCGGATCATGGTGGACGCGGATCTGAAGCGACAGGGGATCGACGGCGGCTTGGGAGTGCGGCAGCCGACGTTCGCTGTGTGTGAAAAGGCGTGAGTGGGCTCCCGACCGTGCCCCTGTCCATCATCGTGATTTCGTACAACACTCGCGAATTGACGCAGGCGTGCGTCGCTTCGGTGGTGGCCCCGTCTGCCTCCGATTCGTCCGAAGTGATTCTTCTGGATAACGCCTCGATCGATGGCTCGGCCGAGGCCATTGCATCAGGTGCCTTCCCGCGCGTCCGGGTGATCGCTTCTCACCGCAACCTCGGCTTTGCCGCGGCGAATAATTGGGCCGCTCGTCAGGCGGGCGGCGAATGGCTTCTGCTGCTGAACCCCGACACCGTGGTCCTGGACCGTGCGATCGACAAGCTGCTGGGGTTCGCCGAGGCCCACCCGGACGCGTCGGTCTTTGGTGGCCGGACCGTGTTTGGCGACGGCTCATTGAATCCGACCTCCTGCTGGAGTCGCCCGACGCCCTGGAGCATGTTTTGCCTGGGATCCGGGCTGTCGGCCCTGTTCAAGAATGCGAACTGGGCTTTCCCTGAGGCTATACGAAACTGGAAGCGAGACACTGTTCGCCAGGTGGACATCGTCACCGGCTGCTTTCTGCTGATCCGCCGCGGCCTCTGGGACCAGCTCGGCGGGTTCGACGAGCGGTTCTTTATGTACGGTGAGGATGCCGACCTGTGTCTGCGGGCCGCGCAGCTCGGTCACAAGTGTCTGATCTGCCCCGACGCGACGATTATTCACTACGGCGGTGCCTCCGAGAAGGCGCGCTCCGGCAAGATGGTCCAGCTCTTTACCGCCAAGGCCCGGCTCTTCACCCGCCACTGGTCGCCCCCGGCCGCCCGCTTCGGCGTCGCCATGCTCGATCTCTGGGCCCTGACCCGCCTGGCCGCCTTCGCCGCCGCCGGCATGTTCCGGCCCCGCTTCCGCGAATCGTACCAGACCTGGCGAGAGATCTGGCGCCAGCGCACCGCCTGGCACACCGCCGCCCGGGAGATGCGCACGCTCCCCCGCACCGTGGCTGCCCCGCAGCCACAATCCGAAGCCTGACGCCCCGCGAGCGTTCGAAGTATCCTCTGGCTAAAGGCCAATAGCTAACAGCCAACAGCTGCTTTCGCCTGGCTCAAAGCGCACAGCTCATAGCCCATAGCTGGTAGCTGTTTTCGCGTGGCCAAGAGCCAACAGCCAACAGCTAAACTGGGTATCCATTTGAGTCAACCTGCCCCAACCTGTAGTGTGCCGCCCATGGCAGAGAGCTACCCGCGTACGCTGCTGGAGTTGGAGAAGCGGTTTGCCACCGACGAGGCTTGTCGGGATTACCTGTTCGCCTTGCGCTGGCCCAACGGCTTCATCTGTCCGCGTTGTCTCACGGGGCAAGCTCTTTTACCGGCTGGTGCAACAGGCCGTGCAGGTCGGCCCCCAGCCCTATCAATCACTGATCCACCCACAACCCATTGGGGCTAGTTGAGTCAAGTGGATACCCGGTTTCTGAAAAAAGTCCGCCGCGCCCGCGCGGTCCTTTCAAGGGGCACTATTCGTTTCCTGCAGGGTCACTTTCCTATAGGTGCAAGAAACGAATCCAGGGGGCATCCACCACAGAAGCTACTGGTGATCACCGAAGAGAGCGGCGGACTGTGGGGACGCCGTCGCGACGAGCTAAGGCTTGAGGTGCCGGTGTTTCTTGGCATAGTTGAACAGCGCCCGGCAGCACTCCA
>CAZJTF010000478.1:0-4427 GCA_964548565.1 uncultured Planctomycetales bacterium | reverse complement strand
GGCCGAACCGAACTTGAGCACCGGTGCGACTGAATACCTGAACCATATCGGGTGCCAGCCGGAGGACCTGTTCTATAGCCTTCTCGCGATGCTTCATGCACCGGAGTACCGGACAGACAACGCCGGTGCATTAAGCAACGACTGGCCTCGCATCCCGCTTCCAGCCACGAAGCATGCCCTTCTGGCATCGGCCACGCTCGGTCGCGACCTCACGGCACTGCTCGATCCGGAGTGCCCGCCCCCGCGCACCGCCGCCTGCTTGAAATCCATCGCGCCCATCACCGCCACGGAGGGCAGGATCGACCCGGACGCAGGCGACCTGGAGGTTACGGCGGGTTGGGGCCACGCCGGGAAGGGCGGCGTCACCATGCCCGCCAAGGGCCGGATCGTAATCCGCGAGATGACGGACACCGAACGAGACGCCCTGCCCGAGGGCGCCGTCGAGATTCTGGGAGAGCAGACCTGCGACGTGTTCCTGAACGACCGCGCGTACTGGAAGAACGTCCCGGTGCGCGTCTGGGAGTACACGCTGGGCGGCTATCAGGTGATCAAGAAGTGGTTGAGCTACCGGGAGAAGCCGCTGCTGGGCCGGTCCCTCACGGCAGACGAGGCGCGGTACGTGATGAACGTGGCGCGGCGCATCGCGGCGATCCTGCTGATGGGACCGGCGCTGGACCGGAACTACGACGATGCCAAGCGGGACTGCTTCGATTGGACACGGTCGGGAGCGGGTCCGTCGTAGCCAATGGCTGACCAGCAGATGAGACGGATGCACACAGTACCGGTTGGCTATCTGGAAGCCTTCGCCGTGCGAGCGCCAGTTCGTCGTAAGCCCGCTGTGTGGCGGTTCGAAAGGAACGCGGGTGAAGCGAAGCTACTCGGCGTGCGCGATGTGGCCGTCGTGAACGACATCTACACGATCCTGGGCGAGGACGGATGCCCGGATCGGGTCATCGAAGACCGGGTTCTTGTGGAGATCGACGGCGGGTACTGCGCCGTGCGCGACAGGCTCGTGGAAGACCCCAAGTTGCCTCGCGACAAGTGGGGCGCCTTGGCGCGGTTCCTCGCCTTCCAGTTGCTCCGCACTCCCAGATCCTTCCAGTCCACGCGAGATGGTTTCGCGATGGCGCGCGTGCCCCACGCCGACGATGACCCGCAGAAGCTCATGGTGTACACCGCGCCGTGGATAGAACGCTGGCTCTTGAGCATGGAGTGGGCCATCGTCCGGAACGATGAGCGGGACCACCCGTTCGTCACGTCGGACGAGCCGGCATCGATGTGGAAGGATGTGGGGACGGGCGCCGAGATAGGGGTGGGATTCGCAGATCCCGCAGTTCAAGTGACCTGCCCCCTGACGCCGACTTTGGGATTCATCGCGAGGCACACCACCGAGTCCCTGCGCGCCGCGTGGACTGACGGGCCTGGCACGTTTCCGGAGATTCCCGATTCGCCGGTGAGCATCACGGGCGGCCCGCTGACTTCAGATCAGGTGAAGCGGTTCAATCTCGTGACCGTTTCGAACGCGGATCGTTACGTGTACGCGAGTTACAACGACGCGCCGCTCCGACGCTTCCTCAAGGGCCGGTTCTTCGGGGTGGCGGCGCCTGTACGGCGTGAGGACCGGAAGCCGTTCGGCAGCCCGGTGTAGAGAGGCAAGCCGTGTTCGACATGTCCGACGTTGCGCACACCGTCCTCCCCTGCCGCGAACTACGGGAGATCCTCCTCCCCGCGTTTGCGCCGTGCTCCTGTTTTGGAACTGCTTGCGGCACGATGCGTTGGCAACCGCGAGTGGGCCATGTGCCCCGAGGCTTCTGCGGAGCGACCGGGAGCCCCGACGACGTGAAGCTCGTGCTGGTCGTTGCGGAACCCGGCGACCCGCACGATGGCGAAGCGTACGATCCCGCCGCGCGTCCGGAGGTGTTGTTCGAAAGCGTCTGCCGGTACGTGTACGGGTGCTTCGAGAACGGCAAGGACCAGTTCCACAGGAACGTGCGCGCCATCCTGAACGACTGCCGGCCGGATCTGCCTTTTCACGAGCAACTTCGTCGCACCTGGATCACGGAGTCGGTGTTGTGCTCCGCGAGCGTGGAGTGCGGGTCGGTGCCGCAGAGCGTGCGTCAGGCTTGCGTGGATCGTTACCTCGCGCGCCAACTCTCCGTTCTACCCAACGCCATCGTTGTGGCGGTCGGCGGCAAGGCGCATGAGCGGATGCGGGGACTGCCGCGCCCGTTCCTGCGTGTCGGTTCCGTGGCGCCGCCCGGCTGCAATCAGAGGCGGGTGCGAGAATCGTGGAAGGCAATAGCCGCCGCCGTGCGCCCCGCCGCTCGCTAAAATCAAAGCAGCAGTGCTTCATCTCCCCCGCATCACGCCTATCCGTCTCGCCCGCTTGCCCGAACCGTTCGATCATCCCGAGTGGCTGTTCGAACTGGAGTGGGACGGCTTCCGCGCCGTGGCGTATATCGAGGCTGGTATGTGCCGCCTGGTATCCCGCAACGGCAACATCTTCAAGAGCTTCGCCACACTCCCCGCCGCCGCAGCCGCCGCGATCGGCGGGCACGACGCGATCCTGGACGGAGAGATCGCGGGCCTGGACACCTCCGGCCACGCCGACTTCTACCCGCTCCCCCTACTGCCACGCAGGCCCATACTTCTACGCTTCCATCTGGTGTGGCTGGATGGCCGCGACCTGCGGCAAGTTCCGCTGGTGGAACGCAAGGGCGCTGACCCAGGCCAGCAGCATCGCCGGAGACCATGCAAGCCACTTGGCTGAAGTCCGCGCCGCGCCGGAGGCGGGCTGGCCGGCGCTCGTGAAGCGCCTTATCCAGAACCAATGGAATCGCCAGGAGACGGCGGCGCGGTCATTGGGGCAGTGCGTGCAGGCGGCAACGATGGGCCGCAACAAAGGCGGCAGGGCGCGTGGGCGGCCGTCGCCGTCGGGCGCTCAACTCGCCTTCCGCAGAACGTCCTCTACCGCCTCGGGATGCTTGGCGATCACCGCGAGCAGGACCCTGGTCGGCGCATCCGGCCGCGCGCGGCCCTGTTCCCAGTTCCGCAAGGTGGCTGGTGGAAAGCCGAACTTGGTGGCGAACTGCGCCTGGCTGAGACCCATCTTGGTGCGGACCTCGCGCACATCGACCTCGGGCACGTGGACCAGCGTGACGCGAACGTTCTCGTTCTCGCCGCGTGTCCATGCGATTGCCTGCTCCAGCCCTTCGATGATCCGCTCGCCAACCGCAGGCCGCTTCCGCGGCGCGGGCACAGACGTCTTCGCTGCCCGCTTGGATTTCTTTTTCGCTGTCATCGTGCCCTCCTGTTCTTCGCCGGATAGCCAGCGACCAGAACCGGGATCAAACGCTTCATGGCGTTGCGCTCGGCCATGCTGAGATTCGCCTTCTCGTTCTTCGCATACGCCGCCAGCAGGAAAACCGGCAGACGCTCGTCGTGGTAATAGTAGATCGCTCGTGCGCCGCCACGCTTGCCGCGGCCACGCAGAGCCCATCGGATCTTGCGGACGCCGCCCGTCTCCGGAATGATCTCACCGGCCTGCGGGTTCGCGCCCACAAACGTCACCAGTTCTTCGCGTTCCGAATCCGGCATCATCGGCTTCACGTCCTTCAGGAACCGCTCGGTCTCCACGACCGTCATCGGCGCATCCGCCATGTCTATCCACTATACGCAATTTGCGTAGGCGGCACAAAACGGCACGTACACCTGCCGCAGGCGGCTCGAAAAGTTGCCACCCAATTGCCACCAGGAATTGGGATAACGAGCCGAACTGAAGCGACCCGAGCCGGCGCCAAACGGGCGGGTAACTCTCGTATTATCCAGCAGTAACAGGCACAGGACCGAACCAGCGGCCACCAGCCGGAATGGCCGTCCATTGGTTGCTAAACCGTCGTACGGGCCTAAACCTGTACCCAGGGTTCGAATCCCTGCCTCTCCGCCAGAAATAAATTACACAGAATTGGCTCTCCGCTAAGAACGTGGGCAGATCCCAGCCCGAAACTCATCTTAGAACATAGCACCGCGTCTCGAAGCCGGTAGTTTTCGAAGCTGCGGAAACCGTAAGCTTGCCGGTTGATCCACTTCATCATGGTCTGAAAGCCCTCAATGATGCCTTGATTCGGAGCCGATCAGATATACTCGATGCGTCTTTGTCAGGCCGGAGTTCAGCCTGAGCGTCACGGCCGACAGGCAGACGTGGTATCCCCAGCCATGGAGTCAATGGAATCAGAACTTCGGCGAGTTCGGTGGGCAGACCCTTTTCGTGGCAGGTGACTCGCATGCCGGAGCCTACAACACCATGTTGCAGATGCTTGTCGATGAAGACAAGCTCACGGTGAAGCGGTATTCGCATGCGGGCTGCGCCGTCGTCGCCTTGTCCTATGTGACCCAGGAGCGCTGCGCGCCGTTCATCGAATCGACGC
>CAZJTF010000477.1:0-4430 GCA_964548565.1 uncultured Planctomycetales bacterium | reverse complement strand
GGTGGTGGCGGTTGGCTGCGATGTGGGCTCCGCCGCACGACCCCCCGTGACCAGTGTCAACACGAGAGCTGCGGCGAAAACGGAGATTCGACCGGTTGTCATGTGATTGGTCCGTCTGTCGAAGTTCGTCCGGGGAGTCGCCCGTGAACGCGGGATTCAGGGTCGACCTTGGGGCACGCTGCCTGGCAGGTAGTCTACCGTCCGAGGGGCGGCGATGCACGCGGGGCAAGGACCGAACACCAGCAGATTCGACGTGCGCATCGTGCAGATCGCGGACGAAAAGATCGCGTTTAGACTGCTGGCGGCGTGCCAGTCCGGCTATTCTCGGGTAAGATGACGAATCCGTGACACCTGGATTGACCGCAGTGAGGAACGGATGATCAATCGACAGTATTTTCTGGATCTGGCCGCCTCCGGCCTCAAGATGCCCATCGGTACAGACCTGGTTTTGCGAGAAAAGCCCGACCACGACGCCATCGTCCTGGACGGGCGGCGACTCGGTGCAATCATCGCCGAAACCGCCCGCCGGTTTCGCACGCCGCTCGCCATCCCGCTGATGGACCTGACGCTCGAAAAGGAGGTTCTGCTCGGGATGCTCGGCGTCAGCGCGCCGGAAATCCCGACGTACCACTTCTCACAGCCTCCAAGCGATGAGATGATGCAGACGGTGGCCCGCAGGCTCGAGGAGCCCCTCCCGGCGCGCCTGCAGGCCCATGTCGACGCCGTCCGGTACATCGCCGAGCAGGAGAAGGACCTGCTGGCGATCGGCATGACCATCGGGCCCTTCTCGCTCATGACCAAGCTGATCACGGATCCGATCGTGCCGGTGTACATGGCGGGCACCGGACTGACCGGCGCCGAGAACGCCGACGTCCGCATGGTCGAGCGCTGCCTGGAACTGGCGGGCGGCATCGTCAGACGGAGCGTGTCCGAGCAGATCCGGGCCGGTGCAAAGGCCGTCTTCATCGCCGAGCCGGCGGCCAACCTGATCTACATCTCGCCGCGCCAGATGGGCAAACCGAACGACGTGTTCCAGCGGTTCGTCACCTCCGAGCACCGGCGCATCCGGAAACTGCTGACCGATTCGGGCGTGGAACTGATCTTCCACTGCTGCGGGGAACTGACGGACCAGATGGTGCGGGCTTTCGCCGATCTCGATCCGGCCATCCTCAGCCTCGGCAGCTCGCGCCTGCTCTGGGAAGATGCGGCCATCGTGCCGAAACGCACTGTCCTCTTTGGCAACCTGCCGTCAAAGAAATTCTTCTCCGACCGCGAAATCACCGTCGAGGAGGTCCGCCGGCGCGGCGACGAACTGATCCGGCGCATGCGCGAAGTCGGGCACCCGTTCATCCTGGGCTCCGAGTGCGACGTGCTGAGCGTCCCCGGCTGCGAGGAGACGATCCGGCGCAAGGCCATGGCGCTGCTCGAGTGCCAGTGACCGTCTGCATGCTCCGCTTGACACTCTGCCCCTCCAGCAGTAGACCAGCGTCCTTGTGGACCCGTGTCCCCCTGGAGGTGCCGCATGCGCCGCGTCCTCGCCGCCGGAGTGATCTTGGGAGCGATCTGCCCTCCAGCCCCCGCATGGGGCCCCGAGGGGCATCGGATCGTGGCCGAGATCGCGACCCACTACCTGCTGCCGGAGACGGTGGCCGCCATTCGCGACATCCTGGGCGCCGACCGTTCGCTGGGCGAGGTCTCCTCCTGGGCGGACGAGATCCGCGCGCAGCGGCGCGAATCGGCTCCGTGGCACTACGTGAACATCCCTGCCGCATCGGAGGGGTATGTCGAAGAACGCGACTGCCCGACCGGTGAGTGTGTCGTGGGAGCGGTCAGGCGGTTCGCCCGCGAGCTGGGCGATCCCGCCACCTCACCGGAGCAGCGCCGCGAGGCGCTGATGTTCCTCGTGCACTTCGTGGCTGACCTGCACCAGCCGTTGCACTGCTACGGCGAGGCCCGGGGCGGAAACGATATCCGGCTGCGGTGCCCGGATTGTCCCGGCGACAAGCGCAACCTTCATGCTATCTGGGATACGGCCTTCCTCCAGCGCCAGCCGGTCGCGCCGGAGGCTTACGCCGGCCAACTGATCGCGGAGATCGACGACTCGGACATCACATTCTGGATTCGCACCCGTCCAGAGGACTGGGCGACCGAGTCATGGCGGCTGGCGCTCACGCATGCGGTGCTGTCGCCGCGGGGGCGGAAGCTCCGGTCGGGGGACCGCATTGGACGCATGTACCTGGACGCCAACACCGTCATCGTGGATGGCCAACTCGCGCGGGCGGGCGTCCGGCTCGCGGACCTGCTGAACGTAGCCCTTCGCACGTACGAGGCGCCCACCTCACGCCCTTGCAGCCAGCCGGCCACCGCCACCGCGGCGGAGTAACGCCGGAGCAGGGGCCGGGATCCGGCGCCATGTGATCTGCGTTTTTCTGCCAGGGCATGAGAGAGCGCAAATCCCGGCTCCACAAACATTTGCGTATCGGACCTTCCGGTAATTCACGCCCGATGACCCTCGGGCGGCACGTCAGACATCTGGCGATGCGCACAATCACTCGATGAGCTTTGACAGTGGGCCTCTGTCGGGAGTAAAAACGTAGGGCACCTGAGTACGGCACGATATTCTGCGGGCCCGTGTGGTTTTTCATGTAGAGGGCTCACCTCGTCGAGTGATAATCGTGTAACAGCAGCGCCGTGGAGAGTTCGCGCGCTGTGACACGCGGAAATCTTACGGAATCCACGCTGACGGAGCGGCTGTGCGGCAACAATAAGGATGGGGACATCGGAACCGGCGCCGTCCGGATTTGGCGCCAGGAATCAGTACGTCGCATGCGGACCGCTACCGTCCTTCGTCATCGGACTGCGAACGTTCTCTTCCTCGCATTCGCAGTGCTCGGCACGCCGCTCGCAACGGCTATGGCGGCTCCCCGGGCCGTACTTCACGACCCATCCGCACGTTTCCGGACGCATTCCGGCGAGATTGCGATGCGGGACCCGGTCTCGCCGCGCGAAGGCGACCCGGTCACCATCTGGGCCCGGATCACCGACCGCGGGTCCTGGTCGAACGCCACCCTGTACTACACGACCGACGGCAGCGAACCGCAGGGGTCATTCGGGTTCGCCACCGCGCCTTCCACCATCGCGATTCCGCTCACGCTGTCGGCACTCGAGGACGCGGCGGAGGATGCCGACTGGGTCCGCGCGACGATCCCGGGGGATGCCGTCTACGGGGCGACCGTCCGATACCGGATCAGCGCCTGGCACGCCGATGACTGGCTCGAGGTTGGCGCTGCGTCGGGGAACTGCCTTGAGGGGCCCTGCCACGACCCGGGCGGGACGGTCAGCTCGTACTCCTACATGGTGCGGCTGGCGTCGCCACGCGAGGCCCGGAGCGCGGAGACCGAGGAGCAGGGGCGGCCCGCCTTTTTCAAGGAGGAGGCGGTCGTCGGCAACAACGACATCAACGTGCAACTCGACCGGAACGGGACGGTCTACGACATCTATTACCCGTCCGCCGGCTGTGTGCAGGGCGTGGCTCCCAGCAGCGATGGTTACACCGGTCCGGGTGATGCGTCACTGGGCCCGCGGGGCCGGGTGCACGTGGATCACCTGCAGGCGGGGGTGCGGATCGACGGGTTCACCTATTGGATGAGCAACGAGAGCGGCGCCTATCGCGACCACATGCAGGCGTACATCCGGGATACAAATGTGGTTCGCACGACCTCGCGGCTCCTGGCTGAGGACGCGACGATCCTGGTGGACCAGTACGATTTCTGCCCCAAAGGCATCGTGGACCCGGTGGATGCATCCGGCGCCGCCATCCGCGGGCTATACATCAAGCGCTTCCTGTTCACGAACAACGCCCTGGCCCCCCGGACGCTGGATTTCTACTACCACGCCGATTTTGCGATCAACGGCGGCGACGCGTTTGACGTCGCGGTGGCGGATCCTTCCCGCGGCGCACTGCTGTTCGCTGATGCGACGCAACGCCTGACCTCCTTCAGCGGAGAGTACAACCCGACCACGTTCAGCGACTACCTGAAGAACACGGCCGTCCATTTCGCGGTGACGATGAAGCTGTGCGACAGCGTCGGCTCGGCGGGCGGAACGGGGCCGCTGGATCTGGCCGTAAGCGGCCCCTCTTCCGGTTGGCTGGCGACGCGTCTGACGCTCGAGCCCGGGCAGACGCGGGAAATCGACGTCGCGGTTATCGGAGCCTCGCACGGCAGCAGCGAGAACGTGGATATCCACGCGCGGGTGCTCGCGCCGGCTCTCGACTGGTTCCACGGCGGCAGCATGTCGTCGGCGCAGCTCTCCACCGAGACATGGTGGACCGGCTGGCTGGCCGCGGGAACGACGCTGACCACGCCCGACGCGAGGTACGACGCGCTCTTCCGGCGGGCGCTGCTGACGGCCGCCCTGCACCTCGACGC
>CAZJTF010000476.1:0-4437 GCA_964548565.1 uncultured Planctomycetales bacterium | reverse complement strand
CATCTTCGCAGGACGGAGGACAGGAAAACAAGATGTGGTTCACCGGAGGGTTACCCTCCATGCTGTGCCCGCGTGTGTTACCCGCGGCGATGACGGCCGTCGGGGCCTGTGTCGATGGTGCGGCCGATCGCCTGGATCCGGCTCTTGAGGCAGGCGTGGCATTGGCGGGCCGTTTCGCTGATGCAGGCCTTGGCCGGGTAGATCTCGTAGAGCGAGCGGTAGTGCAGGGGGGTGAGATTCGGCATGACCACGTTCGCGCCCCTCCGGAGGCACAATTCCCTTCCGCTTTTGCGGTTGATGGTCGCGACCGCGGTTGTGCCGGGGATGTTCGCCTCAGGACACACGAGACGGGTGAGCGCGACTGTCCTGTAGGTCATGTCTTCGGTGGGGGGCACCTGGTCGTGCGGAAGAATCGGTCGAGAGGAGCCCGGCCAGCAGTCATCGGCAGCTCCGATGGTCATACCCGCGCCCAGGGGGGTTTGCGGGTGCGGGATGAACGGTCCGACACCGATCATGTCGAGATCCAGCTCCCGGAACAAGTCGATATCGCGTGCCAGCGTTGCATATGTCTGCCCGGGAATGCCGATCATCACACCGCTGCCGATTTCATAACCCAGGCGGCGGAGGCTCCGCAGCAGATTCACCCGATCGGACGGACTCGCGCCCAACGACGGGTGGATCCGCGTGTATAGACGTGCGTCGGAGGTTTCGAACCGCAGCAGGTAGCGATCGGCGCCGGCTTCACGCCACGCCGCCAGGTCCCCGATCGGTCGTTCGCCGAGGCTCAATGTGACGGCCAGCGGCGTTTCCGCCCTGATTCGCCGGATCGTCTCCGCCACGCAGTTTTTGCGCAGCCCGTAATCCTCACCGGCCTGGAGAACGAGCGTGCCGTAGCCGAACTCCACCGCCTGGCGCGCACAGTTCAGGATCTCGCCGGCAGACATCCGGTAGCGCGACAACTGCGTCCGCTCCGCGCGGAGTCCGCAGTACATGCACTGGCGGGCGCAATGACTGGAAATCTCGACCAGTCCGCGCAGGCGCACGGCGTCGCCGACGGTGTCGCGGCGGACCCGATCGGCGGCCTCATACAGCCCCTGCAGACGATGTTCGTCCTGCTCCAGCAACCACCCGAGGATGGACGTCTCGCTCAAAGACGCAGAGAGGGTACCCACCGCCGGAACGTCGGACGTTCGCGACCGGAACTCGGCGGCCGATGCACGATCGTTCAGGACAGTCAATGGCTGCATACCAGGCGCTCCTGGTGACAGCCGCTGCCCGGACACTGGCGACTTCGTGCCTGCCGGTAAGCCTCCATTGCGTCCGGGAACGGCCGCAGCGCGCGTTCGAACACGCCCAGGCTGTACGAGATGACAAGTCCGTAGTTGGTAATCGGCACACCCGCCTGCCGGCAGCGCAGAATGCGTGACACCATCTCCTGCCGGTTCGACATACACGCCCCGCAGTGGATCGCCAGCCTGTATCCCGACAGATCCTCCGGGAAATCGTGCCCCTGCACGTGCTCGAAGCGGAGCGGTCCGCCCACGCGCTGCGAGAACCAGTGCGGAATCTTCACCCGGCCGATGTCCTCGGCGATCGGGTGATGCGAGCAGGCTTCCGCCATCAGCACGCGGTCGTCGGGCCTAAGCGTGTCCACCGCCAGCGTACCTTCGACCTGCGCGGCAAGATCGCCCTTGAAGCGCGCGAACAGGATCGAAAAACTGGTAAGGGGCACATCCGCGGGCGTTTCAGCGGCGACTGTCGTGAAGGCCTGGGAGTCGGTGACTACCAGCGCCGGCGGCTCGCGAAGTGTCGCGAGCGCCCGCGTCAGCTCACTCTCCTTGACGACGAGCGCGAGAGCCGCATTTTCGAGCAGATCGCGGATCGCCTGCACCTGCGGGAGGATCAGTCGGCCCTTGGGAGCTTCCTTGTCGATCGGCACGACCAGGACGGCCACCCGCCCGGGCGGAACCAGGTCGCCGAGGATGGTCGGCGTCTTCAGGAAGTCGGCGGGCGCTGCGTCAAGCAGAGCCTGGCGCAGATCGAGGATGCCGTCGCCGCGGCTGGCGACCGTCCGGACGACACGAACGTCCACACCGGTCAGCTTTTCGACCAGGGCGGTGGACGGCGTGCTCAGATCAGCCTTGTTGAAGGCGACGACGACCGGCACGCCGCGTTGCCGCAGTTCGTGCAGGATCTGCTCCTCGACGGCGCCCCAGCCGTCCGCCTCGGCGACGATGACGCCAAGTTCGATGCGATCCAGCACCTGCCGGGTTCTGAGGACCCGCAAGTCGCCGAGCGCCCCCTCGTCGTCGACGCCGGCCGTGTCAATGAACAGGACGGGACCGAGGGGCAGCAGTTCCATCGGCTTCTCGACAGGGTCAGTCGTGGTCCCGGCGAGCGCGGACACGATGGACACCTGCTGCCGCGTGATGGCGTTCAGCAGGCTCGATTTGCCGACGTTTCGCCGGCCGAACAGGCCGATGTGCAGACGCAGGCTTTTGGGCGTGGACTGGCTCATGTTGTCTCCTGGCTCAGACGAAAACGTCCCGTTGTCCGACCTTCACCTTCGTCATCAGCCGCCGGGCAATCTGCCGCCCGCGGGCGTCCAGTTCGTCCATGGCCGCTGCGATGCGGCGCTCGCCCGCCTCGCGGGTGGATGCAGAAGCGTAATCGCACAGGTATTCCTGGAACGTGGAGAGGGCGTTGGGGGCACAATGATGCTTGATCTCGCCTGGCCGGGCGAGGTCCATGAAATCCTGGCCTGTCCGCCCCAGGCGGTAGCACGCGGTGCAGAAGGAGGGAATGTATCCCAACTCCGCGACGTCGCGCACCACTTCGTCCAGGGGGCGATGGTCGCCGAGTGAAAACTGCGCGGCCGCCTGGCCCTCGCCTTCGGCGTAGCCGCCGGGGTTCGTTCGACTCCCGGCGGAGATCTGCGACACTCCCAGCGCGAATGTCTCGCGCCGGATCTCAGCCGTTTCGCGCGTGGACATGATGATGCCGGTGTAGGGGACGGCGATCCGCAGGATGGCGACAATCTTGCGGAAGTCCATGTCGCTCACCGGCCGCGGCGGGGAGTCCGCCAGCGGTGCGCCGAAGGCCGGTTCCATGCGCGGCACGCTGATCGTGTGCGGACCGACGCCGAACCGGGTTTCGAGGTGGCGGATATGCTGCGTCATGGCGAGCAGTTCGAACCGCCAGTCGGCCAGCCCGAACAGCACGCCGATGCCGACATCGTCAATGCCGGCCTCCATCGCGCGGTCGAAGGCGCTCACCCGCCAGTCGTAATCGCGCTTTCTGCCGGCGAGATGCACGCGGGCGTACACGTTGCGGTCGTAGGTCTCCTGAAACAACTGGTACGTGCCGATGCCGGCCGCTTTGAGCTGCCGGAACTCGTCCAGCGTCAGCGGCGCCACGTTGGCGTTGACGCGCCGAATCTCGCCCGGCCCGACTTTCGTGTTGTAGATCGTGTCGATGGCCTTCAGGACGTAGTTGAAGCCTTCCTCCGGATACGACTCGCCGGTTACCAGCAGGATCCGTTTGTGACCCTGTCGGATAATCAGTTCTGTCTCGCTGGCGATCTCCTGTTGCGTCAGAGCACGCCGGCGGAGAGCCTTGTTCTTCGCCCGGAACGCGCAATAAAGGCACTCATTGCTGCACCGATTGGAGATGTACAGAGGTGCGAACAGCACCAGACGGTTGCCGTAGATGGCCTGCTTCACGCGTCTCGCCGTATCGAACAGCTCGCCGATCAGTTGTGGATCGCTCAAGGCCGACAGGACGGCCACGTCCTCGAGGGCGAGGCCCGCGAGTTCCATGCCGCGGGCCAGAATCTCGCGGACGTGCGAGGCACTGTGATCGTGGCAGGTTCCAAGGATGCGGCCGATCCGCGCCGCGTCAACGGGCGAGTCGCCTGCCGTGCATGTCGAGTTCATGATGGTTTCTTTCTCCGGCCGGCGCTCTCCGAGACTCGGGTGATCCCGCGCTCATCGGCGCATCGGCCAGACTGACTGTGAACGTGCTGCCCACGCCCGGTGTGCTCTCCACCGTCGCATCGCCGCCATACAGCTGGGCGAGTTTGCGAACGATCGACAGGCCCAGCCCGCTGCCCGGCACGTCGCGGGTCTCCCTGGTGCGGATGCGGATGAATTCGCTGAAGAGCCTGGCCGCGTCCTCCGGGGCCAGACCGATCCCCGTGTCGACGACGCGAATCGTGACACGGCTGTTCTCGCGCGCGATGAAAACGTCGACGCACCCGCCGTCGCGGTTGTACTTGACGGCGTTGGAGACCAGGTTGTTCGAGATCATTTCCACTTCGCCGCGGTCGGCGACGAGCGACACCGGCGCTCCGGCGTGCAGATCGATCCGGATGCCGCGCCGGCGGGCGTCCGGCGTCATCGTCTCGATGGAAAGTCGCGCGGTTTCACGCACGTCCAC
>CAZJTF010000475.1:0-4463 GCA_964548565.1 uncultured Planctomycetales bacterium | reverse complement strand
TGGAGTGCTGCCGGGCGCTGTTCAACTATGCCAAGAAACACCGGCACCTCAAGCCGTACCACGAGAACCCCTTCAGCGAGATCAATCTCGCCCGGCTTCCGCTGGAGGACGCCAAGCCAGTAGTCCCTTTCACGCCCGAGCAGGAGGCGGCTTTCCTTGTGGCTTGCGACTCCTGGCAGCTCCCACTGTTCCTGACCCTCGCCCTGACTGGCATGCGACCCGGCGAGGCCACGCATCTGCTGATCCAGGACGACGTGGACTTGCAGGCCCGGCTCATTCGCGTCCGCAGCAAGCCCGGCCTTGGTTGGCGAACGAAGACCCGCAACGAGCGGGAGATTCCGGTCGGCGATGAACTCTGTGCCGTCCTCAAAGAGATCATCGGGAGCCGCCGAGCGGGTCCTGTGTTCCTCCGAAGGCGTTTCGTGGAGCGTGACGTGAAGCCACCCCTGGAAGGAATGAGCGAGCCCCAGCTTGCCGCCGAGTTGGCCCGCCGCAGGGAAGCCCAGAGGGCTCTTCAACCGCAGTGGAGCCGGATGGACGATGCGCGGCTGGCTCAGGGCCTCTGGGTGGACGCGGGAGTGGTCCGCGAGTGCCGTCTGAGGCTGGAGTTCATGCGGGTGACGGCCGGGATCGGCATGCCCGAAATGACGTGCCCGAAAATCCTGCGACACCTCTTCGCAACCTGCCTTCAGGATGCAAACGTGGACCCACTCGTCCGCCAGGAGGTCATGGGCCACGTCCCGGCGGTCGGCCCCTCGCACGGCCTCGGCATGACTGCGACGTATACGCACACGCGGGACTCAACGCGACGAAGCCAGATCGAGGCCGCGATGGCGAGCCGACTATCGGCTTTGAAAGCCGCAGAGGAGTGGCTCCGGCAAAACCCTGGAGCACGGGCCACCGCGACGATTCCATAGACCCTTCCACGGGTCAAGCAGCGTCTGATCGCTGGCCCAGGCCCAGAGCGTGGACTCGGTTCTCAATGGCCTGGACGATCGGAGCGAAGCAGCCTTCCAGCATCGCGTTGTATTGGGTCTTGAGATCACCGAAGTTGATCCGGGTGTAGGTGTTCAGCGTATCTCGCTTGGTTTTTGTCTTGAACCGATGGCCCATGAGATATTTCCGGGCGTAGTACGAGACGTTCGACGACTCCAGCTGATCGGCGAAGTGGTGGCGTAGCGATTTCAAGGTCCACTCTGACCCCAGCCCGGCACCGGCAGTAAGCTTGCGAAATTCCGCGTCGATCTGGTCGTAGCTGACCGCACCCGCCTCGCTCATGAGGCGTTCACGGATGTCTACTCGCTCAGCTACACTCATCACACCGGCGACACGCCTGAAGTATTCGGCCGTCAGCACCTGCCTTGTTGAGCCGACGCGGACTCCTGTCTGCCTCTGCTCGAATAGTGCTCGACGGATGAAGAGAGGACCTCCAGACCGTGATCCGACTATTCTTTCAAGCAGGGTGGCCAGAACAGGTGGCACAGGAAACCGCTTGTTGGTGGCACCCTTCGTCTCGTACTCCAAATTCCTATCGCAGTTTACCCGCAGGGTTCCTTCCTCTCGATTCCAGTCTTCTACCATCACGTGGCGGGGTTCTCCGGGCCGCAGGCCGTAGAGCATGATCGGCGCAAGAATGGCCAATTGATATTCATCGCAGCGCTCGACGATCCGGATGATCCCCGAAGAAGGAAACCTGGCATCGCTCAGGAGTTCGTACTCTGGTCTCGGTGGCGCGGCACCCGCAAACGGGTTGGTGAGCCCCTCGGGCAGTAATCGTACGTCAGGAAGCGCGGCCCAGCCCCAGGCCGAGTAAGCGGCAGAGAGAATGAACCGAACCCCGGCCTCAGTGATCGGCCTGAGATCGCTGTGTGGATGCCCATTCGGGTGCAGTTGCAGCGTGAACAGATAGTTTTTCAGGTCGCGGATGAACGTCGCGTCAACGGCACCTGCGCGCAGCTTCGAGTGAGCAGGTGTCTTCTCGACGTATTCGATGGTTTTTCGCAGGGCTGTCCGGTATCGGCGCGCGGTCCCAGGTTTGATTTCGCGGGCGTCTACACGCTTCTCCTGGGCGTTGATGAACCGTTCGATCAGCTCTGGGATCGTGATCGCCTTGCAGGCCATGCCGGATCGACCTGAAACCGTGAGCCGATCGTTGAGGGCATCGGCAGCTTTGACGGCGGCAAGGAGATCGCCAACCACGGTCTTCTTCCTGGTCTTGCCCCCGTGCGCCGGGATAAACCGGCGAGGTGTAGTGAATGAAAGAGTCATACGTTAAAGGGTTAGCGGCCCATAGCGGCCCCGAGTCATGCGTCGTTGCCCGTGAGGGCAGGGGCGAAGCGTTGACAGGGGAACGTGCAGGCCGGGTATTGAGCCGCGAAAGAAACTCCCTCCGGGGTGCCGACGCCGTGGAGGTACGCGGAAGGCCACATTCCGGGCGTCGATATCGCGAGATGCCTGGGAACCCCGCGCGGTCACAGACCCCGAGCATGCACGGAAACACCTCGCGCGAGAACCGGGAGATCCCGTGTCCGCCCGCAGCGGATGGCGTTGCGGGCCGTGTCGGGAAGTCCAAGGACACACGCCGATGATGAACGGACATGGGAAGTCGGACAGGCCCGTAGTACCTGCGAACCCTGCGAACACCGAGGGCGTCAAGCCCCTCATGGTGGAGTGGGCGGAGGGAAGGGGCCTGGCCAAAGGGAATCCGCCCCAACAAAACGCGCCCCGGACACCGTGCCGGGCAGGCGCGCCCAGTGCGTTGGAGCGGATACGTCAGGCGGCAAGGAAGGATAGGAAGATGCGGTTCACCGCGCTCCTGCACCACATCTACAACCCCAGCACGCTCCGGGAGGCGTACTTCAGCCTCAAGCGGGATGCCGCACCGGGCGTGGACGGGGAGACGTGGCGAGCCTACGGCGAAGCCCTGGAGGAGAACCTCCTGGATCTCTCCGGACAGCTCAAGCGGGGAGCGTACCGGGCCAAGCCGGTCCGCAGGGTGTACATCCCCAAGGCCGACGGGCGGCAAAGGCCGCTCGGCGTGCCCGTGCTGGAGGACAAACTCGTCCAGCGGGCCACGGTCGAGGTGTTGAACGCCATCTACGAGACCGACTTCCTGGGCTTTTCGTACGGGTTCCGGCCGGGGCGGCACCAGCACAAAGCGCTGGACGCCTTGTACACGGGACTGCTGACGAAGAAGGTGAACTGGGTGCTCGACGCAGACATTCGTGGATTCTTCGATGCCATCGACCACGACTGGCTGGTGAAGTTCGTCGAGCACCGCGTGGCAGACCGGCGCGTCGTGCGGCTCATCCAGAAATGGTTGAACGCCGGCGTGCTGGAGGACGGGACGCGAACGCGGAGCGAGGAGGGCACGCCGCAGGGCGGCAGTGCGTCGCCGCTGTTGGCGAACATCTACCTGCACTACGCGTTCGACCTGTGGGTTCAGTGGTGGAGGACAACGCAAGCGCAAGGCGACATGATCGTCGTGCGTTATGCGGACGACTTCATCGTTGGATTCCAACACAAATCGGAGGCCGAGCGGTTCCTGGCGGAGTTGCGGGAGCGATTCCGCAAGTTCCACCTGGAGCTGCACCCCGACAAGACGCGTCTGCTGGAGTTCGGTCCGTTCGCGGACGAGAACCACCGGCGGGGCGGACGGGGCAAGCCCGAGACGTTCAACTTCCTCGGCTTCACGCATATCTGCGGGAAGAAAAGGAATGGACGGTTCACGGTGCTTCGGCAGACGATGCGTAAGCGGTTGCAGGCGAAGCTGAACGAGGTGAAAGCCGAGCTTCGGCGACGCTGGCACGACCCGATTCCTGCGGTGGGGCAGTGGCTTCGTTCGGTGGTCGGCGGGCACATCCGCTACTACGGAGTGCCCATGAATGGCCGGGCGCTGGCCGTGTTCCGCTACCGGGTGGGCTGGCTCTGGCAGCGGGCGCTCTCGCGACGCAGCCAAACGGGCCGCGTCTCCTGGGAACGGATGCGACGACTCATCGAGTTGTGGCTGCCTCCTGCCCACGTGTGTCATCCTTATCCCCTGCGCCGCATGGGCGTCATCACCTGAGGCAAGAGCCCAGTGCGGTAATTCCGCTCGCTGGGATCTGTGGAGGGGGTTATGGGCAACCATGATCCCTACTCCGACCGAAGTCGGGCCCCAAAAGTCTGCGAAAAAGTTCGGCGCTTGCAGTATCCGCATCAGCGGAGGAACAAAGCTCGCATATAAGGCGAACATTACGCGAGGGTAGCTGGTCACGCTCTCGATAACACCTCTCCACTCGTCGAAAGACCCCGCCGTTCTGTAGCCGGTAGCAATCTGGTCCTCCCCGGCGTCGCCTCCGCGAAACCTGACCGGATGGTGGGCGATCGAGTTGTCGTGAGGCGAGATGCAGGAGGTGCCGAGAAGAAAGGACCCCTCAGTTGCATAATCGGCGACTGCTTTGACGCAACATGCGCCGCGAAAT
>CAZJTF010000474.1:0-4481 GCA_964548565.1 uncultured Planctomycetales bacterium | reverse complement strand
CCGTCGCTGCCTCCGTCCCCTCCCCCTCCTCACCCATCTCATAGCACAGCGGCTGCAACGTGCGGTGGACGGTCGGGACTGCGAGCTGCGGCCGGGTGTAGAACGTGCCCGTGCCCTTGCGGGTGTTGCCTGCCCGGACCAGGTAGAACTCGCCGTGCGGCACAACCCGCTTGATGAGTCGGTTGGCCTCGGCATCCACGCGGGCCTGGTACTCCGGTTCCGGCTCCTTCTTTCTTTTCTTCGGAGCCAGCCCGGCCAGGATCGCCGCCTCGCGTGCCCATTTCCTGGCGCGGGCGTCGGCATCGAGGTAGCCCTGCGTCCGGTCCACCTTCTCCAACGTGCCGGAGTCTTCGACGGCGACTTCCGCCGGTTCCTCTTCGCCTTCTACGACTTCCGCCGAATCTTCTTCCTTCTCTTCCGGTTCCTCCTCGTCGGCACCGGCCGTCGCGGTGACCTTCTCCTTCCGTAGGGTGGTGAGCAGGTCTTTGAGGCCCTTGAGGTCATTGGCGAGCATGTCTTCGAGGCGGTACAGGGGCAGAACCGGCTCGCGACCGATGTTCAGGAAGATCTGCGGCCCGGTGCGCTCGTCTGTGCGTTTGAGGCGGTAGTCGAGCAGCCCCTCATAGATCAGGCCGATGAACTCGGTGCGGAGGTCGGTGTAGTCCACCGGGCCTTCGACAAAGGTCTTCGACCGCCCGCGCACGACCGGAAGCGGCCCCCGCAGCAGCTTGCGGAGGACGTGATAGACCGTCACGTCCCGGACAGGCACCTTGTGTTCCAGGATGCTCAGCGCCCGAAGGACGGCATCGTCGTGATCGTCGGTGCCAGGTCGGAACAGTGCCCCGCCGTAGGGGCGCATGACGAAGGAGCCGTGGGCCGAGCCGCTGTAGATCAGGCGGAACAGGGCCATCAGACGCGGCCAGGCCATCTGCCGGTTACGCAGGCCGTAGTCGCCGCCCTCATCGCGTACTGCTTCGTCGAGCAGCTCATAGAGCGTCCGCACGCCGTAGGATCGGGCGTACACCGGATCGTCCACCGGCAGCAGGCGGCGCGACTCGGCGAACAGGCAGACGACCATCCGCATCACCACACGGACAGAGGCTTGCAGCAACGCCTCCTGGGCCTCGGCATCCGAGAGCTGCTTGTCCCGGAACGTCACCAGCAGGTGAAACAACTCGTTGTCGGTGCGATTTGCGGCTGAGACTTCCTCCAGGAGCAGCTCGATGGCCTGGCGGACGTTTTCGCGAAGAACGCTGGAGAGGTCCGCCTGTTTCTTGCGGGACTCTTCCACGGCATCGAGCAGGCCGGGAAGACCCGTTTCGGACAGCTTGAGTGAATCGGGCGAGAGGAGCTGCCGCAGACCGGCGAGTTCCTGAGTGCCTTCCCCCTCGTCGAACCAGCGCTCCGTCTCCCACTCGCACCAGGACTCGAAGTCGAGCCCGGCGTAGACGAGCCGTACCTGGAGGCCGTTCGTGAGCAGCCCCAGGCGATGGCCGGTTCCGCGCAGGAGTTCGAGGAAGCGGGCATACGTGTTCCGGCCGCGACCCCGACCGACGTGCGGCGAGCTGTCGGCGACCACCAGCAGGGCGGGCGTGGTGCAGGTTGCATCAGCGAAAACAACGCGGTGCGGCCGGAGTGTCTCAGTCCGTGAGCCGATCCGTGCGGCAGCAGTGAGCTTCTCCGGGATGTGGTGCTGCCGTGCGAGCCGCCCGTCCTGCCCGACATAGCTTTCGAGCAGGACATCAATAAACCCGAGTACGGCGTTCTGATCGATCTCGACATCCGTGCGCGAGCTGTCGAGGGTGGCCGCGAACCGGGTGTATGCGTCCTTGAGCTTGCGCGTGACGTAGAACGGCGGCGGCGAAGGCTCGGCCGGATATCGGTCGAGCATGACCACAGGCGACAGCAGGAGCCCCTGATGCCGCAGCCGGGACCACCAGACATGGGCCGTGTCGTGATTCACTGCCGAAAGTCCTCCCCGGTCGCAGGAATCACGTATTCAACCGCCAGCGGCAGCACCCGCACGTCCCTAATCTCGAAACGCCTGGGCAACAGCTCCTCGAGGCGGTGATCGCGTTCAATCAGCAGGTCGTTTCGCGTCTGTTCCACGTCGCGCCGCAGGATCGCCATCTGCTGTTCCAGCTCCTCGATCTTCGCCCGTTCCTCCTGCTGCATGTCGCCGAACAGGATCAACTGAGCCGCTTCCTGCTGCTGCGCGAGCAGGGCCTCGGCCGTCCTGCGGAGTTCCTTCTCGCGGGTCCGTTCCTCAAGCTCCTTGATCCGGAGCGCGTAGCCCTCTGTTGCCGCCTCGACCTCGCGTTTCAGCGTGGCCTGGGCGCGGGCCTGAAGCTCCGAGTGCATGAGGGTCTGACGCTGGCCGAGGAACCACTCCAGATGCGAGCGATGACGCGGCCACCTGGGCCGGAGCGTGCGGGTCCACTCCTCCCGGCGCGTGGCTGACTGGACCGGCAACAGCTCGCTTCGCAGCACCTCTTCACGAAAAGAATCATCAACCGGGGAGAGCCGATCGCCCTCAACGCGGAACACCTCTGAGATCACCTCATCGTGCAGCGGTTCGCGGAGTTCGTTGATGGCCGTCACCGTGTAATGAAACACCAGCAGGCCCTCGAACCCGCCTCGGTGAAGCGCCGCCAGGGACCAGCGGTAGATCGGGTCGTGCGAGGTCGGATCGTGGAGCTGCCGCGCCAGTGTGGCCATCGCCTGGCGCATCACCGGATGGCCGAGACGCATCAGCGCTTGGTGCTTTTTGAGCCGCAGGACGCGGACCTGCCCGTGCTCCTTCTCGACAACGGCCGAGTCGAACACCAGCTCCATGCGGTCAGAGCGTGGACCGACCGTCAGCGTCTGACGCACCAGACCTTCCCACTTTGGCGGCGGCTTGAGTCGGTAAAACCCCGGCTTGCCGTCGATTTCATCCAGCGATCCGCCGCCTTCGACTGCGATCGCCGCCCG
The DNA here is from genome assembly GCA_964548565.1 of uncultured Planctomycetales bacterium. Taxonomy (GTDB): domain Bacteria; phylum Planctomycetota; class Phycisphaerae; order UBA1845; family PWPN01; genus CAYLLT01. The sequence continues at coordinate 1,508 of CAZJTF010000474.1, read as the reverse complement.
AAGGATTTCGATCAGGGCCTGGGGAGAGATGCCGAGGTGGGCGTCGGTATTGGCGAGCAGCTCGCTGGCGCGCGTGGTGAGCGTTTGAAGGTCTTGTTCCGTGTTCTGGCCGAGGTCCCGCCGCTCCTTGCTCTGCTGCTGTTCCTGCTCGATCAACAGGGCCAGCGATTCCTCGGAGGTCTTCCTGCCCTCAAAGTGGCTCTGGATCGCGGAGTGGAAGACACGCTCGACACTCCCGAGATCGGAGCCGATCTGCTGGACTTTCCGGGCAAGCATGACGAAGAAGTTCACGTCTTCTTCCTCGTTGCACCGGAAGTAGAACGTGCCGACCTCGCGGATCTGACCATGACGCGCCACGCGCCCGTTTCGCTGGAGAATCTTCGAGGGGCTCCACGGGATGTCGAAGTGGGCGACCCAGCGGCAGGACTCCTGCATGTTGATGCCTTCGGACGCGGCATCCGTCGCCAGGAGCAGCCGGACGGGAGATGAGGCGTCTTCAAACTCGGCCTTCACCGCCTCAAACTCGTTTGCCGACATTCCGCCGTAGAGAAGCCGCAGCGTGTTCTCGTCGAAGCCTTCGCGCAGGAACCGCTTCTCCAGGTAAAGCAACGTCTCCTTGTACTCGGTGAAGACGATGAGACGCTCGTCGTCACGGAGCTTGCCTTCGGGTGTGAACAGGTGCCCCCGGACCCAGTTCACCAGGGCTTCCGTCTTGCTGTCGGACCGCTCGGCCAGTTTAGCGAGCTTTGCCGCATCCTCTGCGGTCTTCTGGTCATACCCGAGTGCCCCCAGGGCCTGGCCGACGCGGCCCCGCAGTTCTCCCAGGCTCGCATCGCGGTTCAGCACCGCACCTGCGTAGCCTACGGTGTCTTCCTCGTGGCTCGACCGCTCCTCATCGTTCTTGGCGGTGTCCTCCGCACGTTCTGCCGAAACGCGGGCCATCTGGTACAGAGTCTCCGTCTCAGCCTGGGCCTCTTCGCCGACGTGCCGCCACCAGGTGCGGGCAAAGGCATAGGGGCAGGAGAGGAGGCGTTTCGTCAGGAGCGAGAAAACGAACTGGCTCAGCCAGGCGGTGGACTTCGAGGAGAGGCCGTGCAAGGTCTTCTCGGCCTTCTCTCTGTACGCCCGGAGGGCCTGAAACAGCTTCGCTTCGGCGGGCGTGAGTTTGAACTCCAGTTCGAGCGGCGGCAGTTCCTCGGCAAAGGGGGGGCGCAGCGACTGACGATTGATGGTCTCCTTCAGGCGGCGGACGCGCACCTCGGTGAGGTGCTTGTGGTCCGTGCTGTCCATCTCGGTGACCATCTGGAAGCGCACGGGATCGAGGAGTTCCAGCAGGCCGGTGAAGCAGACTGTCTTGCCGTTGTGCGGGGTGGCCGACGCGAAGAGCCGATGCTCGAAGAGAAAGCGGATGTCCCGCATCATTCGCGTCCGCTGACTGGCCCTGTTGCCGCCCTGCGGCGCGAAGTGGTGGGCCTCATCCACGATCAGCAAGTCCCAGGGTGCGTGGG
>CAZJTF010000473.1:0-4482 GCA_964548565.1 uncultured Planctomycetales bacterium | reverse complement strand
CGTGGGGTGCAACCGCTCTGCCGTCATCGACACCGGAGCCCTGAAGGAACTGCTGAAGAACATCCGGCATCCGCAGGTAGTCCATTGAAGTGATGATGCGTGGAAATGCCTTCCAGGGATTCGTATCGATCCCCAGCCTGCGCCGGAAGTAGAACGTCGTGTCTGAGTCGATGACCTCGAACTCCAGGCTGAACTTCCGGCGCAATTCGCCCTGCCACTGGCGCTGGAGCATCGCCGGGCAAACGACCAGTACTCGGCGGATGCGCCGCCGGAGCAGGAGTTCTTCGAGAACGAGCCCGGCCTGCACCGTCTTGCCCAGCCCGGTGCCGTCGCTGAGGAGGAGGCTCACGCGAGGCATCTCCAACGCCCGCAAAACCGGCTCCAATTGATATGGATGAACCTGGATGGCCGAGTTCCACACCCCCAAGAGGGGTTCGTCTTTGATCTCAGGGGAAAGCCGGAGACGGTTCAGTCGCGTCCAGCGGTGGGCGTTGACGAACGCGCGGAGAGCGGCCGGACTGTCCGGGCGGTGGGCATCGACGCTGGGCAGGGAGGTTGCTCCGAGCACTTGCGCCGTCGGCTCCACTTCCCACAGCAGCTCGTCGGATTCGGGGTAGCGGCAGTCGTCCAGGTACTCGACGTGAACCAAGTTCAGGCGACCCTGCGGTCCCCGGCTGTCGTAGGGCTCGACCGCTCGAACCAGGGCAAGCCGGTTGCGGACCCGAACAGCCTGCCCGACTTCCGGTGGTGCAGCCAGCGCCTCGCTCATGGATGCTCTTCATCCTTGTGTCGCGTAAAGCCCTGCCGCGCGGGTACTCAGCCAGGGGGGAACCCCTCGGGCCAGCCGCGAGGCAGGTCCATTATCCGGCCCAGCCGGGGCCGCGTCCACCGGTTTCATGGGTGCAGTGAGATGTTTTACGGAATCAGCGGGAGGCGAGGCCCCAATACGGCCCGGCTCGACTCGTCGTTAGACCAGAGACGCAGCGCCCACCTCACTCGGAGCCGAGGCTCACGGCTTCTGGATGGCCAGACGTGAGTGGAGTGATCTTGCGGAGCCGAGCCCGGCTTCCGTCGTGCCCCTGAAGGACGGACTGGAGCCCCGGAGATGAAGGCGGCAACCTGTCCGGCCAGCGTCACGCTCCTTCTCGGGCAATCATGCCCAGATGTTTGGCGATCGTCTCGCGCACGGCCGTACTTATCTGGCCACCGGTGCTGGCTTCCGTAAGCGCGCTCGGAATATGGATACCCATCGCCAGAAGTTCCGCTCCGAGCGAGCCTCGCTGATTGCGAACGTGGAGCCGGGTCTGGCCCGGCGAGCACGACGAGGACGGGTAGATCAGGATGGCCGCTGGCGTGCGGGCGCGGCTCGGATCGCCCCATGCAAAGGCGTAGAGGAACGACTGGTACACATCGCCCATCGCGAGATCGGCCTCGTCGTAGAGCTTGTACTTGGCATCGATCGGCAGCACGAAGCCGCTGTCTGCCGCCCGCACCAGCAAATCAGGGCGGATGTGCTTGTAGGGCGCACCCGCATCGGCATCCCACAAGATGCTTCTGGCGTGTTGCTGAGCGGTGACTCTCAAGCCGGTGCCACTGAGGACAGTAGAGAGCCAGCGGAACACGAATCGCTCGAACAGATGGTTCATGTTCAAGAGGAACGCAAAGCAGTCCCGATCACCGCCCGAGAGCAATTCGCGAACACCCAGGCCGTCCAGCAGCAACCACGCGAGGCCGTGTGCCGATCGGTAGTGCTCGTTCAGCCGGTGGTAGACCAGAGTTGTGCGGATCCCGGCGAGGTCCACGTCGTCCAGCGAGCAGGTTCCCGCGAAGATGTTGAGGAGCCGCCGCAGCCTGACCGCTACGGAAGCGCTGGAGACCCGTCGCACGCTGGCCAGCAGTGCCGCGAGCAGCAACTGATTCTCCGGAATGTCCGTCAATTGATCGTCGAACCGGCACTCGACGCGGTTCATCATGCCGAACCGCCGAACATGCTGCCTGTCAAGGAGAATCCGGCCTCGCACAACCGGAAGGTCTTCTTCGACCTCCCGGTAGTCGGCCAGGAGCCCATTCCTCGCGATCCACTCGCACGCTTCCGCGAACAGAAGAGCGATGAGATCAAGCAGGCTATCGCTGCCGCCCTGCACCTCCTGAGTTGATTGAAACCGTCTCAGACAATCCAACCCGCTCGCGAAATCGATGAATCGGACAAGATCAAGGTGGTCTCCTGCGAGTTTGGGGACGATCCGCAACTCGAATGAGGAAAACCGAATCACCCCGATCCAGGATTTCGCGCTGACTCGGAGGCCCGCTTTCAGTTCATCGAACGTAACCCGACCGCCGTGCGCGGTGCCGATCTTCTCTGCCAGAGGGCGGTCCGCTGGGGTGAGTGAGAGCCCCTCGAACGTCTGGGTCTGCCACTCGCCGAGTGTGACGACCGGGATGGATGCAGCGCCCTTCACTCACCGCCTCCCGGTGCGCCGAATTCCGATTCCAGAGCGTCCAGTAGCCTCTCCGGATCGCCGAGGATCTCGTCATCCAGGAGCTGGGCCTTCGCATCCACCAGTTTTGCTCCGATGTACTTCGCCAGCACCGTGTAGTCTTCGTAACAGAACTCCTGGAGCAGGGGCAGAATCTCCTGTCGGAATCGCCGAGCGAACTCCTTCGGCTCGGTCACCGGCCCGGTTCCGTCCAGCAGGAATGAATGGCCGATCTGCTTCTCGCGCCCTTCCCGCTGTGCGATCCGCCGGTTCAACTCGTCGAGGAAATCATCCACGGCCAGATTCCTCACCTTTCCTCGCAGCAGCGTGGAGTCAGGCATGAGTTCGATAAAGGCGAACCGCCGACGCAGTGCGGCGTCGAGGAGCTTGATGCTGCGATCCGCCGTATTCATCGTGCCGAGCAGATAGAGATTGTTCGGGATCGTGAAGGGCTGCTTGCTCTGCGGAAGCACAATTGGCAGGCCGCGTTTGTCTCGCTCCAGCAGCGTGACCAACTCGCCGAAGACCTTGGCGACATTCGCGCGGTTAATCTCGTCGATCAGCATCAGGTACGTCTTGTCGGGATTCTGCTGGGCCTGGCGGCAAAGCCTCTTGAAAATGCCGGGTTCGAGCCGCAGTGAGACAGAGCCGTCTTTGTTTTCTACCGGGCGAATCCCTTCAACAAAGTCCTCATACGAGTAGCTGGCGTGGAACGTCACCAGTGTCAACTGGCCCGGCTTGTCGGACGTGCTGTCCGTCAATCGGGCCTCGGCCGCGCGAAACTGCTCCGGGTCAGTCAGCCGACCGTTTGCATCTTCTCCCTGTTTCTTGAGCAGCCACCAGACTGCGAAGCGACGCGCGGCGAAGGTCTTTCCCGTGCCTGGCGGGCCGTAGAGGATCGCCTGGCCCTTGCGTTCCAGAGCATCGGCAAGTCCTGTCCAGAGGGGATCGGTAATCGGGGGGGCGGCACCACCGCTCCTTCCGAGGATCAGGTGGACCAGAGGCGGGGGGACGCGCTGAACCGTCGAAAGCCATTGCTTCTGTGGGGGAATGGGTCCGGCCTTGGACGTATCCCATTTGACGTGGACGACATGCTTGTACTCCGGCCGTTCGTCCAGGAACTCGTATCCCGGCTCCACAACTTCGCCGACCCCGAGCACTACCGACACACCCTTGTTCGCCACGATCAGGTCCCCAGGCTCAAGCTCGCGCAGGGTCCAGAGTTCATTGGCTTGCTTGCTGATCGCTGCCTTGTGCCCTCCGTGTATGTCCGCATACGCCCCCTCGTAGTCCGCGAGGTAAGCGTCTTTCGACTCGTACTGCCGGAGGTCACCGATCTTTTCCCAGCCGACACAGATGAACCCGTTTCGGAGGCAGTCATCCCAATAAACCGCATTGCGCCCCGGAGCAATTTTCACGATCCGGCGATCCTCCACAGGGCTTGACCAGAAATAGAGGAAGCGTTCCAGCTCTTTTGTGCTCCAGTCTCGCAGCTCGTGAATTTGTCGCAGTCGCGTCAGCAGGACTCGATTCAGCCGAACAACCTCGTAACCGGATTCTTTAGCCGCCGGATCGCCGAGCAGTTCGAGAAAGTGGCGGACGTGCGCCATTGAGCACACCGGCAGCAGCCCCTGCGGAAAGTACGCGCAGAGCGTCTTGACGCGCAGCGCCGCACCGCCATTCAGCGCCTCGATCTGATCGATGGTGTCCCACTCGTCTCGTCGAGCCCGCTCGAATGCCTCCACAAAAGCGGCGCGGATCGCCGCCCAAGCCTCGTCCTCAGAAGTGTAAGCGGTGCGATCGAAGTACCACCCGCCCTTATTCTGCCAGTAGATGAGGTGTTTCCGTGCCGTTCCGCCCTTCATCGAGCCGAGATGGGTTGCGCCGAACTCGATCAGCCAGCCATAGGTCTCCTTGTAGTTGGGCCGTCCAATCGCGTACTGATCCAGCGACATACCCGGCCAGGCGTCGAGTGGAAAACGCCGGAGGATCTCCTGCCGTTCTT
>CAZJTF010000472.1:0-4494 GCA_964548565.1 uncultured Planctomycetales bacterium | reverse complement strand
GGCAAGGGAACGCGGACTGTGCCGATCTTCCCGGAACTCCGGCCCTTCCTGCTCGCGGGCTTTGAGGCGGCGGAGCCCGGCACGGAGCACGTCGTCACGCGGCATCGGCTGGGCAGCGCGAATCTGCGTCAACAGCTCGAGCGCTCCATCAGCCGCGCGGGTCTGGCAGCGTGGCCGCGGCTGTTTCAGAATCTGCGGGCAAGCCGCGAAACGGAGCTGATGCGGGAATACGACCTGTCCACGGTCTGCAAGTGGATCGGCAACTCCCCTACCGTGGCCGCCAAGCACTATGCCATGAGCGTCGATCTGAACGCAGACTTCCGGCGGGCGTCCACTCCCGTCGCGGAACCTGCCGAGGCAGGCGCAGTGAAATGCGCAGGAAAACGCGCAGAAGTCAGGGAATGGCCCACAAGGACAGGCGATGACCAGCGAAAGCGTAAACGCCGATCAGGTAAGGACTTGTTCTTCGGAAGTCACCGCAGGGAATCGGCGGGAAGTACGGCTCGATGGGCGTTACAGGACTCGAACCTGTGACCTTACGGGTGTGATCCGTACGCTCTAACCAACTGAGCTAAACGCCCTGCTTTTCGCGTATTGTACCGTGGGGCGGTTGGGGAGCAAGCCCTGGATGACCTGCTCTCCACTGCGGGATCTGCGCTGCTTCGACACCGTCGCGCCATTGCACGACCTGTGCCGTTTCGATCGCCCCTTTGCACTGCACGACCGTTGCCTTGGATGACCCCTCAGGGCTGCACGAACCTTGCCCCTGGGACGCGCCCTCTCTTGAATGCACGTGCCTTGTTCCCCTCGGCAAACGCCGCCCCACTACACGATCGTTGTCCCCTTCGATGGCCGCCTGCACTTCACGGTCGGCTTACGCGGGCGGACGCTGCTCAAGGACATCGCGGTCGGGGCGAGCACGTTTGCGCAAACCGGTCCGGCCGGGCTCGATGCATGGGCTACGCCACGACGGCGGCGTCGCGGGCGACGTCGACCGCACGGCCGCCACCGGCGACGGCTTCGATCACCCGGAGGTACTCCTCGACACATCGCTGGGCCCTGAACACGTCGTAGGCCTGGCCCCGGGCGGTGTCTACGCACTGCCGCAGGAGGTCGCCAGATTCCACGGCTGTCCGGATGCGGATTGCCAACGTGTGCGGCTCGCGCGGGCGGCAGAGGAATCCGTTGTGGCGGTCGGCGATGAACTCGGCCACCGAGGGCACGGCCGACCCGATCACCGGCACGCCGGACGCCATCGCCCAGGCGATCCAGCTGGTCGGCACGTCGCCCAGCGCCGGCATCAGGAGCGCGTCGCTCCGGGCGAGCAGGTCTGCCGGAGTCACGTCCTCGCCCGGAAACTCGTACACCTGGGGGCAGTGAAGCCGGTCCACCAGGCGCTGCAGGCGCGCCTGCTCACGGGAGAGCCCCGGAATCAGCAGTTTTGCCTCCGGCCAGATCTGATGCAGGATGGCCATCGCCCAGATGGCGTAGAACTGCCCGCCCGCGCGGCTCGGGGGTGCGGCGGTCGCGAATACCAGCGCCTGCCTCCTTCCGGGCCCCGCCGAACGGCCATCCCCGCGCCCGTACTGACCACGGGCCGCACGGATCTCGCCGAAATCCACGCCCGGGCGCACGGTTGCCATCGAGCCCCTTGGCAGGCCCGCTTCGACGAGCCGACGCTGGACGATGGCGGATGCGCAAAGCACGTCGCCGGCCGGTCCGGCACCGAGGCTGCGGTACCACCGCGCGACGGCCGTCGCTTCGGCAGGATCAACGACGGTGTGAACAATGCCGATTCTTTCGCGGCGGGCGAACCGGGCCGCGACGGCCGCCCCCGTGCTCCAGCTCAGCACGACCTGCGGCTCAAGCACGGCCAGGGCCTTTCGGAGGTCGAATACCCATGACAGGGGCCAGTCGAAGCGCCGGCCGATCCTGCGGACGGTCACCCGTTCCGGCGGGCGCAACGCCGCCGGCGCGCGGCCGATCACCAGGAGCGACTGCGCTACCCGGCCGACAGGCAGCAGACGCAGCAACTGGGCGCACTGCAGAACGGCATCGGCGGGCGCCTGCTCGTCGAGGATGTGCATCACCCGGATCGCCATGCGCGGGCATGATCAGGCAGAACAGTCGAACGGTCAAAATCGCGGGCCGGGTTGAGGCACCGGCCCGATGCGTTACACTCCACAACCACAACCACTGTGCCCCCACCGGGCGGGCGCCGGGAGTGACTGCGTGCTGTTTCTCGTGCTCCTTATCCTCGGGCTGCTGGCGCTCAGCGGTTTCTTCAGCGGTTCGGAGACCGCGCTGTTCGCCCTCAGCCGCCACGAGGTCAGCCAACTCCGCAAAGACGCCAAGCCGTCGCACCGCCTGGTTGCCCAGCTCCTGGAGCACCCGCGCAAGCTCCTGCTGACGCTGATGATCGGCAACGTCACGCTCAACATGTTCGTTTTCGCGGCGAGCCTGGCGTTGTTTCAGCAGATCTCCACGCGACATGCGTACCTGGCCCCGATCCTGGGCCTGATCTCCCCCATCGTGCTGACGCTCCTCGGCGACATCATGCCGAAAGGCCTGGCGATCCTGATGGGCAACCGCATGGCCATCCGCAGCGCGCCTCTGATCCGCCTCGCGCAGATCATTCTGACCCCGTTCAGCATCGCGCTCAATGCGATCGTCACACCGCTGACGCGTCTGCTGGTGGCTCACCACGAGCCGGATGAATATGTCACGGTGGACGAACTCCACCAGCTCATCCAGATGTCCGAGCGCCACCGGATCATCAACGCCGACGAGAACGCCATGCTGAGCGAGGTCATCCAGCTCGATCGGCTCAAAGTGCGAGACGTGATGGTGCCCCGGGTGGACATGGTCGCTTTCGAGATTCACGATGATCCTGACCAGCTGCGCCGCATCATGCGCGAGCGCGGGTTTACACGCATTCCGGTGTATGACACGACGATCGACAACATTCTCGGCATGATCTACGCGAAAGAGCTTTTCCTGCTCGCCCACCGCCCGCTGGCCACGATGGTGCGTCCGATCCACTTTGTGCCGGAGATGATCACGCTGACGCAACTGCTCAAGCACTTCCGCGAACGGCGCAGCCAGGTGGCAATCGTCGTCGACGAATTCGGCGGGGTCACGGGGATCGTGACGATCGAGGACGTGGCCGAGCAGATCGTCGGCGAGCTGTCCATGCCGGGTGAGGCGACGGAGCAGGCGCTGTGGCAGAAGCTGGACGACCGCCGCTACCGCGTGTCGGGCAGCGTGAACATCCGGGACTGGGCTCAGCAGTTTCACGTGCGGCGGTTTGACGAGCGCGTCACCACCCTCGGCGGTTTGATGATGGCGCGGCTCGGACGGCCGCCCGGGAAAGGCGACCAGGTCCGGCTCGGCAACCTCCGCCTGACGGTCGAATCGCTCGTCGGGCGCCGCATCGACTGGGTGCTGCTCGAGCTCCTTGACGGCAAGAGTCAGCCACAGGCTCCTGACCCGGCCGGGAGGAGCACATGACCCTGCTCCTGCTTACCGCCGGCATCCTGTGCCTGCTCGGCTCCGGCTTTTACAGCGGCTGCGAGATGGGGATGTACGCCCTGAACAAGGTGCGTGCGCGGCTGCGGGCGGATGCCGGAGAATCCCAGGCAAAGCTTCTTGTGGATCTCTCGGCCCGCCAGCAGGAGACCGTCCTCTCCATCCTGCTGTGGCAGAACGTCTGCGGGTACCTGCTGACCGTATGCACGTCGGCGTGGCTGCTGCGGGTGGCCGGGGCGGAATCGTCGCGCGTGGAGTTCTACTCGGCCGCCATTCTCTCGCCGCTCATCTTCGTTTTCGGCGACGTGGTGCCGAAGAACTGGTTCCAGGTCGAAGCGGACCGGCTCATGTACCACGCCGCCCGCCTGCTGCGGCCGAGCGTTCTGGTGTTCCGGTACACGGGCCTGCTGTGGGTGCTCGAACGCGTGTCGAAGGTCATCGCCCGGCTGCTCGGAGACCGGACGGCGGAGAACTGGCTCAGCCAGCGGGCCGAGATTGTCGGCCTGCTGCGGGAGGGTGCGGCCGAGGGCGTTCTGACGGAGGAGCAGACGCAGATTATCGAGCGGGTCATGCGGCTCTCTTCCATTCGCGTGGGCGAGATCATGATCCCCCGTCGGCGGGTTGCGACGGTGCCGATCGATGCGAGCCGAAGCCTTTTCGAGGTGATCGTCCGGACGCACAATTTCTCGCGGCTGCCGGTGATCGGGCGTGACGGGCGGAACCCGATGGGAATCGTGAACGTCTACGAGGTGCTGGCGGACGAGGAACGCGGCGGAGCGGAAAAATGGCTTCGCCCGGCGCTGTCGATCCCGGCGTCCGAGTCCGCGGCCAACGCCCTGGTGCGTCTGCAGCAGGCTCGGGCGACCATGGCGCTGATCACGGACCCACGCAAGGGATTCGTGGGCATCATCACGCTGAAGGACGTGGTCGAGGAGATTTTCGGCGAATTGCACGCGTGGTGAGGCG
>CAZJTF010000471.1:0-4502 GCA_964548565.1 uncultured Planctomycetales bacterium | reverse complement strand
GCAGCGGCACGATTGTGCCGGGACTGGCCTGGTCGCGCCTGGGGACGCGACTTACGTTTGCTGGTGACAAGGACATTCCAGGCGTGGTGGGACTCTACACGGTCGCGCCGGACGGCACGGACGAGACGCGGGTCACCGGGACGTCTTTGCCGAACCAGGTCGTGGAGGACGATTACGCCTTCTCGCCGGACAGCGAGCGGATCGCCGTACGCGTGAATCGCGGCATCCGCGACGTGACGGAACTCTTCGCGCCGCCGATCCAGGGCGGGCCGCTGCTGGCGGTCAACCCACCGCTCCCGACGGGGCGCAACATCGAGCGATTTGCGTGGTCGGCCGACGGGAGCCGCCTGGCGTACGTGGCGGACGAGGAAATCGACGAGCAGTTCGAACTGTTCGTCATCCCGGCGACGGGCAGCCTGATCGACCGGCGGGTGAGCGGGAGAATGCTCCCGGACAGCGACGTGGCGGAGATCGCATGGTCGCCGCTGAGCTCACAATAAGGTGCGCCGGACGAGCGGGGGCTACTTCGTCTCGTCATGCTTCTCGTCGCCCTTCAGTTCCTTGACCTGGATGTTGCGGAACTGAACCTTCGCATCCTTTGGCCATGATTTTCCGCCGTGGACCTGCACGGCAAGGTGGCCACGGTCGCGGAGTGTGCCTTCGAACGCTTTGTCGCTGCGGTACTCGGTGATTTCGCGGCCGTTCAGCCACGTCTTGATGTGCGGAGGGTTGCCCACGACGCGAACCCGGATCGTGTTCCAGTCGTTCATCTTCCAGAGCTTGTCCCAGTCCTCCTGCGTGACGGCGGGCTTTGTTTTGCCGACCGGTGTGACCTTCAGGGATTTCAGCCCTGGCTCGCCGTCCTCCGCATGCACGCCCTGCAGGCTGTACGTGCGGTTTGTTGCGCCGTCCAGACCCTCCCGATAGATCTCGCCGATATTGCCGTTGTCGTGGTAGTCGATCATCACCTGGAAACACTGGCCCTTCTCGGTGCTGCGGACGAAGAAGCCGGAATCGCAACCCCAGTCGGGGAGGACCTCGAAGATGACTTCGATGTCTCCGAACTGAGCGTCCGTGAGGAGGATGCCGCCGTTTCCGCTGCCGGGGGGATCCTGGCGACCGGTGATGGCGCCGTTCTCAACCGTCCACTGCCCGCCGGTGCCGTGACCGATTTTCGCGCGATTCTTGTGCCAGCCGTCGAGGTTCTTCCCGTTGAAGATCCAACGAAAGCCGGGTTCCAGGGGGGAGAGCGTCGCGTGGGTGATTTCTTTGGGGGCAGCGACGCGCGCTGGCAGATCCTTGTCGTAGGCGCCGAGAGGAGGGGCTGGCGCATCGGCGGCCAGAACCGCGGCGGGCAGGCTCCAACTCGTCAGGCTCACCAAAACCGTTCGCAGTCGTATGTGCATGAGGATTCCCTCGGCCTCTCCGAATCGTGATCGCACCGGCCAGACCGGTTCCGGCCGGATGATTGTACCCGGGGGAGACGGCGCAGCTTGAAACCCGGCTCGGGGACAGATGCTGCAGGATGAGCTTCGCGAACAAAGTGCGGTGCCCCCGTTTGTGGATCTGCTGGCGACCGCAGGTGACCACGGCTGTGTTTCTGTTACGTCACGAGGCGAAATGCTATACTGCGCCGGCAGCTTGTTTCATGTCCTCGTCGAATCTGTTGCGACCTCGGGCGCGAGGGGGACCGCTTCGTTGTGGCGAAATGGTCCTGTTCCGCGGACCCGGTTCGCTGCACAACCTAACGGAGCGGAAAAGCGCGTCAGTCTCAGATGACTGCCATGTGGCGAACACTGGCAGTTGGGCAAGAGCGGATCTGTTTGAGGGTTGTCGGCAATGACTGTCGCGCCGGCGTCAACGAAACAAAAAGGAGGAGGAAATGAGAGGGAAGCTTGCTGACACGGGAGTTTTCTGCGTGGTGCTGGCGTACCTGATGGCTGCAGGCTCTGCGGGGGCTCAGCAGGTTACGGGGCAGTGGGATTTCAACACCGCCGATCTCAAGGCGACCGTCGGTGCGGACGGGAGCTACTGGCTTCCTCCGGCCGCGCCGCCGCGCGACGTGGCCGCCGAAACACAGTTCGGGACCACGACGTCGTTCGGTATCGCGGATATCAATGGTGAACCAGCAACCGTAATGTTCTTCCCGCAGACTGACCCGTTTATGGGTTACGCGATGTTCCCGCAGATCGACGCGAACGGCGGCGGGGAATACGTGAACCAGGTGACGATCATCATGGACATCCTGTACCCGACCACGTCGGCGGGAGGGTACCGGGCGCTTGTCCAGACAAACGACTGCAATCGAAACGACGCGGACTTTTTCGTGAACGGAAGCGACGGCATCGGGATCGGCGGCCAGTACGACGGCGTGCTCACGCCGGGCGCGTGGCATCGCGTCGTCCTGGCGCTGAACACCGCCGACACGACCGCGGGATACCGCAAGTTCATCGACGGAACGCTCGTCGGCTCACAGAGCGGGATGGGGCTCGACGGGCGGATGGCGCTTTACACCGCCGCGATGAACCGCCCCACGCTGCTGTTTGCTGACGAGGACAACGAGACCGCCCCCGGATATGTCAGCAGCATCCAGGTGCGCAACTATCAGATGAGCGATACGGAGGTGGGGGCGCTCGGTGGTCCGACCGCCGGCAAGATTCCCGGCGGTCCGGGCGTCACCGGGCAGTGGGATTTCGCCGCGGGAAACCTGAAAGCCACTGTTGGACGCGACCTGCAGTATTTCAAGGGCTGTAATCTCGGCACGTGCCCCGAGCAGAACCTCGCCAACGTGACGCAGTTCGGCCTCGCGTCGACATTCGGCCTGCCGAAGCTGCACACGATCGACGCGACCGTGATGCGTTTCCCGGCCACCTATCCGTGCACCGGCTACCTTTTCCCGCACGGCGCGGCGGCGAACGGCGGCGGCACGAAGGTCAACCAGTACAGCCTGATCATGGACGTGTACTTCAAATCGAGCGAGGCGTCCCCTGACGCAGCGCCGGCCCCGTTCGACAACCAGTGGATTTCGCTGTACCAGCTTGATCCGGTAAACCAGCAAGACGGTAAGCTGTTCATCCGCGGGAGCGACAACGCGCTCGGCGTGCTGGGGGCGTACGACCAGACAGAGGGTTCGTGCCCATTCGACACGTGGCTCCGGATTGCCGTCGTCGTGGATACGACGGAGGACCGCATGAGCAAGTACGTCAACGGCGTGGCACTCGCAACGCAGGGGACGGACAATGGCGTGGACGGCACCCGGGCGATGTACACGAAATTCAGCAGCGCGGGCAAGGACCTGCTGCTGCTGTTTACCGACAACGACAACGAGACGAAGCCGGGCTACGTCAGCAGCATCCAGGTGCGCGATTATGCGATGACGAATGAAGAGGTCGCGGCGCTGGGCGGCCCGACGGGCAACGGCATCGGGTTCGCGGATCCCACGCCCGCGCCGGACTTCAACTCCGATGGGCGCGTGAATGACGCAGATTTCGCTCACTTCAAGGCATGCGCGACCGGCGCGGCCATCCCGCTGGCCGAGCAGGCGAAGTTCGACTGCCAGTCCTCCGACTATGACGGCGACAGCGACGTGGATATGGATGACTTCGGCGTGTTCCAGGGGTGCTACAGCGGGAGCGAGACGTACGACCCGGGCTGCGTGCCCGGTCAGATCTGAGCCGTGGCGGCGGTCGCTTTTGGGGCGGCCGCTGTTCGGCAGGTGAACGAAGAAGGTGCCCTGTATGAAGGTTGCAGTACCGACACGGACGGCGTTTACACTGATCGAGGTCCTTGTTGTTGTCGCGATCATCGCGGTGCTGGTGGCGGTCCTGCTCCCATCGCTCTCGAAGGCGCGGGAACAGACGCGGCGGGACGTGTGCCTGTCGAACACGCGGCAGATCAACATGGCGTGCGTGATGAACGCGCAGTCGGAGCGCACGGGGCTGTACGTGGCCGCGCGCGACACCGGTGACGACAGCCTCAACCACATCTGGCCGAAGTACCTGCCGCAGCCGCGGGTGGCGATCTGCCCGAGCACGGAGAATGTTGTCCGGGACAACATCCGGCATTACGAAAGCAACTACTTCAAGCGCAACATCATCGACGACCTCGACCACAACGCGCGCAACGCCCTCGACGGTTCGGGAGGGCACAGTTACGAGGTGTGGGGCTGGTACGACGGTCGGGTGATCTACCCGGACGGCAAGACGATCGACGGACGGGCCTCCGGAACGTTTGGTCAGCAGGTGGGCTGGACGGATACGAAACGCTCCGGGTACAGCACGATCACCGACGACGTCATCAAGAAGGAACGCACGGTCAAGTTCCCGAACTGGACGCTGCTGGCGCTCGACAGCGACCAGGGATACGGAAACGACGACATCAACAACTGGCCGGACAAGAACAACAACCACGGGTTTGCGGGCCTGAACGTGGGGTTCCTGGACGGGCATTCCGAGTGGGTCCGGCCGAACCAGGTCGTGAAAACCTACCTGCGCAGCTACAAC
>CAZJTF010000470.1:0-4557 GCA_964548565.1 uncultured Planctomycetales bacterium | reverse complement strand
GGCCCATCAGAAGCCGTCCCAGCACGAGAGAGAGAAACCCCTGCGAGGTGTAGATCAGAGCGATGCTGACGACGAACATCAGACCGCCGGCGATCATCATCTTCTTGCGCCCGATCCAGTCGGCGCACATGCCCGCGACCAGCGATGCCGCGAACCCGCCGATGGAGTACATCGCCACGACGAAGGAGAGCTCGCCTTCGGTGACGTTCACCGTTTTATCGAGATAGAGCAGCGCCCCGGCGATGATGCCGAAGTCGACGCCGGTGAGCAGGCCGCCGAGGCCGGAGATCAGCATCAGGTAGACGAGGAAGCCGCGCTTCTGCGGCGTGGCAGGTGCGACGCAGCCCGGTGTAACAGTGCTCGACAGTGTAGTCATATCATGGCTCCTGTGGTCCTCTGGTCAACGCGAATGTGCTCTGCGGCGCTGGTCGCCAGAATTCCATGTCACGCTGCTTCAATCGTCCGCCGCATCTGCTGCAAAAAGCCGGTCGTACTCCGCCTCAGCGAGTTCATGCAGGTTGAACCTGGCAACCAGCGGTGGTGGAACCCGGTACATTGCCGACTCTGCCCACCCCACGCAAGCCGCACAAAGCGCCACGATGTCCTGATCTTCGGGGACTCGGTAACCGACGGGCAGCCACGTGCTGAGATACCAGATGCCCTCCCTGCGCGAAAGCCAGAAGCTGTTGCCGCGATCCGGCCAGATGGGCTCGCGCTGGCAGGAAACAACGAGCATGTCTTCGCCCCACATGTGCCCGATCAGTCCGGACTCGGCAAGGGCTTTCGTCATGAACTCGTATGAATCGGGCTGCACACGCGAGTCTCCCAGGGCTCAGACGCGGTTCGTCGTTTCCACCCGCAAATCAATGTCGAGCCGCCCATGCACCGCGATGTTCTCCACTTCCGCATGCGCGAGGGGCTCGCCGTTCAGGGTGGCCCCGGGCGCCTCGCCGGCGGAGGCCGGTGCGATCGTCACGTTCAGCGGCACGGCGATAAAGCCGCCGCGACCGTCGGTCTTGTGCAGAATGCGCCGCAGTGAATAGCTGCCGCGAAATGCTGCGGGCAGGTTCGGCTCGATACGCACGTCAGGCTGTGCCGGGTCATGCATCGCGAGATGGAGGCCGGCGATCGACTCGAGCAGGTCGAACATCCAGTCCATCGACCCGCTCAGGCCGAAATTCATGCCGGCGCCGCAGTGCGGATCGTCCGGGTCGCAGGCGTAGCTGTTGGAAGTCTGGTCGAACGGCCCGCATAACTCCGGCCCCCGGGCGCTCGAGAGGACGGGCTTGAACTGCTCCCACGCAGTGTCCGCCTGCCCGGGCACGCCGCTGCGGAAGAAGTGCATCATCACCTGCCCGTGGTGGTACTCACCGTTTTCCGCGCAGCCCGGCGGCAGCATGCCCAGCCGGCCGACCAGGCGGACAGCGTTTTCGGTGTTGGCGATCGGCGGGGCGTACAGATTGAGGCCGTTTGTCGGTGAGAAGCAGTGCCTGTCCACGTTGGCCAGCAGGGCGCGGATCATCCCGTCGCGATCCGGCAGGGGCGGCAGCCATGACGCAGACGCCTGCAGGAGTGCCAGACCCCAGGCACAGGGCGTGAGCACCGTGCGCGGCGTGCCGTCGAACTCGCGTTCCGCACGACGTGATCCGAGGGTGTAACCGGTCTCGCCCCGGGCGTAGTCGGGCACGGAGCCGTCGGCTTTCAACTCGTGGATCGCGTCGACGAACTGGCCGTCCGGCTCCCACGCAAAACGGAGAATCGCCGCGCGCAGATCCGCGGCAAACCGCCGGAGCTCGGGCAGTTCGCGCTCGAGCCGGGGTGCGCGAAAGCCGCAGTCTTCCAGCATGTCGATCGCCGCCGTGAGCGAGCAGAACACGTGACACGACAGTCGGGTGAGCACACCGCGACCTGCGCCACGCGTGGTGTTGTCGCCGACGCGGGCAGTGCCGAACATGTCCACCGGGTCCGCCCAGTCGCCGAACATCGCCTGAACCATGCCGTAGGGGCTGTCGCCCGCGTGGCGGCGGTAGCAGGCGAAAACCTCCAAGAGGACTTCCCAGACCGGCAGCTTTTCGTCGTGTCCGACGAGAGCGCTGGTCTCCGGCGTGTCGGGGGCCGTCAGGCGCACGGTCGGCACAATTTCCGACAGGATGGTGCGATCGCCCGTTTCGCGCAGGTAGTGCAGCAGGGCATCCACCATCCAGACGGCGCTGTCGTTGTAAGGACGGTTGTCATTGCGCACGGGCGTCGTACGGTCAAGCCAGCGCTCGGGGTACTGCCGGGGGAACATGCCATGCAGCTTCTCGCGCCGGGTCAGCGGTCTCTGGCAGACGGGGATCGGCTCCGACACCGTGCGGTACAGGAAGCTCAGGCCGTGCAGCAGGTCGGCGCGCACGCGCGCGGGATCAGTCTTGAGCATCGGCCAGATGTCCTGCGCGCGATCACGGGTGCCGAGTTCGATGCCGTCGGCGAGGCGGGCCCCGTGGGCGCGGCAGTTTTCGTACAGTTCGCCGACACCCGCCCAGATGGAGTTCAGGTAGCAGGCGGCGGCCGGCTCGGCCGGGATGGCCACCTGGAACCCGGCTGCCGCGGACGCACCGACGGCTTCTGAAGGTGACAAGGAACTGACACAAGCGGCCACATCGGAGGTGTGCGCGAGCAGGTTGCGGGCGGCGGTCGTGAACGCGGCGGCCACGGCCGGGTAGCCCGTGCCGTCGCTGCGCATCTCGCAGGCGAAGCGTTCGAGGGCTTCGGGTGCGGTGACGTACAGGAGCGATTCCTCGAGCACGGCGTCTTCGCCCGGTGCGAGACGGAAGCTCCGCTGGACGGCGGTGATCGTCGGGCTCGAGAAGCGGTTGAACGCCGCGGGATCGCCGGGGAGCGGCACAAGACTCCCGGCACGCACGGCCGTCGGCAACAGGTTTGTCGCGGCGCAGTCCCCGACGAACCGGAAGGCGTCACACGTCGCCTGGCCGGGTGACAGCGCGGTAGCACGAGCCGAAACGCGCTTCACCTGCAGTGCGGTCGAAAAGGGGACGGTGCAGGCTACCACCGCCTCATCCGGCGAGAGCGGCAGTCCGCGGTCGTACCAGGCGGATTTGTTGTATGCGAATCGCTGCGTGCCCATCAGGTTGAAGAAGCTCCAGAGCTGCCCCGTGAGAGGCTCCTGGCCGGCGTTGCGGATCAGGCAGCGGCGGAGCAGTGCGGGCCCGGATTGCGTCAAGACCATCGTGAAGGCGACGGCCGTTTCGAGCCGCGTCGTCGACGCCGGCGCGAATTCCGCCGTGTACCAGAACGTGCAGCACGGGTGCGTGAGCTTCACGAGTTTGATGGCAACCGGCTCGAGATTGAGGTTGCGCTGCGGGTTGACGAGCGAAGCGATCGCGAGCTGTCCACCGGCCGAACCGTCGAGACGGATCCACAGATCCTGCGAGGGCACGCCCGTCTCGCGCTTCTCGACCGGGTCGAAGTGCCCGCGGAGGACCTCCACGTCCAGACCGTCCGCCCCGCGGACGCGAAACTCGACGCTGCCGTTGGACATGAACGTGGCCTTCGCGCCGCCGCGGCTGTCCACGAGGACACTGGGGCAGCCGGTCGGATGGCGGGTGTAGATGACCTCGCCATTGGGGCCGTATCCGCCCTGGCCGCTGGCCGCGGGGTAGGCGATGTCCAGACGGCGCAACTCGGAAGCCTGCTCACGAAACGAAACGCTCATGGGGAGAACCTTGTGTGGGGGCGGACGTGACCGGGCTCACTGTTTTGACCTTCCATGGTGCTGACGCAAGCGGTCGTCGCACGGTGCCGGACCTTACCGCACAGGGGCCAGGCCGGGGAGGGAGCCGCAGCCGGTGTCCCTGGGCCGCACCAATATACCGGACATTCGGGCTTCGACTATGGGCCGAGGCCCGGGAAACGCCTGATTTCGCGGTTTGTCGCCGGCGGAGACGTTGTGTATCCTCAGGGTTGGGATTGCAGCGGCCAATCAGTCTGGATCCACGTCGACCTGCAGGAGGGGACGTAATGTGTCACGCGCGAGTCTGTTTGTTGGGTGGCGTGAGTGTGCTTCTGGTCTGCCTTCTCGCCGCCCAGGCGGCGACGGGCGCGACTGTCGTCTGGGATGTTGATCCCGCCGACAGCTTCATTCGCCTCACCATTCCGGACCAGCTCGTCCCGGTCTCCGGCCTGGGCGACGTTACCGTCCGCGTGCGCGACGCGAATGATAACTCGCAGTGGACGGATGCAGGTGGGCGCCGGGCAGCCCTCGACGGCGAGATCAATACGGAATACATCAATTTCACGTCGATCCAGTTCGTCGGCGGCACGCCCGGACTGTACGCGCTCGAGCAGACGAACCTGCGGCCCGATCCCGCGCAATGGGACCCGATCGCAGCGAACTACACCGGCACGGCAACGGCTCCGGCAGCCCTCGGCGGGCGGATCAGGGGTACATTTCTCCTGACATTCGACGGCGGATTCGTGGCGTTCCGCAGCGTGGCGCTGGACATCGCGAGCGGCGTGATTCCCCTCGAGGCGGCCTACCGCGCGGTCGACTGGAAC
>CAZJTF010000469.1:0-4564 GCA_964548565.1 uncultured Planctomycetales bacterium | reverse complement strand
TGACGGCTACGGTCGACGTTTTTGCGGCGGACGTGATCCATGCGGTGAGCCCGCAGTTCGTCGGAACGAACCTGACGCAGTACGCCACAGACAAGAAGCAGATCCACAATCCCGAGACGCTCGAGCGGGTGAAGGCGCTGGGGTGCAGGACGATCCGGTTTCCCAACGGCTGCTTTGCAGATCTGTACAACTGGCAGGCGCCGAAAGCGGACGAGGTGACGGTCGAGGAGTTCCTCGATTTCTGCGATGCGATCGGAGCGGAGCCGTACTACACGCTGAATCTGCAAGGCGGGACCGAGGGCAGGGAGGGGCCTCCCCCGGCCGGGGCGCCGCTCGAGGAGGTGATCCGGTATCGTCACACCGCGCCCAATCCGTGCGGGCACACCCAGTATCACTTCGGCACGCTGGCGGAGACGCTGGCGCTGTTTCGGACGTACACAATCGAGCGGGCGCTCGCGGGGCGGACGCCAATTCTGCACTACGAGCTTGGCAACGAGAACTGGGGGCAGTCGAGGAGCGACTGGACACCGCCGGTGTACGGCAAGACCTGCGAGGCGTGGTGCCGGGCGTTGCGCGAGGCGCTGAGCGACGCCCAGAAGGAACACCCGCAGCTTGCCGGACTGAAGCTGTGGATCACGGCGGTCGGCTTTCCCACGATGGGCAACAACCAGGATCCGCTCAAGGCCGTGGATCGCGCGGTGAACGCGGCGTGGACGCAGGAGATCAACCGGCTCGGCGAGCTCCGACTGATTGACGCGGTGCAGGAGCATTTCTACCCGTTCCCGTCAAACAACGGGGATGCGGTGATCTGGACGGTGCACAACCTGCACAACATCCTCGCCCTGCGGCATGGTCGACCCAGCGAGCGGCTGAGCGGGTATGCGGACCCGGCGCTGGCGTTCAACGTGCCGGTCGAGATCACGGAGTGGAACATCAAGTGCTGGGGACGCAACCGCATCCGCACGGATCTGCCGCTGAAGAATGGAAACTTCGAGAAGGAACTCGCGGAGTGGACTGTGGAAGCGGAGCCGGCGGGCGGCGGCAAGGCGACGGCGGTGCGGGGAGCGGCGCGGCACGGAAGCCTGGGCGTGCGGCTCGCGACCACCCCATCGGGTGGGAGCGTCTCGATTCGGCAGGTATACCCGGTGGGTGATCGCGCGAATGCGGCCGCGTTCGGGGCGTATGCGTGGATCCGGACGAAGCAGCCGCTGCGGGTGCACCTGGTGCTGCGGCAGGCGAATGACGGACCGAACAAGGGCAACGTGATCGATGACCGCGTCGCGACGCAGGTGAACATGTGGGAGCGACTCCTGGTGGGGCGGCCGGCGTTTCCGGACACGAAGGAGATCGAGCTGATCGTTCGGCTGGAGGGGCCGGGGGCGAGCGCCGACATCGACGAGGTGCTGGGCGTGCACTGGGCAACGTTTCAGGACAACATGCCGCCGGCGGCGGACACGTTCGAGCAGCAGTTGTTCGCGGTGGATGCCTTCCGCGAGATGCTGGCATGGCCGATCCCGCGGACGCACTGGCATCACCTGTTCGGCAACTACCCGTGCCCGCAGCTGGCGGGGGACGGGACGCGGCGGGATAACGCGGCGGCTTTTGAACTGCTGCATGAGCGGATCGGTGATCGGCTCGTGCGGACGGTCTGTCAGGTTCCGACGTTTTCGTACAACACCTATGCGGACCCGCACGCGACCGATTTCAACGCGGTGACGCCGGATACGGCGAACGTACCGGCGCTGTCGGCGGTCGCGACGCGGGATGACGCGCATCTGTACGTGCTGCTGGTGAACCGGACGACTGACCGAGGCATCCGCACAACGGTACGGCTGCACGGGATGGCGGCCGGTGGCGGCGGCGACTGCCGGACGCTCTCCGGCCAGATCGACCTGCCCGGCGCGAAGCTGGTGGGCTCGGTGCTGCGGGTGGGGGAGACCCTGGAGCAGGTCGTACCGGCGATGTCGGCGCAGGTACTCCGGATTCCACTGGTCGCGCGCGCCGGAGTGCAGGAATAATCTTCGAGGCTCGTCGGTTTTCTGGAGACTGATCATGCATCGGCTGACGCGAACGGTGTTTCTGCTGGTGGCCGCCCCGGTGCTCGGCGCGGATGTCTCCGTGAACGTGGACGTCGGCCACGGCGGAGTGGCGGTTGACGTCGTGGTGACGGAAAACCTGGGGCCCGTGCTGGCGGCCATGGAGTCGGCGCGGATCGCGCTTCCGGAGGCGATCGCGATTGCGGCCGGAGGCGGCGAGGGCCGCGCGCGGGCCATCGATGCGGAACTAAAGCTGCGCGGAGGGGTTCCCACATACGAGATCGAGCTGGTTGCCGAGCGGGGGCGGAAAGAAGTCCGCGTTGACGGTGTTTCCGGGCGCGTGCTCCGCGCGAAGGACGAGGATGCAGACGACGATGACCGGATCCTGCGGTCGGTGCGGATGCCGCTCGCGGAGGCGATCGCCCGGGCATCGCGCGAGGTGGGCGGGCGTGCGTACGAGGCTGAGCTGGAGATTCGTGATGATCGCCCGCGCTTCGAGGTGCACCTGCTGGCGGGGCCGCAGGTGGCGCGGGTGCTGATCGACGCGGAGAGCGGGCAGGTGACATCGGTCCGGCGTTCGGCGGGGCCGGTGGGGGCGTGGTATTTCGACGCGGCTGCGGCAGAGACGCTGCCGTCGGGCTGGGTCGCGCGGCAGACGCACGCAGGCAAGTCGCCGGCGACGTGGCAGGTGGTCGCGGATCCCGAGGCCCCGACGCCTCCGCACGTCCTGCGACTGGTGAAGACGGAGAACAACGGGAGCACGTACAACCTGCTCGTGTCGGAGCGGCCGCGGGTGCGCGACGTGGATTTGCGCGTGATGGTGCGGGCGGATTCCGGCAAGGAGGATCAGGGCGGCGGGCTGGTCTGGCGGTACCGGGACGAGAACAACTACTACATCTGCCGGCTGAATCCGCTCGAGAGCAACTACCGCGTCTACAAGGTGGCGGACGGCAAGCGAACGCAGCTGGCGTCGGCGGACGTCGAAGCGGAGGCGGGGAAGTGGTACGAGCTGCGGGCGATGATGACGGACAGCGCGATCACGTGCTCCGTGAACGGTAAGCCGCTGCTCGAGGCGCGGGACACGACCTTCACCGAGCCGGGGGCGATCGGCCTCTGGACGAAAGCGGACGCCGCCACGTCGTTCGACAACCTGCTGGTGCTGACGCCGGCGTCGCAGCCGGCACCGCCGCAGTAGGAGGCGTCAGGACCGGCCGCGCCGGCGGTACATGGATCGGTCGACGCAGTGCACCACGGTCAGGCAGGTGTAGGCCAGAAGGCCCAGCGAGCCGGCCCCGGCGAGGGCGGCCGCCGCGGCGTACGCCGGGTTGCCGTTCTGCAGGCACATCCAGAGCAGGATGACTGCAAGTCCCAGCAGCAGGATCGTCCCCAGGCATCGCGCGATGACGATGACGGGCAGCGGCAGCAGGCGCCGCGGGCCGTGGAGAATGCAACTCGGGCAGCGGGCGTGGCCGTCGAGGCCGGTCTGCACCTCGCCGAACTCGCGGCACTCCCAGCAGTGACCGATCTTTCTGCCGGATTCGACGGCGCGAAGGGAACGCATCAGCACGCGGTAGGCGGAGGCAATCTCGCTGAAGCGGCGTCGAGCCGATTCGCTGCCGCCGTGCCTGTCGGGGTGGCACTCGAGGGCGAGGCGGCGGTAGTTGCGCTTGACCTCAGCGATCGTCGTGGCCTCGCCCAATCCGAGGAGCCGCATGCAGTCGTACAGGGTGAAGTGATCTCTCGGTGGTGTCACTCCCGCATTATAGATCCTGCGGTAGGGGAATGCACCTGCCCGGCATCGGCGCAGGGACAGCCGTCGGGCATGACGCCCCGGGCCTGTGGGC
Source organism: uncultured Planctomycetales bacterium (assembly GCA_964548565.1). Lineage (GTDB taxonomy): Bacteria > Planctomycetota > Phycisphaerae > UBA1845 > PWPN01 > CAYLLT01. The sequence goes on along the minus strand of CAZJTF010000469.1, from coordinate 684 downwards.
GGTGTGCGGTGTTCGGCCGGCGAAGGGGCGTCTTGCGGGGGCGCGGGCGCGCGAATACCTTGGTAAGGCCGCGGGGGACTGATGCCGTGGTATGCACCTGGGAGCTCGCCCATGAGCCACGCCCTCCCAAAGATCGAGCGGGTCCGTGCGGCCCTCGAGCATCGCGAACCTGACCGCGTTCCGATCGGCGAGTTTTTCTGGACCGGGTTTGTCCGCCGGGCCCGGAACGAACTCGGGCGGGCGGATTTCGATCCGTACCGCTACTGGGACCTCGACCTCGTCGTGATCAACCCGAACATGGATCCGCACATCAGCGGAATCCGGGTCCTGGAGGACGGGCCCGAGCGCAAAGTCCTGGAGACAGGCTTCGGCGCGACGATCGAGTGGCACGCGAGCTGCCCCATGCCGGTGTACCGGTCGTTTGCGACGCAGACGTACGAGGAAATCCAGGGTTTGTATTTCGACGACCCGCGCGACGCCCGACGGTTCACCTCCGCGGTGGACGACCAGATCAACTGCATCACAGACGCAATCAACCTCGGTTTGCCGTCGTTTCTGGACCGGGTGCGGAGCTACGCGGAGGATTTCTGCGTCTTCGGCAGCATCTGCGAGCCGCACGAGATGCTCTGGCGGATCATCGGGACCGAGAACGCACTGCTCAAGATGGCGGAGCGTCCGGCGGCG
>CAZJTF010000468.1:0-4570 GCA_964548565.1 uncultured Planctomycetales bacterium | reverse complement strand
ACACATGCAGACCGTCAACCGAATAGCGATGCTCGTGGCGGGCGCGGCGGCCCTGCTTGCGTGGGGATCCGGCAGCCTTGCCGGAGCTCCGACGACGCGCCCCGAATTCGAGCCGGAGCCCATCCGCTCGTCCTGGGAGGACCTGCTGAGCGGGGTCACGACGGCGGAGGGGTGGGAGGAGCGGAGAACGCGGATCCGCGCGCAGTACCTCGAGCTGCTCCGCGACCAGCACAAGCCGGAGCGTCCGCCGCTCAACGTGCGGGTCGAGGGGAGCGTCGACGTCGAGGGCGTCTACACGCGCAAGCTGGTCAGCTATAACGTCGAAGCGGACGAGCGGGCGCACGCCTACCTGGCGATCCCGACGGGTCTGCAGGGGCCCCTGCCCGCAGTCGTCGCCCTCCACGGCACCTACAAAAACGGCAAGGACCAGGCGGCGGGTCTCGAGGACCAGCCGGACAAGGCCTACCTCGACCACCTGGCGCGTCGGGGTTACGTGGTGATCGCGCCCGATCACTTTGTGGCCGGTCACCGGATTCCCCCCGAGGGGCCGTACGAGACGAAGCGCTTTTACGAGAGGCACCCTGAGTGGACCGCTGTCGGCAAGTTCACTTATGAACACTCGATCGCAATCGACGTGCTGCAGTCGCTGCCGGAGGTGGATCGGGAGCGGATCGGGGCGATGGGACATTCGCTCGGCGGGCACGGAACATTCTTCCTGGCGGCTTACGACGAACGCGTGAAGGCGGCGGCGGGGAACTGCAGCGCGGGTACATTCCGCAACAACCCGGGAGTGCTCGAGTGGGCCCGCAACCGCTGGTACATCTACTTCAAGCCGCTGCGCCCGGGGCTGCTCGAAGGCCGGCTCCCGCCGATTGACATGCACCACATCATCGCGTTAATCGCGCCCCGCGCATACCTGGACGTATTCGCGCTCAACGACGGCAACGCTGGCATGCAGCGGCAGCGAACCCTGATGGACATGGAGCTCATGCGGGTGTGGGCGCTGCTGGGCGCCCCCGAGGACTTCGCGTTCTACGTACACGGACGGGGACATTCCGTCGCGCACGAATCCCGTGAGTTGATTTACGCGTGGTTGGACGTGCATCTCAAGCCGGCGTCGGCGACGGCCGCACGTTTGGTCGCGAAATGAAGCGGCCGTTTGCTGGCGTGCTGAAAACATAATTGCCGGCCGCACATACAGGCATCCCGAGCGGGTGCCCGGCTTGACCTGTCACGGAGTCTGGTTGGTGGTGCCGTCGGTGTTACTATTGTCGTCGATCTGCTCCCCGAGAGCAGGGAAGATCTGCGTCACAACCAACTCGGCGCTGCCGGAAATCAGGCTGAGAATGCCGTTCTGCACAAGTCCGCGCAGCTGAGCACCCGAGGGCAGACAGTTCACGTTCGCGAACAGAAACCCACCCGCCAGCAGGCCGTAGACCGCCTTCTTGATCGTGCCCATGCGCATCGCCAGAACCCTCTCTTCAGTCGAGATCGGTCGCTCCCGCACCGGACGACGGCACTGGACGGCAGAGGACCCCTCCCCCGGCATCGTGGATGCCGCGGGGACAGGGCATTCTACGGGAGACCGCATGTCTCACCCCTAGACATCGGCCAAGCAGTCCGAAAACTCAAGCCTGGAGCGGGTGGGCTTTACAGCGTGAGCACGCGCAAAAACGGCGCCCTCGCCCGCGAGCCCCGGCAGAGCCCTTACGCCGGCTTGTAGTCGATCCGCGTGTAGTCGATGCTCCCCGACTTCACGTCGACGAAGGGCTTTCCATTTTCCACGCCGACCGTGCCGAAGCCCGTCGCGGTGGCCAGGAAGCTGCGGAAGTCGCCCTTGAGCGTCGGGTGGAGGTAGAGCACCTTCTCGACGGCGTCGTACCGGGCGCCGGCGAGCCCCTGGATCAGCCCGTACGAAGACATCGCGCGGGCGTACCAGTGGCCGCACTCGTACTCGTTGAACGGATTGCGGACAGTGCCGTCGTAGCGGGCCCGGGCGGTGCGGACGATGTCGAGGCCCTCCTCGACGAACCCGCGGAGCATCAGGTGCGAGGCGACCTGGTACTCGATGCCCGTCCAGACCTCGTCACTGTAGACGAACGGCAGCGAGAGCTCACCGCCCTTGGGCCACGAGCAGAGGAGCAGGCCGCCTTCCGAGCCAATCGCGTACGAGGGACGCTGCGGGTTCGCGTGTTCACTGAGATCGTGCCGCAGGTTGTGCTTGTGCACGGCCTGGAGATGGCTGCCCACCTTCTTCTCGTCGAGGATCGAGCCCACGGCGCACACGGCTGCCATCCAGGCGCCGAGGACGCCATCGGACAGGCAACCCTTGCCGTACTGATATTTTGGTCCCTCTTTCTTGAGCAGCTCGACCGCCTCGGGCGAGTACCCGCCGACCATGCTCTTCACACCGAGGGGGCTGGGCGTCTGCAGGCCCTCCCACTGCACCTTCTGGATGAAGTACTCGCCGTCCCAGAGCTCGGATTCCATGTAACGCCGGCCGCGGGCGAGCAGCTCGCCGTACAGCTGAACGTCTTCGCTCAGAGCCTTGCCCATGGCGACGCCCGCCGCCAGTGCTCCGAGATAGAAACTCGTGCACATGCCGTCGGGGCCCCAGAACTCGATGTCGTACGTGTTGTGGTGCGGCTCCTCGAGGATTCCCTTGTGCTTGGGATCCCAGGTTTTGATGCAGTAGTCGAGGCTTTTGCGGATCTGCGGCCAGAGCGTCTTGAGCCAGGCGGTGTCGCCGCTGATCCGCCACTCGCGGTGCGCCTTCATGATTCCGCCGAGCTGGCCGTCGGCGGCGGCGTGGAAATCGTGCGGGGGTTCCCAGATCGGCAGCAACGCCCGGAACGTCTGGTGGCCTTCCGCGTTCTGGCTGACCTTGAACTCGGTTTCTCGCAAGGTCCTTTCGAGCGAAGGGAAGAGGTGCGGCACCGCCTGGGCGTAATTCCAGACGTGCGTGCACGAGCCGTGGCAGCAGCCGGCCCGGTCATGGCAGCCTTCCCAGGCCCACAGGCGTCCGTCGGCCTGCCGCAGAACGGTCGGCGACTTGAGGATCGTCAGGTTGGCTGCAACCGCCTCGATCACCTCAGGCGGCAGGGTCTGGTCATAGAAGCAACTGCTGAAACGCTCGGACGCCTCACGGAGTTTGGCGTAGTTGTCACGCCAGTAGGCGGACACATCGGCGATGTCCTTGAAGCGTCCGGCATACCACGGGGTGTACGACTCGGGCTGACCGGCGGGTCGGGTCTTCATCGCTTTTGGCCCGGCCCGCAGATCACTGCGCCCGACATACCACGCGAGACGGAGGGCGACTCGCTTTTCGGCACCCGGAGCCAGTGTGAACGGCACGAACAACGACGCGCCGGGGGCGGGTCCGCCTTCGCTTACAGGGGCGCGATCGTACGCGGCGCCCTCCTCGACGTCTTTCCAAGCCATTGTCAGGGGGTCCCACCAGCCGCCGCGGAACCAGGCGTGATTGACCTTCACCGCTTCATCATCCACGGCGGCGCAGAACCCACCCTCTTCCCAGGGTTTCTCGTCGGAACCGGCCTGGTAGAGGACGAACCCCCCGGGCGCCGGGCGGATCGCCTGGCCGTTGCCCGTGGCCATGAAGTTGCGGGCGTTGAACGAGAAAACGGCCTCGACGGGATCGGATCCCGGGTTGGTGAACCGGTATTCGAGGGCAGCGACCGGCAGGCTCGAGTTGTCCGGGTCACCGGGAATAAACGGGCTCCAGCCGGTGATTTCAACGCGGAGGGGCAGCCTGGGATCGCGGAGCTCGATCACGCCCGCCGGGAAGCGGGTACGGAACGTGGCTTCGGCGAACCGCGGAAGGCCGTGGGTCATGCCGGCGGAGCCGTTGCCGGTCCCCTCCTTGCCGTACGCCTTCCAGCGGGGAACCGGACCTTCGAGCACCCGGGCCACCTTCTTCGGGCCGCGAATACTGACGGCGCTGAAGACGGCTGGCTCATTGAAGACGTCCGGCTTGTGGCGGAGCGACACGTGCGACAGCGCGCCGGTGCCCTCGAGGCAGATCATGCCGGCACCGATGCCGCCCATGGGTAAGGCGACGCGGTTGAGGCGATCGCCGGTGTAGATGTCGTTGTAGCGCAGGGCTTTTTGAACGGCGCCCGCTCCAGCCGATGGTTCGCCGGCGGCGCCTTCACCGGCCGCGGCCCCGGAGGCGCCGAGCGCACCGGCGGTCGCGACGGAAGCTTTCAGGAAATCGCGTCGTGGCATGCCGTGGCGGGGATCTGGTTGCGGTGACATCGGGTCCTCCCTGGACGCAAAGCCGGTGGGTCAGCGACACGGCCGCATCTTGGCCGGGCGGCGCGATGTTTTCAAGCCGCCGGATGTGAAACCGGTCCTTCGACCGCGGCGCATAAAAAACCGCCGGCCACTCACGCAGCCGGCGGTCTGATTTTGAAACCGAATTCGGAAAGCTGTTGCAGACAGTTGCGACATACCCTCTGGAGGTTCAAGCATTCGAGCTTGTATGGGAGGCCTTCGTCGCTGGATGTTGACAGCACATCATCCATGCGATTCAAGCCGTTGGCCATTAGGA
>CAZJTF010000467.1:0-4578 GCA_964548565.1 uncultured Planctomycetales bacterium | reverse complement strand
CCTCAAAGCCGTGCGTTCCGCCGCCTGAGGCGCAGAATTATGCAACGCTGGGGTGTAGCCTCAACCAGGAGGACGCAGACAGCGACGGTGTCGGCGACGTCTGTGACGGATGTCGGAATGACTACGATCCCAACCAGACCGACACCGACGACGATTCGATTCCTGACGCATGCGACAACTGCCCGAACGTGTGGAACTGGGACCAGCTCGACACGGACCAGGACGGCGTCGGAGACGAGTGCGACGAAGGCGGCGAAGGACTGCTGGGCGGCGAGTCGATGATGATGGAGTCACTCGAGTCTGGGCCCGGCACGGTGCAGGCCGCACTGATCGTACAAGGGGGCGGTGGCAGCACCGTCAGCCTGCCCGCCCAGGGCGGCATGGTGACTGTGGAGGTCATGATCGACAGCACGACCACGGTCAACGACCTGTACTTCTGGCCGGGGATCGCGGAACCGAACGTGGTGCAGATCCAGCAGATCACGCTGCATCAGGCAATGGACTGCGAACCGGAGGCGCTCTGCACGGCCACCGCGACAGGCTGGATGAACCGTCGCATGGGCGCGCTGTACACCAGCGGTGCTTTCGGCGGATTCTTTGCCCCGGGCCAGACGCCCGGCCAATACGTGGCCGCGACGCTGACGTTGAACGTCGCCCCGCGTCCCGGCACGTACCAGTTCAGGATTGCGGACGCGGTCTACACGACGGACGAGATCGGCCTGCTCCCGGTGATGGTTGATGCCACGCTGACAATCACCGTCGGCCCATGACGAGGTCTTCCTCCTGAAAGCGTTGGAGATCGCCGGGCGGGCACGCTCTGCCCGCCCGGCCTCTCTCTGCGCGTGTGAACTCAGCCTGCCTGGCCGATCGGTCTCTCGTGGGTAGTCATTCGCCTGCCGCATTGTCTGCACTCACGACGACGCAGGAGTCGACCGCCCCGCATGCGCCGGGTGTAGATGACGCGCGAGTGCTGACCACCACATTGGGGCAGCGCAGCCCGTGTTGCTCCGGCCTCTGCTTCGCTCCTGCATCCGTGGACTGCGTCATTTTCTGCTCCTTTGCACATCTGACAGCCGGACGCGGGCCATCGGCACTGGTCGAGCATCCGTCCCCAGCAGCACCGCACCCTGCATGGCAGCCGCGACCGCACAACCAACCGCGCAATCCAGCCAGTGGTTATCGATCCCGTCGAGCCGCAGCTTCCGCGTCCCGGCATTCCCACGCAGGACAAGACGGACATCGCCACGCTGTTCTGGCTTGTGGGGGTTGGGAGGAAGACTTCACCGGGTACGTCGTGGACTACGGGACGGACACTCGGTACGCAGTCCTCGGTTCCGGCACTCAGTTCGCAGCCCGAGTGCCAGAAACTGAGCCGCTACGTCGCGGGCACCGCGGGGGTCGGAGCGGCTCGCGAGACTCCGTCATCCGCCGGGGCGGGTGCCAGGCGTCGTGCGGTACTGCATCGCCCTTTCCGTGCGCCGAAGCTCCTTCGGATCCGTGAACGGTGCGAGTTGCGCGGCCGCGAAACCGGGGTCCTGCGGGCCGATGTCGATGTACCAGAAGATCGGTACGCCGCGATTGACGAGCTGGTGCTGAAGTTCGAGCAGGCGCGCGGCGTCGGCACGCAACTCCGCCGGCGTGACTCCGAGCCGCAGGCAACTGGCGGCCAGCAGGCCGGCCGCCTCGCCGATGTTCCACTCGATCGGGTGCAGGCGATAGCAGCCGTTGGTGATGTGCGTGGTGCCGATGTTCTTGCACGCGGGAATCAGGTTGTCGGTATCGACGGAGACGAGAGCGCCCAGCGCGATCTGGAACGGGCGGGTGGCGGCGGGCGGGAGCTTTTGCTCAGCGTCATTCGGGTGGATGTCGATGCCGTACCAGCCGATCCCGACCGAATCGGCGAAATGCCGGGCGCGGGCGCGATTTTCCTGGAAGGCGGACGCCACGTCCTGCTCGACGATCGTGTACGCGGCACGGATCCGGCGCGACTCGCGGATGTAGGGGTACTTCGAGAGGCCGTCGGTCGTGCCCATCGCCTGCCGGTCGAGAACCATGTTGGGATGACCCTGGCCGCCGCCGTCCCGGGGCGCCTCCGTCTGCAGCCAGTGGCAGAAGCCGAGGGCGAGGAGTTTCGCCTCGCGGAGTGATCGCAGCACGTCGTCGGGCGAGTCCGCCAGCAGGCTGCCGCCGCGGTAGTCGTTGCCCGGCCAGTTGATCATCGCGACATCTTCGCTGTACGCAGGGTCGTTGAAGTTGGCGGCGTCAATCAGGCGGCGATAAGTCCAGAACGGGCCGTAACTGCCCTCGACATGCTCGAAGACGCCGTAGCGGACCCAGCCGCGCTTGTCGTGGTACAGATGCTTCAACGTGTAGGGTTGCTTTTCGCGGTTTTGCTCGTAGCCGGGCGGGCGGGGGATGGGCTGCCCTGGCTCCTTCTGGAGCCGAAGCGCGAACGGGTACGTGTAGCTCTGCACGCATTCGGGATGCGGACCGTCCGGGCGTGCGTGGGGTTCGCCCGTCTGTTCGCGGGATTCGGCGCCGACGACGTGGGCGACCTTGCACACCACCAGCGCGTCGCCGAGTTCGGTGGCGTCGATGAAGTAAGTCCCTTCCAGGCGCGTCAGCGTGCCGCGCTCCAGGTGCACGACCTCGACCCCGTTGATGTTCCGGCCAGTCCGCTCGGCACGGGCGATGCGGCAGCGGTACAGCACCTTCAGCTTTTGCGATGCGCGGTGGGGAGCCAGCATGTCGTCAATGGCCGCGACGCCGACTTTGGGCTCGAATCCGAGGCGTGTGACCCAACTGTTGCCCGGGTCGAGCATGGGATCGGCCTTGGCCTTTGCCGTGAGCTTCGTGTTGGCCCAATACCAGTCGCGGATGCGCGTTCGAAATTCGAGGTAGCTTCGCGTGCCGCCGCTCCGCTCGATGTGGCCGTTCTCATCGAGGGCGGAAACGCCTTGTGCGGTTGCCTGGCCACCGAGCCAGTCGGTCTCTTCGGTCAGGATGACCGTGCGGCCGGCCTCGCACGCCGACAGCGCGGCCGCCACGCCCCCGAGACCGCCGCCGAGAATGACGATGTCCGCGCGAAGGGTTTCGGCCGGCTCTGCGTCAGGCGCGACGGTGACGACCTGCATTCCCTGCACGTCGACGACACGGACCGATGGCGTCGCGCTGGCATGGAGGCTGCCCGCGGGTACGAGGTACGCGAAAGTCAGGATTGTCGCGGCGAGTCTGCGCATGTTGTCACCTGTCATGGTGGTGAATTGTCCTCAGACGAGACGAGCGGGCCGACCGGGCATCATCGCCTACGGCTGGTGCAGCCAGTCGAACGCGACCACGCCGTCCAGCCCGCCGTCGAGGTGGGGGAAGATAATCTGCTTGACCTTCTCGTGTTCCGGATGCGGCAGGTAGGCATCGCGGCTCGTCGCGTCGGCGAACGTCATGACGAAGCCGTGCGTAAAGCCCTTGTTCAGGCCTTCGCCGCTGGAATAGGCCCCGCCGGAGAAATCGAGCAGGCCGGGGATCTTGCCGCGAAGTCCGTCGAGGGCGGCGAAGATCTCGCGGATCTTCTGCTCGCCCGTCGATGACTTGAACTTCAGGAGGACCACGTGCTTGACCTGGGGCATGACCTGGCTCCGACTGAGGGTGTCATGAACACGGGACGAGCCGATCATCGTCCGTACGGCTGGCAGCATACACGCGCCGGGCAGCACGGGCGAGGAGAAACAGAGTCATTGCGCCTGCGTCATGCGCTCGCGGACCCAGTCGGCCGTGACGCCTTTCTCGGCGAGCAGGCGGGAGACCGGGTTCTTCGGGTCGCGGAGCATCGCGAGCAGGAGGTGTTCGGCCTCGACCTCGCCGCGCCCGAGGCGGTTGGCTGAATCGACGGCCATGATCAGCACGTGCCAGAGCGCCGGCGAGCGGAACGCCTTGGCGAGCTCCTGCTGGTGGATCCACTCGAACTCGCCGAGCGTGCGGGCGGAGGTATCGTGCTGGGGGCCGGAGGCCGAACGGAGGATGGCGAGAATCTCTTCCCGCAGGGCGTCGAGGCTCGCACCCTGGGCGATGAGGTTGCGGGCGGCGACGCTGTCCTGGATGTGCAGCAGCCCGAGCAGGAGGTGCTCGGTGCCGACATACTTGTGCCCGAGCTTGCGGGCCTCGGCGATGGCATGCTCAATGACGGCCTTGGTGTGTGGGTGGTACGGTCGGCGCCCGATGGAGGCGCCTGCGTGACCGGCCTCGATCTGCCGGTCGAGCTCCGTGCGGATGGCCTGGAGATTGATGCCCAGGTGCCCCAGCACGGTGGCGGCCACCGATTCGCCCTGGGCCACGAGGCCCAGGAGGATGTGCTCGGGGCCGATGTAGTCGTGCTGCAGGCGGCTGGCCTCGCGCTGGGCGAGGGCCATGGCGTGTCGCGCGCGGTCGGAAAACTGCTCGTGCATGTGCCTCTCCTTGCTGAGCCCGATTGTGCGCGGAGTGTACCCGACACCGCGCCTCAGGACCAATCGCACTCCCGGCGGGGCACGTCATTGGGTACACTCCGCGGAAGCGGTCGAGCCTGCCGGGCGATCACGGCAA
>CAZJTF010000466.1:0-4587 GCA_964548565.1 uncultured Planctomycetales bacterium | reverse complement strand
TTTCCCGGGGAGGCAGTGTCATGCCGCAGCGTCCGGATCGACCCGTCCATGCCCGATATCCGGGCATTGAAGGCTCTCATTGCGACTGGATCAAGTTCCGAGGAGCAGCTCACAGCCCCTCCGCCGATCTCCGCGTCCGTCCGGGTGACCCCGACATACCGAAGCACTCAAAAACACAGGACGAAGCCACGGCCGGCAGAAGGCATACGTATCGGTGCCGAACGGCGTCTTTGAAACATAAAAAAACAGGACGAACCCACGGCGCGCCTCCGTCTGGAGCCGTTGGTCACGGAGCGATCCTGGCGTAAGTGGAAGTGGCGGAAACGACCCGGGCAACTGATGCAGTAACCGGGCAGCAGAACTCCGGCTCTTTCCCATCTGAATAATGCGAGCCCCGCAGGCAGGTTCCCGCCTGGCACCATCCGCTCACCGATCAGCTTCTGACGTATCTCCGTCATGATATAATGGAAGTGGCCTGCTGAAGGCCAAGCGGAGATCGCCCCCCAAGGGAAGCACTGAGGCTGACTCGATGACGAGAGTTCCCCGCCCGCGTGGGCTGTCGCCGGCATCCGGGCGCCTTGCCCGGCTTCGCTGCGGCATCACCCTGCCCGTGGCCTGCTGTATTCTGACGATTGCGTTTGCGCCCGCTCTCAGCTGGGCCGCCCCGCCGATCCGGTGGAGATCCGGCCCGACTACCCGGCCTGCGGACGCCGCCCCTGCTGTTCGCGCCGCTGCCCCCGGGCAGCACCGGGTCGTCCAGTTTGAGGCGTTACCCACTCCGGCCGACCGGCATGCTCTGCGAAACGCCGGTGTGCGTCTCGGCAGGTATCTCGGGTCAAACGCGTTTTTCGCGACGCTGCGGAACGAAGCGGCGACAAAGGCTGCCGCCGCCCGCGGTGCAAGCGACCTCGGCCCGGCCGCTCCCGAACACAAGCTGCACCCCGGACTGCTCGCCGGCCAGGTCCCCGCCTTTGCCCGTGTGCAGGCGGACGCGATGCGGGACCAGCTCGATCGCCAGGCCCGGGCGAGGGGCAAGCAGGCGACCGCCGCCTCCGGCCCGACCGTCGCCGTTTACGTCCTGTTTCATGAGGACGTCCCCTTCGAGCAGGAGGCGCTTCCCGCGCTCCGACGCCACGGCGCCATCCTCCGCAGCCGGATCCGCAGCATCAACGCCGCCGTCATCTGGATCCCCGAAGCCGCCCTTCCCGCCCTCGCCGCCGAAGACGCCGTCCAGTGGATCGAGCCCCCGCTCCCGCCCCTCGGCCCGACGAACGACTCCGTTCGACGCACGGCGCAGGTCGAAGAGCTGCACGCACCATCGTATGGCCTCGATGGTAGCGGCATCCGCGTCATGGTTTATGACGGGGGTGCTGTCTGCGTAGCCCACCCGGATTTCGGCGGGCGTGCCCAGGTGCGCGACGGTGCGGCAACCAACGACCATCCCACCCATGTTGCGGGCACGATTGGCGGAAGCGGGCTGGGGAGCGGCGGACTTTTGCGGGGTATGGCTCCTGCGAGCCTGCTTGAGTCATACGCCTACGCATATGATGGCACCGGGACACTGCTCTACACCAATCCGGGAGACATCGAAGCGGATTACCGGGAAGCGCTGAATACACTTCACGTCGATATCGTCAACAATTCAATCGGCAGCAACGTCGCGGCCAATGGTTTCCCCTGCAGCTACGAAGGCGACTACGGCATCACGGCGATGCTGATCGATGCGATCGTGTACGGCGGGCTCGGATCACCCGCTCGTGTCGTGTTTTCGGCCGGCAACGAACGCGGCTATGGGCTGTGCGGCAACGAGTATCGGACAATCGCTCCTCCGGCCACAGCCAAAAACCACATCTGCGTAGGTGCGGTCAATTCGAACGACGAGAGCATGACTCCATTCTCCGGCTGGGGTCCGACGGACGACGGCCGTCTGAAGCCCGACATCTGCGCCCCCGGCTGCCAGGCCGGCGGCGATAACGGCGTCAGCTCCACCATCTGCGGTGGCTCCTACGACGCTTACTGCGGAACGTCAATGGCTGCACCCGCTGTCACGGGTATCGGCGCGCTGGTGCTTCAGGCATACAAGGATTACTACCCTGACGGGCCTTCGTTCCGCAATGCCACCCTTAAGATCCTTCTCGTGCATAATGCGTCGGACCTGGGTAACGCCGGCCCGGATTTTCAGCACGGCTACGGAGCGGTCAGAGCCCGCGAGACAATCGACTTTCTTCGCAGCCGCCGTCCCCACGAAGGCTGGATCGAGCAGGGGCAGACCGCTGATTTCTTTGTCGACATTCCGCCAGAGGGGGCCCCCTTGAAGGCAACCCTTGCGTGGGATGATCTGCCGGGGCCCACAAACACTGACGCCCAGCTGGTCAATGATCTGGATCTCATTGCCATCGGACCTGACGGCGTCCACTATCCTTGGACTCTCGATCCATCACGACCCGGTGATCCCGCCGTTCGCAATCGGCCGGATCGGCTGAACAATGTTGAGCAGGTTCTCGTCGATAGCCCTGGCGCAGGAACATGGACCATCAGAGTGAGCGGCACCAGTGTTCCAATGGGTCCGCAACCCTACTCGCTGGCGACAACGCCAGCATTACGCCAATGTTCCGCTATTGGGCAGGTTTCCTGGGAGACTGTGTCCTACCGCTGCGACGCCCTCGCCGAACTGCTCGTAAGCAGCTGTGAAGCGAATCGGGATCCAACTGCATTAGACCAGTTGTCCGTGCGTGTTCTCTCCGATTCAGATCCTGTCGGCCGGGAGATCACGCTGACAGAGATCGATCGTGACGTCGGGGAGTTCGTCGGCCAGATTCAGTTGAGCCCGAGGCCACAAGCAGCGTCCCTGCTCGTCAGGGACGGTGGGACGGTAAGCGCTTTCTATACTGACAATGGCACGACCCGCACCGCAAGCGTACTCGTTGATTGCCGGCCGCCTGATATCAGCCAGGTGAGAGCCGACGTGGTGGGCACAACCGCGCTGGTATCATTCACGACCGATGAGCCTGCCTGCGGGCAAATCTCGTTCGGATCCGGCTGTGGTGCGTCGCTCCGTTCTATCGCCGGACCATGTGCGCAGACCCAGCACGCAATCCGCTTGTCCGGCCTTCGACCGAGCACAACCTACCACTACGTGGTTGAAGCCTTCGACTCTTCCGGCAATGTTGGAAGAGCAGACAACGAAGCGCAGTGCTACACGTTCACCACGCTTGCGTCCGCGTTCTTCGAGGAATTCCCCGAAAGCGCCCTCAACCCGGGAAACTGGGACGAAGTCGCAGGGAAACCGCAGGTTGCGGAGGACGTCTCAGCGGTAAGCGGGCCTTACGCGCTGAGCCTCGAGGGTTCCGATACAGGATCGGGCGCCGTTACTTCAAAACCTCTCGGCCTGACCTCGGCTACACCGCTTGAGCTCAGCTTCTGGTACCGGCGCACCGCCGGCTGGCATGTCGATGATCTGCTCGTTGAGTACCTGTCTGACTCCGGAGACTGGGTGCAATGGGGCCGTCTCGCCGGGCTCGCACCACCGATGGAGCAGTACGAAGAACACGTCCTGCCGCTTCCACCGACAGCTTCACACGCAGCGTTCCGGCTCCGAATCCGGAATACAGGTTCGAGTGACTCTGTTGCCGGATGGCGGGTGGACCATATCAGCATTCAGGCAGCGCGTCCCCTTCCTCCGGTTGCTGTATCCGCAAGCATTCCTCTCGCGGGGAAGCCCACGCCTGTTACCCTTGAAGCCTGGGATGTGAATGGTGACCCGCTCATTTACACGATTCAGACCCTCCCTGGCTACGGTACGTTACGCCTGACCGATGGCACCAGGATTGACCGGATACCATACCAGCTTCCTCCAGGAGATCCCGTTGTCATCTACACGGCGGGGATCAGTTTTGGCGAAGATATGTTCACTTTCAAGGCTGCCGATGGAAACGTCGCGCCGGAAGGAGGGGACTCTAACACCGCCAGGGTAACCTGCACCATTATTAACTGCGCCCCTCCGCCCTCGAAAGGACCTCTGGCACCACAGGACGGGGGAACGGATGTCCCACGAGGCACGCAGCTTTCCTGGTACGGTGGCGATTTCGGACTGCTGAGTACAACCTGGGCCAGCAATCTGGTGGAGCTGGACCGGTTCTCGATGACTACCCGCGTCATCGGACCCTCGGTTTTCAGTCTGGCATTGGATTTTGATCCCAGCGGGATCCTGTACGGCATTGATCTGGATCACGGTAGCGAACTTGTCACGATTGACCCGTCTTCGGGAGTTGTTACTTCCCGTATTGGCGCATTGCCACACACAGAAGGTGCCATCTTCACTGGTCTGGCTTTTTCGCCAGCTGGAGAGCTCTACGGCTGCTATGTCGAGGGCAGCGACAGTTGGCTCTATCGGATCGACCCGGAGACTGCCGCGGCGGAGATGATCGGCCAAATCCCGGGAGGAGAGATTTGGGGGCTCGACTTTGATGCTGAAGGGAATCTCTTCGGAGTAATGTACGATCTGGTCGTCATCGACACGCACACCGCCGAGATACTCAGTGTGATTGCAGGGCCGCTCGTCCGTCCTCCTCTGAACGCACTCGATCT
>CAZJTF010000465.1:0-4598 GCA_964548565.1 uncultured Planctomycetales bacterium | reverse complement strand
AATGATGGGCGCTCAGAGAGTTCGGAGAATCCAGAATGCCGGGAGGCATCAACGAGAGCGCGTTCGGGAGCACTTGCCGCGCCACATCGCGGAAGCCAATGCCGAACAGTTCCTGAATCCAGTCGGCGCCGAATCCCACAAAAAATCCCAAGAGGAAGCCGTCGCTGACGCTGAGGGATCGGTAGGCCCTGTTCCACAGCAAACACCAACAGACTGGAACAAAGAGCAGCGCCGGGATCAGGAAACCGGACCATGCCGCGCTCGGAATCCAACTACGGGCAACGCCCAGGATCATCGGCCCCCCGAGGACGCCAAGCAGCCAGAAGCGCAGCCAGGTTCGTGGGCCGGTTACCGCGCGAGCTCCCAGAACCGCCAGAAAAAGCGCGGTCCACATCGAGACCAGCATGAGCCAGAAGTACGCCATGGCGCTCTCCTACTGCGGCCTACCCAGCACGCGGCTGACCCGGCCGCGCGACCCGATCAGAAAGTCGCGTAGGCTGCTGGCGTAATTGATCGCGCCGATATCGGCGTGCGAGGTCCCGGTGATTGCGCCGCTGCCGGAAACCTCGTTGCGCGGACCGATCGAGGTGCCGGCGTCCTCCATCGCGGGGATCTGCCGCAAAATCTCGGCGTTCAGCCCGTCGGTGCGATCTACCAGCGCCCGTACTTCTTCCTGCTCCCGGGAGACGCGTTGATTGCGTTCGCCGATCCATTTCTGAAAATCGCCCTGCAGGGCCTCGAGCTGCGAGCGTTCCTCAGGATCGCTGGATTGTGCCAGCGCGTCGGCGATGCCGGCGGCCACGTCGTTGCCGGCACTGGCTTTCTCCTCCATCAGCTTCCGTACCGGACCCGTGTCGATACCGGATGGCCAGTTCGACGACAGCATGTTGCTCAACTTGCGCATGGCCTTCTTGGCGTTCGTTTCGTACAGGTCCATGTTGCTCAGACGGCCTGCCTGGCTGGCTAGGAACTTGTTTTGCAGGTCCCGGATTTGCGACGCCTGATACGCGTCGGTGATAGCGGCGATCGGGCGCATCAGGCCGGTGTGCATGGCGCCGCCCACGGCCTTGAACGCACCAAGGGTGCTCTCATCGTGACCCACTGCTTTGTCAAATACCGTTTCCACTTCGCCCAGTGCGTTATCCCGATCCGGCGTGAACTCCTTGTAGTGAGGCAACTTCGATTGCGCAGCGCTGGATCCAACGGCGCCCATGTACTGACCCAGTCCTTGCGCCTGCGCGCGCAGCGTCCCCGCGATGCTGCCGTCCACCGTCCCGGGCTCCAGGTCGGGCTCGCGCTCGACCGGCCGCGGTTGCCGTGCCGGCAGTGGGCCGGCAAGTCCGTCGTCAGCCATGGCTCTCCCCCCTCATCATTCGAATTCCTCCGGACCGCTCATCGCCTGGATATCGCGCAACTCCTGCATATGCGAGGGATCCTCGCTCAGCTTGGGTATGGCGGTGGCCGGCTTGTCACCCGCCTTGACGCCGATCCCACCCTGCTCGAGCGAACCCCACGTTGTGGTTTGCCGGGCGCCCACCGAACTGTTGACCACCCCTCCCTCGGGAATAATTGCGTTCGCCGCACCCAGCAGCGGCCGTCCGGTTTCCTGGGCCGCCATCTTCGCCGCGATCATGCGGTGGTGGCCATCCACAATGACGTTGCCGTCAAGCTGGATCGGTTTGTCGGCCTTGCTCCAATCAAAGGTTCCATTCACCATATCCTGCTTCATCGAGTTGATGGTGCCGCTATAGACCTTGTTCTGGGTCGGCACGAAACCTTCCATGACTTTCGACAGTTGTTGGTTGCCTTCTGCTCCCGGCTGGAGCACGATTTCTCGGCCTGGCGGCGTGGGTGGCGCTGGCGTCGCTGAAGCAGGCAAGCGACGGGCCGGTGTTTCGGATGCAGGCAGGCGCGCGGTGGATACCTCTTCCGCCTCCGCGCTTTCGACATTCCGCAGTGTTTTCGCCGCCAAGACGCCCGCTGGTTCGGCCTCCGCCACCGCCTCCACACCTTCCAGCGCCCGCTCGGCCGACATCGCGGCCCGCGCTTCCTTCGCCGATTCCGCCGCCTGGTTCAGGGACTTCAGGTACTTGGCCTGTTCGAGGCCATCCAGCAACCCCTCCGTGGCGAGCATCTCTACCACCTGCAAGACCTCGTCAGCCTGGTCGGCCATCTTTAGCGCCGAAGCGCGGTCCTTATACTGCTGTAGGATGGCTTTGTAGTCCTTGAGCAGGCCTGGATACTCGCCGATGTAGCGCTGCATGTAGTCCATCGCGACTTTCCACTGCTCGTCGTAGTCGTGGAGGAAGGATTGGATTCCTTCCAAGTCTGCGTCAACCATGCCCCTCAGTTGGCGCTCCATATCCTCGAACTTCCGCTTGGCCTCTTCAGCAGCGGCCTTCAGCGCGCCGATATCGGCCGGATTCTTGTCTTTATCCTCTTTCTTCTCCGCTACAGGCGCCACTGCGGCGCTCTTTTCGCATTCCATCAGGTCAATCAACCGCTGCCCCTGAGCCCACATCTCCGCTTGCAGGGCGGCTCTGTCGGCCTCGTATTTTCCCCCGCCTGGCGGGGCCATGTGCACTTCATTCGGAAGCGAACCGGGCACCAGGGTACCCGGCATCGTCCCAATATTCGTGATCGCACCGAAGCGCGGGAGCGATCCCCCCGGACTGAGGGTCTCCGGCGTGATCTCTTGCCAAAAGATCTGCCCACCGGGCCTCGAGGCCGCCTGCCCCTGTGAAGAAAACGTAGGCGGCATTATCCCGATATTCGTGATGGGCCGCATCCGGTCATCGTAGGGCCCAGCCTCGATCGGTGAGATTCCGGCGTTACGCAGCCGTTCCTGCATTTCCTTGATGCGCGCGTCGCCCTTGTCGACTTCGTTGCGGAGGCCCTCGCACGGACACGGGGGCTCGGGCTCGGTGGTCAACAGGCCGGCCGCGCCGAGCAGTGTGCCCGGGTTGCCTCCCCCATTGGTCCAGTCGCGCACCGCGTCGCTGATGAAGGCGGATTGGGCGGCCATGAGGAGTTTCCCGCCGAGCAGGAAGTTGACAATAGCCGCCCCACTGCTGGCAAGTGCGAGCCCGAGCAGCATCCCGCGGTGATAACGGGCCGCAAGACCGTCAGGCTCTGTGCGCAACGGATCGAGCCGGGGCTGCCTTCGGAATGCGCGTATCCCCGGCAGGGTGAGGGCTAGGCTCAGTGCGATCATCGCTCCGGCAAAACCCGTGGTGTGCGTCAGTCGGGCGACGGGGTCCGGCAGCAACGCGGGCAGAAGGAACAGCAGCACAATTAACAGCCGCGAACACAACACTCCGCCAGAGCGTTGCAGCCATTTCCGCACGGACGCCGCCCACAAGCCGCGTGGAGGCACCCAATCGGATGGCAGGGGATTCACCACCCGGTTCCTCATCTCGGAAAGTCGCCGGGCCAGCCATTGCACCCCTTGCTCCCGTTCCGGGTATCGCGAACTCTCAGCGACCGCCTGGGCGTAAGATCGCCTCAGCCGAAAGTACGCCAACGTCTGAGAAAATGGCAGACGGCCCAGCTTCAAGCGGCTCAACGCCACCATCCACTCCACGGCCACGAGCGGCCGGGTCTCTCCCGGCAGCAGGAACTCCGAGCGGCTGCCAATTGCGCGCGCGCACGACCGCCCTTCCCACCAGGAGGCCGCGGTGAGCCCAGCCAGCAGGAGAACGGCTTCCAGCGCACCGTGAAGGGTGAAAACGTACACGTTCTCCGCAACCTGCGACGCCTGCCCGACGCTCTGCACCTGGCCGAACAGATAGACGGTATGGAGGACCTTCCAGTTCACCATGCAATGGTCGAAACAACCGATGGCAAACGCCGATACAGCGGGGATCCACTTCCCAACCCGGCTTGTCCCCCAGAACCGGAACCCGATCGCCAGTCCCAGGGCGGTTAATGCAGCGGTCGTTCCATGCCCGCTGAAGATGTACTCGACTCTGGGGTCCCGGGCTGTGTCGAAGAGGACAGATAAGGCAGGGACCTCGGGCCGGCTGCTCGCCAGAATGCGGAGGTTGGTCTCTACAAACTCGAAACCCAGTCCCGAGGCTAGGCCAAGCAGGGTCAGATCCGCGATCGAGAGCCAGCGTGACGCGCCGAGAAACAGTACCAGAATGACGACGGGCGCCACCTTGGCAATTTCTTCGATGAGGGGCCCCCACGTCCAGGCTGCGGTCTCCAGCGGCACGAACTGCAGTACGATACGCTGCAGCACCAGTGCGGCTACGGACGCCCCGACACAACCCACTGCAAATGCCTCACGGAAGCGTGAAAAGGAAAGTGTCGCCCGGCCGCCGATCAACCGGCGCTCCAGCCAGAACAGAAGCAAAACCGCAAGCAGACCAACATTCGGCAGCGAAGGTAGCATAGCTCCCGCCCCTCCCTCCGAACGGCGCGATCAGCCGGCAGCTACGCATTCGGTCCGGGGCCAGAGTGGATGCTATCATGCGCCAGCAGGACCCGCAAGAGCCAGACTTGTCAGAGGCAGACTTGTCCGTGTGTCGTCTTGTCCGTTGCCGGCACAATCTGCCGCCACGCCCATCACCACAGAGGGTGCCAACACATACGGG
>CAZJTF010000464.1:0-4664 GCA_964548565.1 uncultured Planctomycetales bacterium | reverse complement strand
TGTGAACGGATTCGGTGGCAATCAGCCTGTGACTGCGCCTCGGATCTGTTCCGTTGACCGAGCCATTTGGAGTGCCGTATACGCGGGCTCCCGGCGGCGGATTGACGGGCCGGCGCCGGGTTATTACCTTTCCGCGATGCCAAGTGCGAAGAAGGTGATTTCCGCTAAACCATTCCGCCTGGAACCTACCGCGGAACTCCTCTCCTCCCGCATCCGGACCGCTGAATCGCGGCTGCGTGACATGCTGCGAACCCGTGCGCCCGAACGTGACTGGGGGCGTGTTGACGCCTCGGATCTGGTCCATGCCGCCCGCCAGCACGGGATTGCGCCGCTTCTGGCGGCCCGGCTCGAGGCCATGCTGCGCAGCCGCCGGCTCCGCGAGTCACTGACGCTGGATTGAGCCGCCTTCTGCGCCCCAAGTCTATCATCCGGACCGCCCGAGCATTTTTTGGGCCGTTTACCGCCGGCTTCGTTGGTTTTCGGCGAAATCTGCTCATGTTGCTCGCCCCAACTTCCGGTAAACAGGAAGAGCCGCACTTTGTTGACAAATGACTGCTCTCCGGGGTAGTCTGGAGTCACAGGTCCTCCAAACGGTCAGGAACAGCATTGAGGCTCCTCATGATCTCCACCTCGCAATCCGGTCGTCTGCGTGTGCTGCCGGTGGTCGTGACGCTCTGCTTCTCGTGCAACATGGCGGGCGCCGCGGTCACGCTGCTCGGCGTGCAGTACCAGGAAGACGATCGATCGATCTACACCGATTACCAGTGCTTCTGGAAGGACAGCAGCTATCCCGCCTCGTGCGGTGTGCCGCTGCCGGGCGCGAACCTGCATGTCTTCATCAAGAACGAAGGCACGTCGGCGGTAACGCTCGATGACGTGGCCCTGGCGGGTTACAGCCTCAAGACCGTCCTGAAGCAGAATGACTTGAACGGTCACATCACGAACAGCATCTGGTTCTACTGGGACAATCCGCCAGCGCAGATCCTCGAGGCCGGCGAACCCGCCTGGTACAAACTCGAACCCAAGTCGCTTCCGCCGGGTGGAGCGGGGCAGGTGATCGTGCGGCTGCGGCGCGTGCCGGTCGCACCCTCCCTGGCTGTGACGGTGGACACTTCGGCAAACGTGGTCAGCACTTCGATCCTCGTTGACCCTGGTGCGCCCGCGCTGGCGAACATCAGCTTCTCGGCCGACCTGACGAAGGTCTATCTCTACTGGCGTCGATCCGGCGGGGCGGCTCCAGCGACGGTCCGCATGGACGGCAGCGATGTGACCGCGATCACCACGACGGTCGGGGATGCGAGCGATTTCGCGGTGTCTGTCGTCTCGCTTCCGGCTGCGCTGGCGGATCTGTCATACCACGTCTTCCAGGGCGTCTACTCGGACGACGCGACGGCGACCGGCGGGGCCCGCGTGTGGGTGAATCCGTTCGTCTACACGTCGTGGGGGGCGTTTCCGATTCCCGACGGCAACGAGACCATGGCCCGCGCGTGGCTCGACACCTGCTTTGACCGGGGACTCAACACGCTGGAGATGAACAGCGCGTCGTCGGGGCTGATGGACTTTCTGGGGACGTCCGCGGGCAAGGCTTACGCGGAGAGCCGCAACTACGGCTTCATCAAGGATGATGCCAACTGGGGTACCTGGGGCGGCAACCCGCGCATGTGGTTCATCGACGACGAGCCGGACGCCGAGGAAGCGAACCTGCTGAACAACTTCTGCGGTACCGGCTACAAGCTGCCCTGCGGCTCGAACCAGGCGGGCACGATGGGCATGCATTTCATTTCGGTGGCCGAGGGGCTCCGCGGGATCAAGAACCGCCCGACAACGATCAACATGGACGGCACGTGGAAGCCGTACAGCTACTTCGCCTACGGGCAGCTCTCGGACTGCCTGTGCATCGACCACTACTTTCAGCCCAAGGTCCGGCACGCCTACTACGACACGCCCAACACGCGTCCGCTCTATCTGAAGGCGACGGTGGTTTACGCGACGGCACTGGCCGGCACACGGGCGGCCGAGCCGAACCCCGCGCGGCAGTTACTCTATTCCTGCCAGATCAACGATGACGCGCCGGTGGACCCCTGGCCGTGGGCTGCCCCGGAGTGCAAACGCGTCGAGGCGTACTACGCGATGGCGGCGGGTTCGAAGGGGCTGGGCTACTGGTGGTTCAAAAAGGCGCCGACGGCCTCGAACGGTCTTGGCGACAACAACCTGCAGGCGCAGGATCCGGCGCTGTGGGAGGAAATCGGGTTGATCGGCGCCGAGACCAAGCTGCTCGCGCCCTACCTCGTGACGAGCCACCCGGTGGACCTCGAGGCGGTCGGCAGCACGAACGTCTGGGTGCGGGCCCTGGCGCGCGGCACCGACACGTTCATCCTGTTCGTCGTGAACGATGACTACTGGCTCGACCAGGACTACCACGGCACACCGATCGCCAATGCATCGGTATCGATCGACCTGCCGTCGTGGATGCTCGCGTCGCCGACGGCATTTGAAGTCGGGCGGGCCGGCGTCCGCAGCGTGAACACGTCCCAGAACGGCGGGAAGCTGACGCTGAATCTCGGCACGCTGAACGTTGCGAAGATCCTGGTCGTCACGACGGATCCGCAGCTCAGGATGGCCCTCCAGCAGCGATACGACGGGTTGGTGTGGCAGGGAATCTGCAACTTCGCGCCGTCGGTATGCCGCGAGAACACCAGTCCGCCGACGTTCGTCGCGCATCCCGCGCCCCAGAGCAGCCTCGCCGGCGGTTCGGCGACATTCAGCATCGTGGCGACGGGCGGCAGCCGTTTGACCTACCAGTGGCAGAAGAATGGCTCGAACCTGTCGGACGCCGGGCACTACGCGGGCTGCACCACGCCTTTCCTGAAGATCGCGTCCATTGACGCCAACGACCTGGCGAACTACCGCTGCCTGGTGAGCAATCCGTACGGGAACCAGGCTTCCGACGAGGCCGCCCTCCGCATTCTCACGGTCAATATTACGCAGCATCCGGCCCTCCAGAATGTCTGCCCGGCCACGGACGTGCAGTTCGCCGTGTCAGCCGAAGGGCAGGGGGCGCTCACGTATCAGTGGCAGAAGGACGGCGCTGATCTTTCGAACGTTACCGACTATTCCGGTGTGACGACGGCGACGCTCACCGTGCTCCAGGCGGACGCTGGCGACGAGGGGAACTATCGCTGCGCGGTCACCGACAGCACGAGCACCGCGTACTCGAATGCAGCGGCCCTGTTCGTTGCGGCCGCCCCGGTCATGACGCAGCAGCCATCGAGCCAGACGGTCGAAGCGGGTGCGACGGCCGTTTTCAGCGTTGTCGCCTCTGGCGAAGGGGCGCTGACGTACCAGTGGCAGAAGAACCAGCAGGATCTGGCCAACGGCGGCCATTACGCCGGCTGCACGACGGCGACGCTCACGGTTTCGTCCGTCGATGCCAGCGACGAGGCGAACTACCGCTGTTTGGTGTCGAGTGGTTGCGGCGGAACGATCTCCGACGAGGCGACGCTCTCCATCGACGTCTGCGCCCCGTACGTGACGCTGCTGAACGGCAGCTTCGATGCGAGCACGAGCGGGTGGTCAGTCGCGTCGAACTGGACGAGCTACAGCTCCGGCACCGCCACCTTCAGCCGCGATACCACGACCTTCCGCAGTTCGCCGAACGCGCAGAAGATCCAGCCGCCCAGCAGCGGGGCCGGGGCGTACGCCGGCGTTCGCCAGACGATCAGCTGCAACGTCGGGGACGCGGTGACATTTGTGGGATGGGCGTACCAGAACTCGCCCAATACGTACGAAACCGCGCGGCTGGGGGCGCGATTCGACGGTCAGACGACGCCGCCCTCTACGTGGTCGAGTGTATCCGCCAAGCAGGCGTGGACCTCGCTGGCCGCCGCGGGAACCGTGACCGCTGCCGACGGCGCGACGGTGTTCCTTGATGTGCTCCGCGGCAGCACCGGACAGTACTGGTCGTCATTCGACGACGTCGCTGTCTACTACGCTTTCGCTCCCCCCACTCCGGCGGTGTCGGTTTCCGGCGAGACCTCCCTGGCGGTGGATGTTGATCCGGGGTGCAACTGGAACAACGCTGCGGCGCGGTATGCGATCAGCATTGGCGGTGGTGCGTACGCGCTGGGAACCCACTGGTTGCAGGCGAACGGCAGTGTCGGCACGACAATCGTGTGGCAGACGGACGCGGAGTGGGGCTCGCGGACGGTCAGCGGACTGGCAACGGGGACCGCGTACACGTTCAAGGTGAAGGCCGCCTACAGCAGTGCGTACCCGCAGGCGACGAGCCTCGGAGCGGGGGCGGACGGCACGCCGGTCGCCGGCTGCACACCTCCGGAGCCTCCGACCGGCGCCGCGGCGAGCCCGGGCGCCGCCTGCGGCGGAAATACCGTGCAACTCTCGGCAACACCGGGCGCCGGCGGCGACACAGTCGACTGGTTCACCGGCGGCTGCGGCATGACGCCCGTTCCGGGCGGCGACTCGCCGGTGGTCGCGCCGGAGGCAGAAACCACCTACTATGCACGAACCCGCCATGCGGCTTCCGGGTGCGTGAGTGCGACCTGCTTACCCGTGACGGTTTCTTTGTCGGCCCCGGTCGCGGCCGACTTCGACCAGGACTGCGACGTGGATGCGGCAGACGTGCTGGCCCTGATCGCCTGCGCCTC
>CAZJTF010000463.1:0-4700 GCA_964548565.1 uncultured Planctomycetales bacterium | reverse complement strand
GCCCGACAGGATTCGAACCTGTGACCCCCGGTTTAGGAAACCGGTGCTCTATCCTGCTGAGCTACGGGCGCGAATGGCCGACGATTCAACTCCTATAGCGGGTGCGAACCTCCGTTACCGCCAGTCCTCCGGTGAGATCCGCTTCCGCGGCGGCCGCTTCCCTGAGCCAACTGCCAGGCTCATCATAACACGCACCCCCGGGTGGATCAACGCGAGCAGATGGCGCATCCTTCGTGAATGCAGGCACTAACGGCCCGACACTTCGACATGTGTCAGCATGAACGGCGTGACACTTCGACCGTCAGCCGCGCCCGGCGCCGGGGCCGGGCGCACCATCGCCCCTCCGCCGGTTCCGGCCGTCTCGTTGAGGACTCACAGCCACGGCCCCGGTACAGTACTCAGAACTCCAGTTGCCCGCTGGCCTGTGACCCTCGAACATGGTGGCATGAAACCCGATCGACGCCTGACGACCATCCTGGCGGCATGCCTCTTCCCCGTCGCCGCAACGGACGCGGCCGCTCCCGCTTCGTCGCGCCCGGCCGAAACCGCCCTCGCAACGATCCTCCGCGACGCCAGACCAGGCGACGTGCTGAAGCTTCCCGCCAGCATCGGCCCGCTGGCCGACATCCCGCACATGCCGCTCCACCGGCGCGCCGCGAATGACAGCCCGCAGCTGCTCTTCTCGGATGACCCCGAGTACTTCCGCGGCGGCAATGGCATTGCGCTGCAGGAGGAAGTGAACCCTGGTCGAGTACGGCTCTACGTCTACCATGTGCCCGCCACGGGGACGGGCCCGAAGACGATCACGGCCATCATCGAGAATCGCGGCCCACAGCCCATGCGCTTCCGCATGCTGCGATCCGCCTTCCCGAAGCCCGGCAAGGACTACCACCGTATCGGCAAGGCCGGCCTCACTGCCTGGTTCGACGCCAGACCCGAGGCCGAAGTCAGGGCGCGCAGCCTCCTGCCCGGCGAGCGCGTCCCCATCGACCCGATCATGGACGCAGCAAGCGCCGCTGACGACGAACTCGTCCACGGCCTCTACGAATTCGAGATCAACCAGCCCGCCCGGATCAGCGTGCTGCAGCGCGAACCGGGCGAGGACAGCGCAAACGTGCTCGACACCCTGCCAAAGCCGCCGCCGGTTCTCGCGGGCCACGAGGCCGCCGGCGCCGGGCGCGGTCTCTTCAGCTCGAGCAACATCGACGTGACGCCCGCCGGCTTCGTGCTCGACCCCGCGAAGGGGCCGCTGCAACTCGTGGTTGCCGACGGACAGACGGACCCCTGGATCCGCGGTCGAGACGGGATCACAGGGAGCCAGACCCGCAACCAGGGCAACTACGGCGTCATGTACCGGATCCGTCTGCGACGTGTCGGTTCGAGCGCGGCCCGCGGTAAGGGGATCGCCGTCTTCATGGCCCACGGTTTCGTGCAGAGCAAGTGGTGCGGCCACGTCGCCGCCGCCGTGCAGATCAACGGGCGGACCGTCCCGCTGCCCACGCGGAAGTACAGCTTCGAGGCGTTTCCCACCGCCGCGCTGATCGCCACCCTGCCGCCACTCGCCGGTGGTGCCACGGAGGACATCGAAATCCTCTACTCTCCCCCCGGTGCCTCGTGCCTGCCCACGCCGATCCTGTTTATCCCGTACGAGTAGCCCGCAGCAGACCATCGACACGACAGCCTGTCGAGGCGATCATACGAGCAGATCACCGAGCGGCTGCCGTCTCCCTCCGCTCGAACAGGAGGCAGGTCATGACGCGACACATTGCTACGGCCGCACTCCTGGCCCTTCCGGTCCTGCTCCACGGCTGCGATTTCCGATGTCCAGGCGACGTCATCGGCCATGAAATCCGGCAGGAGTTTCTCGGCGGCGATTCGACCCGGATTGTTCTGCGCGAGAGCGTCTACTCGCTCCGGAGTTGTGGTCGTCTCCCGGCAATTCTCTCGGAACTGGTGTCGGAGACCTTCGTCGCCCTTGATCCCGCCACGCTGCAGACGACGGCTTTCGAGCCGCCGGCGAATCCGGACGGCTTTCCCCCGACCATCCACACGGATGGTCACCTCCTCGCATTCGAAACAGTGGTTTCAGCTGCTGCAACCCAGTCCTGGATGATACAGCTCACGATCCGCGATCCGGACACTGGCAGCGAACTCATCTTCCAGGCCCCGGGCCACGCGATGCCGCTCGTCCTGGCGATCGCAAAGCCATTCGTCCTGCTCGCAGAAGACCCCGTCGGCGGAGCGTCGGACCCCGTCCTGCTCGACACCGGGACCGGCGGAACACGAACCATATCCCCGGATTGGATCGGCCCGCCCGCCTTGTCTGCGACCGACCTGGTGCGATTCGTCTCCAGCACGGAGATCCGCCGGCTCGATCTGACCACTGATCGCGAAGACGCGATCCCCGCCGCGTCCCCGGATCTGACGCGCGGAGTCGCCATCGCCGGGCGTCGCCTCGTCTGGGTCGAGAACACGGCCGCCGAAACCCGGATCGCGCGCGCGTACGGCATCGACTCCGGCGTCACAACGACTGTCACCGAGTGGGACGAACGTGGCGCGATCGGCACCCCGCCATCGCAGTTCGCAGGTGCCGGAGAACCGGGCGTGCTCATCGAGCGTCAGGACCGTTTCTATCGCTACGATCTCGTGGCATTCGACGGGAGCATCCGGGCAACGTTCGAGCAGGATCGGAGTGACCTTCCGCTGACGGTCGTCCCGCCGCAGTTCGCCGGCCGACATGTCCTCTACCCCACGGCCACCGGCTGGATCATCTACGACGCGCAGGACGGTTCATCCCGGAGTTTCACCCCGTTTGCGCCTGCACCGTAGCCGGCGAGGCCGATCGAGAGTCCGCAATGCGATCCGAAACGCACCCGACGCTGGACTATGGTCGGCCACCGAGGATGGGAATCGGCGCATTCTTCGGCCGCCATGGGCGCGTTCTTCTGTATGGACTCTCCATTCCAACCGCCGTAGTACTGTTTGACCTTGCGCTCCAATGGCGGTGGCATCTCTCCACGTGCAGGCAATGCGCGGCAAGCTCGCAAACCAATTCACTCCGATTCTTCGGTGTCGGAGGCAACTACAACGAGAGCGTTTCCAAGGGGGCCATATCCTCCTTCATCGAGCAGCAGACAGGGCGGCCATGCGGACACGACTGGGAAATGGCCTCATTTCGTGAACGGGGCATCTTCGGCGTAATGGGAGATGGCATCGGCATCCACCGCCTTCTTGTCCACCGGCTGGAGGAGCTCACTCCGGACCTGGATATCCGCCTGCAACGGTGGGCGGCCAACGATCCGCTGTTCGTGAGCACGCTTCGCTCCGCGATTGCCGACCCGAGCAGTTATGCCAACTTCTGGCACACGCTTTCACAGGAGTTGACGGAGGAAGTGATAACGAAGCGGGAGTCCGCGTCTGCACCCGGACCGGCGCTCAGATGAGCTCAGCCAAAAGAGCCGCTCTGCGCGCAGCGCACTGCCAGCTTTGCGTTCGTGAACGTGTCCACGATCCGGGCGGACAAGGAGCGTGTTCTCACCTGTCCCCTCTTTTCCTCAGAATCTCGATGCGTCTCGTAGAACCGTCACGCGGGCATTCCAGACGCCGCCCGCCGCCCTGGCCCGGAATCCGCTCGCGCGCGGTTCCCGGCACACTGGACCGCTCCGAATCGCCGCCCGCAGCACCCCGCCGGCGACCTGCGTCTCGACTGCAGGACGAACCTCCGCCAGCGCAGCGGTGACAACGGTCTGTCGCCTGCCGCGGATACGAGCAATCGGTGACGAGGAAATGTGCGGGTTTTCCGTTGACACCCCCCCGGGCATGTGTTACTCTTTACCCCAGCATTTCGTGACGAGTCGCTTGTGTGCAGGGCACGTCCCGCGCGTCTTCAGTCGGCAGGTTTGACGGAGATCGGAATATAACAACACGGCTGTGCGCCGCCGCGATGATTCAGGTGGGCGCCGCATCGTGGACCTGAGCAGGCGAAGGGCTGTTCACAGACAGAACCGCTGCGGTCTGGCGAGTGCCGCAGCACGTCCCTGGCACCAGGCCCAGGGGAAGCACCACGGGACGGCGTCCGGCGCCGCCCCGTGCCTTTTTATGAGGAGAGAGCAGCGGCCCGGCGGCTCTCCCGCGCGTCCAGGCACGCCTTCGCCACCGTGGCCGCCAGGATCAGCCCCGCCCCCAGGAAGGCCCACCGCCCTGGCACCTCGCCGTGCAGCAGATACGCCCAGACCGGATTCGCCACCGGCTCAATCAGCAGGAGGATTGCCGCCGCCAGCGCCGACGCATGCACCAGGCCGCTCGTGAGGAAGAGATACGCCAGCCCGATCTGAAAAACGCCGAGAAACACCACCACCACCCAGTCGGTCGGTGTGGAACCCCGGACCGGCAGCGCCAACGGCAGGAGTCCCAGCAGCGTCAGCGTGTTGCCGATCATCACCGCCGTGAGGCCCGCCCCGCTCCCGCCCGAGCGCCGCCCCAGCCACCGCAGCCCCATGATCGTCCCGGCCCACGTGATCGCCGACACCGCCGCCAGGATGTTCCCCAGCACCGGGTTCGGCGCCGTCTGCTGCGGCCGCTCCGTGCCGAGGAAGAACATCCCCAGGCCCACCCCGATCAGGCTCATGATCGCGACATCCCTGCCCCGGATGGACTCGCGCAGCAGCAGGGGACTCAGGAGCAGGATGTACAGCGGCGCG
>CAZJTF010000462.1:0-4726 GCA_964548565.1 uncultured Planctomycetales bacterium | reverse complement strand
CCTGCCAGGCGCCGCCATCCTTCGAGAGCTGGATGTCGAGCTCGGTCGGGTAGCCATCCCGGGCGAACGTCACCTTCAGCCGCCGCAACGTGTGCGGCTCGAGAAGATCCACCTGGTAGGTCCAGGGCCACTCCCCGCCAGCCAGCGCGGTCGTGTCTGCGCGCCCGTCGACACCGAGCCGCGCGAAGTGCGTGCCCGCGTTCACCTCCAGCTCGTGAGACCCGTCAAGGCTCAGCAAACGCGCGGGCTTGCGGAACGCGAGATTGCCCGGCGGGACGGGAGCGCGCGTCCGGGTGGCGGCCAGGCCCGGGCGCAGCCGCTTCAGAAGTTCCAGCTGCGAGCGGTCGAGCCCCCCGTCGCGGAACAGCATCGCATCGATTGATACCACGCCGCCCGCCGCGTTCACATCGTGAATGTACTCCACCAGGTCGCGGCTGCTGATGCCGGCGCCGGGCATGGCCCACGCGGCGCCGATCGAGCCCGTCCCGCATCCGAGGAACGCCAGGATGTGCCACTGCCTGCCGCCGGTCCATCGCGCGGCCGGCTGGTCGCGGAAGGCGTTCTGCTCGCCGGCCGTGAAGTCCTCGTGCTCCGAGTACGGGCGGACTTTGTCCTGCACGCCGGGGTTGAAGGCGATGATGCGGTGCGGATTGCCCGCCTTGAGCGCGCGGGCCAGGATCGCGAGCCGCTCCTGGTCGTAGCCGATCCAGGCATAGCAGCCGTCGACCCAGTAGCCGCGCACCTTCTCGCCGTAACGTTCGCCGTACTCCTGTACCACGGATGCCCACTTGCGGACGTAATCCACGGGTACCGGTTCCTTCCAGCCGAGGGCCGCCGCCGCCTTTCCATCCTGGCGCGGCCCGTCGCCGGTCCAGTAGAGCATGAGGGGAATGTTGCGCCGGTGCAGGGCCTGGTAGAGGTCCTCCACAAGATCGCGCGTGGCGCACGCCTCGCCCGGCTTGTAGCCGGTGAGGCGGCCGAAGGCAGCGTTGGGCGCGATCAGGAAGCGGGTCCGTTGGTGCATGGTGAAGATGACGTACCCGGCGCCGGCGTCGGCCATCGCGTCGGCGAAGCGGCCGACGTCGAATTCGCGGACGCAGGCGTCCCAACTCGTGCGCCGGCCGAGGCTGTGGAGCTTGTCCGGGTCGTTCTGCAGGTCCTCGAGATAATGCACGAACACGCCGTAGCCGGCCCGGTGGAACCAGTCGGTGTCCGGGTTGTTCGAGGCGGCCATACAAAAGGGCGCGGCCGCCAGCCAGCAGAGCGCGGGGAGAGCAACGAAGGTGCGGTTCACAGCGAATCCTCCAGTCTGATGACGTCGGCAGTATACCCGCACGCCGCGCGATCAGAGGCAGCCTGGCGAATGAGGGCCTGGCGGGGGGAACTCCTGTGGCAGGAAAACGTGCTCATGCCGTGCCGGAACGGAGGTTGGCGGCACGGGCTGCGCTTGCTGTGCAGGCATCGGCTGCGCGGCGGCCGCGAGGCAGCATGCCACGAGCCGCAGGTGCCGTATTCGGCGTGCCGCGGGTCTCCGGGCGAGGTTCAGCGAGGTGCCGCAGATCAACCCATCCAGTGAAGCCATTGTGTCACGCCGATAGGAATGTGTAGGAACGGGCTGGCATGAGAGAAAGGCAGGAGGTAGTATGGCCGGTATATCCTGACGCCCATCCGTTTCGGCGGGCTGCTCAATGTCCCTGGTACATGCCATCCGAACAGTGCTAGAGTCCACCCGGGGGGAAGAACTCCTGAAGAAGCTCTTCTGGGAGCTACTCGAATTCGACTCGGTACACGAGTTGGTTCCCGATGCGGTGCTCAGTTCCACCGAGCGCGGCCAAATCATGGATGCACGAATCTGGGCCCGCCACGGCAGCCTGCACGTGTGCCTGCTGCGGCTTACGCATGCGCAACTGGCAAACGCCTGCGAGAAGGCACTCATGGAACGGCTACGACGAACGTGGCCGTGCGTCGTAGGTATTTTTGCATCCTCCAACTACCATGAACTTGACCTGTGCTGGGTGGCCGAGAGTGAGGGTCAAAGCAGGTTGGTGCGGGTGCCGCTGGAACTGTCGCTGTTTGCACCGTGGGATCTTCCCGAAGTTCTGGCCGGATTCTCAGAACAACATAACGGCGGTACCGCTGCGGGTGCGTTGGACGTGTTGCCTCCAATGAGCGCGCGGCCGACGCGGTGCAGGAGGCGCCGGCGCGCGCCTCGGAGCCCGTGGGCCGCCTTCCTGCGACAGTTCTGGGAGTGGCCACCGCTGTCGCAGGAGGAGGAAGCAGCGCTCGGTCAGCGGGTGCGGACCGCTCAGGACATGGAAGCGCGGTCTATCCTGTTCCGCCATAACCTGCGTCTGGTGGTCAGGATCGCGCGGTGGTTCTGCGGCCCTGGGGCGGAATTGCAGGACCTTGTCCAGGAGGGGGCTATCGGGCTCGCCCGCGCGCTCGAAACGTTCGATCCCGGTCAGGGGTTTCGTTTTTCGACGTACTCGAGTTACTGGATTCGGCGGGCAATCCGCAGTTTCATCCTTGAGAACAACTCATTGATTCACGTGCCGGCGTACCAGAAGCTCCGCAACCGCAGGTTCGTCAAGGAAGAGCATCGGCTACGACAAGAAGGCTGTACCTATCCGGACCTCGCGGTGCTCCTGTCGCGACTCGATTTGAGCTTCAAGCAGGAGCGCAGACTGCTGAACGCCCGCGCCGCGTGGGAGGCTGCGTATTGGAGACGGCGGCACTATCCCCTCGAGCAGCTCCCGGGCCGACGGGAGCACTTCCCCGGTTCGCCATGCGAGCGTGAAGAAGCCGCTCAGCAGGTACTGGAGATGCTGAATTCCCTCTCCCCGCGCAATGCCGATATCATTCGACGCCGCTTTGGTGTGAGCCCCTACGGACGATCGGCAACGCTGAACGAAATCAGTAAGGCGGTAGGGCTGACGCGCGAGCGTGTCCGGCAGATCATTGCGAAGAGCCTGGAATTGCTCCTATCGCGATTCTCCAGGATATCCGTGTGACTCCGACGTGGATCTCGGAAACCGCCCGATCGGCATCGTCCGAGACCGGGGCGTCCGTCTTGGTGCAGATTCCTCTTCCCTCGATCGCACAGTCCAGCCGCCTGGGCAGCGGTTATGCCATTCGGGATGTCGAGCGAATGTGTCCGGCCCGATTTGATGGTATCGAGGCAAGCGTGCGCGATACAAGGCGCACCTGGATGAGAGATGCGCCGCGCCAGCCAGCGCTCCGGCATTGGCCGCCCGGCCACGGTAGAATGCGCGGCGATTGGCGTGGGAGCGGCAATGGCTTGCATGGATGAGCTGCGGTATGCGGCGACGCTGGGGACTGCTCACGACGTGCGCAAGGTTCTGCGGGCGGGCGTGGATGTCGATACGCGATTCGAGGAATCACGTACCGCGCTGATGCTTGCGGCCGCGTCGGGGCGGGTGGAGATCGTCCGGGCGTTCCTCGAGGCGGGGGCCGACGTCTCCGCCGAGGACGCGCACGGCATCACCGCCATTCTCCTGGCGATGCAACACGGGCACGCCGAGATCGTCCGCATGCTGGCTGATCGCGGGGGCGAGCTGCATACGACGCGGGTTGGCTACGCACCACTGCTGGTCCTCGCGCGCCAGCTGCATCCAAACGTCGCGACGCTGCTGCTCGAGCGGGGCTGCGAGGTGGATCCGCGCGATGCGGCCGGCTTCACGCCTCTCATGTCGGCGGCCGCCGGCGGCAACGTCGCCACGATGCGTGTGCTGATCGATGGAGGCGCGGAGGTGAATGCGTGGAGCGTTTCAGGCGAGACACCGCTCACGCTGGCGGCCGAGAGCGGTGTTCTCGAATCGGTGGATCTGCTGCTGGCGGCCGGGGCGGACGTGCATGCCGCCAACAGCGATGGCGAGACAGCACTGCACCGTGCGATCCAGGAGTACGACGGTGAAGGACACGCGCGGGTGATCCGGCGGCTCATCGCGGTCGGCAGCGACGTGAATCGCCAGAGCAGCCACGCCTCCGCGGTGAGCATGGCCCGCTCGCGGACGGCGCCGGACATCGTGCGCTTGCTCATCGCCGCCGGCGCTGACGTGAATGCCCGCGAACCGAATGGACGGACATCGCTGACCGAGGCGATCCAGCTCGCGCCGATGGAAGGTATCGAAATGGTGCGTGTGCTGATCGATGCGGGGGCGAGCCTCGCGACGCCAGACGCGCACGGACGTTGCCCGCTCGAGGCGGCGGTGGATGTGTCGAGCGTGGATGCGGCCCGGTTGCTGCTGAAGGGCGGAGCGGACCGAGCGATTCTCTCGCCGGAGCGTGCGCTGCTGCTCGCGGTGATGGAAGGAGGCGGGAAGGCGGCGCAGACGGCGATCGCCGGCGGTGCGAATGTCTGCCACAGGAATGAGCTCGGCGAAACGCCGCTGATGCTGGCCGCGATGGGCGGGCGTCCGGAACTGGTGGAGTTGCTGCTGGCTCATGGAGCCGCGGCCGACGGACTGGATGACGCGCTGCATTGTGCGGTTTCGGCAGGGGATGCCGGAGTCGTCCGCAAACTTGTCGAGGCGGGCGCCGATCCTGACGGATCGGGGTCGACGGGCGAGACACCCCTGTGGTGGGCGGCGGCCTGGGGGCACGCGGACGTCGTCCGGGCACTCCTCGAACTCGGGGCGGACCCCGCGATTGTGGGAGCGGGTGGGACCACGCCGTCGGAAGCGGCCCGTGAGAATGGGCGGCCTGA
>CAZJTF010000461.1:0-4733 GCA_964548565.1 uncultured Planctomycetales bacterium | reverse complement strand
CGGCGTCCCCGTCGAGCCGATGAAGCCCGCCATCTCGTAGGCGTCCACCGTCTGTTCGTTCAGCAGTGCCCAGCGGAACTTGTAGAGTGCACTGAACGACTGTGCCCCCGTTTTTGCGGCATCCAGCGGCCGGCCGGCCTTGTCGATCGTATCGCCGCCGGTACTGTCGCTGAGAATCACCTGCAGGAAACCTCCGGACGCCGCGCCGATCATCGCCTTAGCCGGATTGTTGTCGAACACGTCGACAACGCCATCGGCGGTACTGTCGAACGTGGACACCCACACCTGCCCCGATGCGGCGGACACCAGGACGACGATCACTGCGGCAGCCAACTGATATCGCGCGACCACGGCCCATCCTCCGACCAGCCCGGAGCGGGCCGTCCGGCGGCGGACCACCCGCTGAAAAGACACTTCCTTATCCCTCTGGAATGCAGGCCGCCCTGCTCTCCGGTACAGCCCATCGGATCTTGCACCGTCCAGGCCAGCGGCATCTGACCGCCGCTGAACGCATCAGACGACCTCAGCCAGCCACGCACTGGTATCCTGCGCGTGCTGCCAGCGCCGTTGGATGGCCCTTTACGCCCGCCGACGGCGGGCCAGGACGCCGAGTCCGCATGCCAGCAGCAGCGCGGACGCCGGCTCTGGAACGAGGGAATACGCCCCGTTCACCGAGTCGAAATACGCCACTTGTGCGACATCCCAGACAGCCGGCAGCCGACTGAGATAAGCGGCGTAATCCATCCACCCCAGGTATTTGAGATTCGTCGCGGCGAGATCTCCATCGAGATTCGCCTGCGGCAGGTTGTGCAGGTTCGGATAGTCGCTCGCGTTGTCGAGGTCGCCAATCGTCGATGCAAGGACCGCACCCGCGGCGTCATAGAGAGACGTCTTCATCGTATGGGTGGGGGCATCCCAGCTCAGGACCAGTTGGTACGTCGTGCCCAGCGGGTCCGTGCCCAGGTCAACGTTGGCACCCGGCCCCGAACCGGCATCGCCGATGCCCACTCCGCCGAAGAAACCAGCTGTCCGCACGTAGTAGTGGCCGCCGTCCACCCAGTGGATCATTAGCGTGCCGAGAGCCTCGCGCGAAGCATGCACCTGCGTGTCGCCGAGGAAGCCGGCGAATGTGTAGCTTGTCGACGAGGTCGGCAGCTGTGACCACGAGAACTTGTAGTACGCGCTCACGCTCTGATTCGCCGGGACCGCCGCGGCCCCGAGAGGTTTTCCACCCTTATTGATCACGCCGCCGTAATCTTTGCCGTCCTCGATCATGACCTGCATGCTGTTACCGAGTCCGCCGCCCGGATTGAACATGGCGGGGATGTCCGGGTTATTGCTCTGGAACTGGGCCACTCCATTGATGTCACCGTTCGTGAAATCAACATTCCAGACCTGGCCAAAGCCGAGTGTTGCGAGCACGAACACGGCTCCCATCGCCAACAAGGCTCGACTCATGATCTTCCTCCCATCTCCACGAGAGCACTCGCCGCCTGCCCGGGCGCCATCCACGATGGAGGCAACCTCCGGCGCAGTCGAAGCAAATGCAGAGTTGCGTTTCAGGGTAGCTTCTCCAGATGACGTGTCGTGTCGAAACTCTTCGCCGGAAGCCCCTGGGGCTCCGCGGGGGCTACACACGTAGTCCTTCGCTGCCCGGCTTTGGAAATGAGACACAGACTCGCCGGGATAGCCACGAACTCAGGCGCTGTCGGATAGAGTATGGACCGTTCAATGTCTTATGTCAAGAACTTTTCCATTGGTCCGCCGCAGCCAGAACGTGCCTTTCCGGGTCACTTCGTTTCACGGCTGCCAAAGGCTACTCCACCTCACCAGGACCCAAAACAGCCGCCGCAACGAGA
This sequence comes from uncultured Planctomycetales bacterium, assembly GCA_964548565.1. Taxonomy (GTDB): domain Bacteria; phylum Planctomycetota; class Phycisphaerae; order UBA1845; family PWPN01; genus CAYLLT01. Next base: position 2,874 of record CAZJTF010000461.1, on the reverse strand, counting down.
CTGCCAAAATTGTGCTATACTTAGGACAAATCTGTTGCAGCGGAGCATTCCGCCCTGTATATTGCCTTTGGACCCCCTCAGGTCGAGCAGAGCGGGTAGGACTATGAACAGACCCTCGGTCTGGCTCTCCGGACACCACGACTACGCACCCAAATACGTCGACCTGGCGCAAACCCTGCTCCGCCATATCGCCTCCGAGCGGCTGCGACCCGGACAGAGGCTCGGAACGGAGCACGAACTCGTGCAAAAGCACGGCGTCAGCCGCGTGACGGTGCGTCAGGCGCTGGCGATCCTGGAAAAGGAAGGCTTTATCTCACGTGAGAAAGCACGCGGCACGTTCGTGAGACGTTCCATCCAGTCTTCCCAGCAGCTGAGCCTCGTCCGGGGCTCCGTGGCGGTGGTCTGCTCGAACGAGCAGGCCTCCCACGTCGACGAGGACTTCGCGTTCGCCACGGTGCTGCGGGGAATCGAACGGACGCTCGCCAGGCAGGGATTTACGGTGCAGATCCTCGGTCTCGGCGCCGACGAACGGACCGACCGGGTGCGCCTGGAGCAGTTGGCATCGCGGCAGGACCTTGAGGGTATCTGCACGATCGGTCCCTGCCTGGAGCCCTACCGCAACCTCGTGGGTCGCGTGCCGATCGTATATTCCTGCTGTTTTTATGCAGAAAACGTGCCGCTCGTCCGGCAGGATGTGCGCGAAGTCACACGCGAATCGGTCCAGTACCTCGTGGAGCGGGGGCACCGGGACATCGCCCTGCTGTGCGGGTCCTGGGTGGATCAGAAGGCATTCGCGATCTTCGTTGACGGATACCGGGAAGTCTTCAAGGCCGCCCGCCTGCCGGTCAACCGCAGCCTTCTTCTCCACGCTCACCCCGGCGAACCGCTCGAGCGATTGGCCACGGAGGTGCTCTCGACCGCAAGACCGACTGCGATTTTTGCCGAGAACTGGCGGATCTGCGGGGCCGTGTTGACAGCTGCCATGCAGCTTGATCTCCGCATCCCCAGCGACCTCTCGGTCATTGCCTACGGCCAGAACGTACTGCAGATCCCGTCACCGGTTCAGATCACGACCTATGTGCCGGACAGCAACCGCACCGGCGAACTCGCAGGGGAAACGCTGGTCGCGATCATCGATGGCAAGTCTCCTCCGACCGAGCCATTGGGGGTACGCGGCACGCTGATCGAACGCGGTTCCGTCAGCTTCGTCGAGCGGGCGGAGCAACATGCCGTCGGCAGGACGACGGAACGGTAATCGGGGCGCGCCTGCGGCGGGGCTGGTTCAAGAGCGGACGAGCAAAGGAGTCGGAACGTTGCAGACCTCGCGGCTGCACCTGCTGATCTCTGCGATGCTGACGGCAGGCCCGGTGCATGCCGGGCTGGTCTGGCGAGCCGATTTCAACGTCGACGGCAACACGAACGGCGTCGCGGTCATCACGAATGGTCCCGGAAAGAATCAGATTGCGGGACCCGCGGCCGGCTTCCTGACTATCACCAATTGGGATAACACAGAATCCGCGTACGTGCCCGACAAGGCCGGGCGCGCACTCGGAGGCGTCAAGAGCAGCAGCGACTCGTTCAGCGGACTCTACAAGTTCAGCTGGTCGACGCTGAATGGCCTGCCGACGGAGGCGTATGAGTTCGCCGGCTTTCTCGGGGAAGCGGTACCGCAGACCCGACAGGTGCTTGGCGCTCTCCTTCGGCACTGGCGGGCCGACGGAGTGTCGTATGTGGCACTGGATGTCGCGGCCGGCTCCGTCGGGAACACCTCCTTTGGCTACCGGGCGGGCCTGATCGTCAGCCTGGGCTCGAATCCCGCGTCCAACACGTATCAGCTCGCCATGGGCTACAACGGGTCGACGCATGTCCTCACCCTGGGCTTGTACAGCGCTGCGGGCACAATGCTCGCCAGCGTTTCGGCGGACTTCGACACGGATCTGCCGGGCTTCCATGTGCCTGGCCCACCCTCCAGCGAGTACAACGCGCTTGCCCTGACGTGGCTCGGTTGGGGCGATTACACGGGCAATGGCGGAAACATCGCCAGCGTGTGGAAGGTAGACGAGCTCAGCTACTTCGACACTGCAACCGGCGCCTTCGACAACCTGGAAGGCGTCGTTGTCCAGAAAGGTGCCTGCTGCCAGTCATCTGGAACCTGTTTGGACGGGCAATCCCAGGCGAGCTGCGCGGAGTCGCGCGGAATCTGGCAGGGAAGCGGTACGACCTGCGACAGCAGCAGTTGCCTGCAGCCTGTCACGGGGGCATGCTGCGCGGTCGATGGTACGTGCAGCCTCACGATAGCGGCAGACTGCGCCGGGGCCTACAAGGGCGATCACGTCACCTGTGCCGAGGCCGCGTGCACGGCATTCGACCCCGGAGCCGAACCGTGGGACGTCCACTACACAGGCGTCGACAGCGCAGCCGACAACGTGGCGAATCAGCTGCGGTGGGACAGCGCCATTGACGACGACTGGAACCAGCCGAACTCCACGTTCCGGCTGAACACGCCTTCCGTCGGTTTCATGTCCGTGGATCGCGCGACGAATCCGGCGGATCACGGAAAAACGGGGAATATCTGGATCCGCGACCCGAGCCTCTCGTTTGCGGCGGGCGTGACGATGGAACTGCGCGTGCAGATCAAGCCCAACAGCAACACTGACGCGTTCTCGATCACCTACCTCGACGACGGAACGTCGTTCGGTGTCCACCTCTCGCCGAATCGAATCAAGGCGGGAAACCTTGCTGCTGCCGGTACTGGCAACACCATCCCGTTCGACACGACGGATGCACTTCACCTCTATCGCATCGTTCGTCCGGGCGGGAGCCACAGCATCCGCGTTCACGTGGACAACAGACCGACGCCGATCCTCACGGGCA
>CAZJTF010000460.1:0-4735 GCA_964548565.1 uncultured Planctomycetales bacterium | reverse complement strand
GTGGTCATAATTTCCGGAAAGGAGGTGTTCAGATTTTCCGGAACCCGCACCATGTCGGCAAAGTAGTCTCCGAGAACAGTGCCGTCCTCGTCGCGGACGACGATCGGAGTCTGCTGTTCGGCACGGTATCCCAGGTTGCGGAGTCGACGCGCCAGCGAGTTTTCATAGATCTTCTCCATGTGGCCGCTGCCCAGATACTTGTGTGCCGCAAAACCCGCTTCGCGAACCACGTCACATAACGCGAACACGTCCATCGCTCTCTCCCGGTAGTACCACGACAGAAGCAAGACACAACAGGTAATGGCCGCAAGAAAACGCAAAACGTGCAAAAAGAATACCGAAAAGCTCCTCAAGGAGCTAATCTTTGCGTTTTTTGCGTCTTTTCGCGGCGAGTGCTATCTTCTCGAATCCGGCTGCGTAGCGGCCGTCACGTCAGACAACCCGGACACGTCCATTGCTCTCTGCCGGCAGCAACCACGACAGAAGCGGGACACAACAGGGAATGGCCGCAAGAAAACGCAGAAGGCGCAAAAAGAATACTCAGAAGCTCCTCAAAGAGCTACTCTTTGCGTTTCTTGCGTCTTTTCGCGGCGATTCCTATCTTCGCGAATCCGGCTGCGTGGCGGCCGTCCAGATGGCGCCGAGTCTCTGTCGCTCCGGGTCGGCAGCGCTCTGTTTCAGCACGCTGCCCAGCCCGTCGACGAGTTTGTTGATCGTGTCTACGTAGCACTTCCGTGCGGCGGGCGCGGACGGCTCCGGCAGGGGCTTGAGTACTCCGGTGGCGAGCAGCCGGTCGCGATCCGCGACGGCGGCGATCATGTCCTGTGCGACCTGGGCATGAGCCCGCTCGCGGGTCTTCTCGAGCCCGGCGCGTCGCATTGCGGCGGCAACCCTCTCCAGAAGTTCGTGCTGCTTCTGCAGGTCGGCAGGCGGCGGTGGCGGAGCGGCCGACTGGACGAGGTCGGGGGCGATGCCCGGTTTCACTTCGCGCCCGCCGAGGCCGATGGCGACGTCCACCGCACCCTCCGGCGGCAGGTCGGCGTCCCGCAGCTTGAAGGAGTCGGGCGCGACGTCGGCAAGACGGCGGGGCCCGACCAGCACGCTGGTGACCGGGCCGGCGCCCTCGACTCTCAAGTAGATGCGTGTCTGCCCAAAGCGAGTCGGGAACCGCTGCTGCAGCCGCGTGATGCCGGGGGGGATGTGCGGCACGATTGTCAGGCCATCTGCGTCGTACCGATACTCGAACAGCCCGCGGATGAAGCCGGCGGCCGGGCCGAACGTGTCGTAGCACAGATTGACGGGCTCCTTCGGCTGGTAGACGTCGCTCCCGAACTTCGTCAGCGGGTTATCCATCCGCCAGCGCTTGGCGAACGTGAGGAGCTGTCGCATCGACCGCCGGGCGTCCTCGTATTGGCCCAGCCGGTAGTACGCCATCATCATCCGCGCTTCGCACGTGGACCAGTGGCCGCCGTTGACCCAGGTGCCGAAGCCCCAGAGCCCTTTCGGCTCCTCGTACATGTCGTCGTACGAGGGGTAATTCGGAATGATGAACGCGTGCGGGCGCAGCTCCGGAATCCCCGCGATCTTTTCGAAGATCCGCCGGGTCTGCGCGTCATCCACCACGCGGAAACAGATTGCGTCGTGGTTGGGAGACGCCTCGAAGTAGCCGTGCCTGTGTGCCCCGTAGAGCCCGTGCTTCGTCCCGTCGGGGTCGATGGAGCGCAGCAGGTAGCCATCCTCGGTCGTGATGTTCGCAAGCCCGCGTTTCGCGGCGTCACGACGCTGCGTATAGAGCGCGACCTTGTCGGGCGCGCCGGCCATCTTCTCCAGCTCGATGAGCCGGTCGAGGGCGGCGATGTACGTGACCGACAGACCGGCCAGGTACGCCATGCCGTAGGTGCCGTCCGGTTTCTTCCAGCCCGCGTAGCTCGGCGCGAGCAGGTTGCCGGCCGGCCCCGCGAGGAAGAGATCGTTCTTCGGGTCGCGGCGCGTCTCAATGAAGTTCGCGCAGCGTTCGAGTTTCGGCAGGTATTCTGCGATGGCGGTACGGTCGCGTGCGATCAGGAGCAGCTCCCCCTGCATGACGACGCCGGCGGCCGTGAATTCCATCCCCCAGTCGTGAATGTCCACGCGCCCGTCACCCTGCTTGGCGACGAACCAGCCCGGGCGGGCGGCGTCACACAGCGCGCCGTCGGGCGGCGTCCAGTTCCGGACCGCTCCAGCCACGTTGATCGACCATGTGCGCTTGCCGTCGCCCATCTGGTCGAACCAGAGGTCCTGCGAGTTCTGCAGCCACGTGACGAACGGCTCCCGGTAGAAGGGCAGCGCGCAGTAGGTCGTGCCATAGCTGTTCTGAATCCACCAGGCATCCCAGGTTGGCCCCTCGACCAGTCCGTTCCAGGCCGGCATATACAGCATCGCCATGTTCTGAAACTCGGGATCGGGCACGAACATGCGATGAGCGATGTCGAGGAGCTGCAGGTATTCGACGTCCCCTTCGCCGGCAAAGTGCTTGCCATCAAAAGAAGCACCGGTGGACGTGACGGGGCTGGTGAGGCAGGCGATCATCAGGCTTGTGGTCAGCACGCGCATGTGGCTTCTCCGTTGACAGTAGGTGCTCACGGTATCCGCCGCTGCGGCGGGGGGGAAGAGCTCAAGTGCGGGTCCGGTTTTTGGCTGGAAAATCGACGTTCATCGGGTTACGGTCGCGAGTCGATCGTATTCTGCGGAGGTCGGATATGCGCAGTCATTTGATCGGATGTATTGGCCTGCTCATGCTGATTGTGCCCGGGGCGACAAGGGCCCACGCGGGCGCGCGTTCCGATCGTCCCAACATCCTCTGGATTGGCGTGGACCAGCTCCGCTACGACACGCCGGGCTGCAACGGGAATGCCGTCTGCCGCACGCCCCACATCGATCGGCTCGCCCGCGAAGGCCGCAACTTTACGCACGCCTACACGCCCTGCTGCCTGTGCACGCCGGCGCGGGCCTCGATGCTGACGGGGCGGTACGCCTTCCGGCATGGGATGGGCACGAACTGCGACCTGTACCACGCACTCGCCGCCGAGCTGCCGGATCCAACGATGCTGCTGCACCACCGCCTGAAAGCGCTCGGCTACCGCTGCGGTTTCGCGGGCAAGTGGCACGTGGGGGCGCGCCTGGGGGCGGCGGATCACGGGTTCGAGGGGATGAACATCGCGGGCTACGGCGATCTGAAGAAAGACGCGGGCTTCGAGCAGTACCTTCACAGGGGGGGTCTCAGCTACGGCTCCGTCCGGCGGCCGATTTACGGCAACCCCGGTGACAAGACGCTGGCAGCCGGCGTATGGGATGGCCCGGTCGAGTCGACGCCGACGCACTACCTCGGCAATTACGCCATCGACATGCTGGAGCGATTCGCCGCCGATGGTCAGCCGTTCATGCTGATCTGCCAGTTCTGGGGGCCGCACATGCCGCATCTGCCGGCGGGGGAGTTCGCCGGGATGCACGACCGGACGCGGATCGAGCCGTGGATCAACTTCGTGGACGACTTTTCGGACAAGCCGGCGGCGATCCGGCGTTTCCGACGCGACTTCTACCGCGCGCTGCCGGCCGAGTGGGCGGGCTGGCGCGAAATCGTGGGTCTGTACTACGACTACACCGCGATGATCGACGCGCAGATCGGGCGGTTGCTGGAGCGGCTGCGGCAGCTCGGGCTCGATGAGAAGACGATCCTGCTGTTCGAGTCGGATCACGGGGATATGACCGGCAGCCACGGCGGGCTCTTCGACAAGGGTTTCATGTACCAGGAGGCATACCGGATTCCGATGATCGTGCGGTGGCCGGGACGCGTGCGCCCGGAGACGTGTGACCAGCTGGTCTACAACATGGACCTGATGCCGACGGTTCTGGACATCCTCGGTGCGCCCGATCCGACGCTCGACGGCGTGTCGCTGCTGCCGCTGCTCGAGGACAGGCCGTCGGCGCCGGCGCGCGACGCCATTTACCTGGAGTTTCACGGAATCCGATCACTCTCCTCGCAGCGGGCGCTGGTCACGCGCGACGGGGAGAAGTACATCTTCAACGCGGACGATTTCGACGAGTGCTACGACCTGCGGAGCGATCCCGGCGAGTTGCGGAACCTGGTTGACGTGCCCGAAGAGGCGGAGCGGGTCGAGAGGCTGCGCGCCAGGCTGAAGCGTGCGGCGGCGCAGGCACGCGACCCCATCGCCGATTACATCGCCAAGCTGTTCGGCGACTGGGAGAACCTGTCGGGGCAGTTCGAGGCGGCCGCGCCGGTCACGGGGCGTTCGACGACGACACGCCCGGCGAATCAGTGACGCTCGAGCCGCTCGGAGGCCGGTCGGAGGACCGTCCCGCGGGCGTTGACCGGCCGGGCCCGATCGGTCACAATTCTCTGGTCATTCCATCGCCGAAGTGGCGGAATTGGCATACGCGACGGATTCAAAATCCGTTGCCCGCAAGGGCGTGTGGGTTCGACTCCCACCTTCGGCAGTCAGCGGCAGCGGGGTTACTCTTCCAAGCCGGGGCTCGATTTGGGGTAATCACAGTATTGCTGGAATTCGGCGAGGACGGCAGAATATTCGCCCACCCGGAACGTCCGCACTCTGGGCTCACCGGGCTTCATTGGCTTCTTTCCCCTCCGGAAGGCACCGGCTGCTGAAAAGCAGCGGTGTCTTCTTTGTGCGCCAAGCATGTTGTGAATCTTGGAGGTGGAAGTCCTCTGCGGGGCGTG
>CAZJTF010000459.1:0-4750 GCA_964548565.1 uncultured Planctomycetales bacterium | reverse complement strand
CTCGTGCTGATCTCGCTGAACTGGATTCGTGACTTCGTTGACCTGCCTAGTGATATTGACCCGCGCGCGCTCGCGGAGCGGTTTACCACCACGACAGCGGAGGTCGAGGGCGTCGAGCAGGTGACCTGCGGCGCCAGGGGGCTGCTCGTGGCGGAGGTCCTGTCCGTTGCGCCGGTATTGGGCGAGCGCGTGCTGTTTCACGTCCGTATTCGCGCCGCGGCGGGTGACGTCGAAACGCTCACCATCGCCGAAGGGCTCAAGGCCGGCGACCGCGTCATCTACGCTCCGCCCGGGGCAATGTTGCCCGGCGTGGGCACAGTCGAGGAGAAAACCGTCACTGCCGGCGGCTCCCAGCGGCGGAGCACGGGGATGATCGTGCCGGGCGACGCGCTCGGGCTCCCAACCGTCGGTCAGCGGGCTGTCTGGCTGCCGCCTTCGACGAAACCCGGCACGCCGATCGACATGGGGCTGTTTGACGACTGGATCATCGAAGTCGACAACAAGTCCATCACACATCGGCCGGACCTGTGGGGCCACTATGGCATCGCCCGCGAGCTCGCGGCCATGTTCGACAAGCCGCTGCGGGGCTACCCGGTCACGCCGATCGAGGAGCTGCAGGATAAACGCCTTCCGGATGTGCCGATCGTCATCGACGACGCCTCAAAATGCCCGCGGTACAGCGCGCTGCGGTTCGCGAACGTCCGCCCGCAGGCGGCGCCGCTCTGGATGCAGGTGCGGCTCGCCCATGTCGGGCTGCGCCCGATCGACATCCTGGTCGACCTGACGAATTACATCATGGCGGAGCTCGGCCAGCCGATGCATGCATTTGATGCCGCCGGGATCGAACGCATCGAAGTGGCCGTGGCCGCGCCAGGAGAAACCTTCCGTACGCTCGACGGCATCGATCGCACCCTGCCGCCGGGCGCGCTGATGATCCAGACGAACCGCCGGTCCGTCGCGCTGGCGGGCATCATGGGCGGCGCGGACACGGAGATCACGCCGAACACCACCGAGCTGCTGCTCGAGAGCGCGAATTTCGAGCCGGCGACGATCCGGCGATGCGCGGCCGCCCTCGGCCACCGCACGGACGCGAGCGCCCGGTTCGAAAAGTCGCTCGATCCGAACCATACCGTGCTCGCCATCCAGCGATTTGTGCACCTCGCGCGCCCCGAGTTGCCGGACATGAAGCTCACGAGCCGGCTCTCCGACGCGTTTCCTGTTCCCCCCGCGCCGCGGACGATCCGCATCACGCCCGAATTCGTCGCCCGTTACATCGGGCGCGCGGTGGAGCCCGAGCGCATCCGCCGGATCCTGACGGCACTCGGCTTCGGCGTCACCGAGTCGCACGGCGCACTGCAGGTCACGGTGCCGAGCTTCCGCGCGACGAAGGACATCACGATCGAAGCGGACCTCGTCGAGGAGGTCGCGCGGTTCATCGGCTACGGGTCGATCGAGCCGGCGCGACCGGTCGTGACCGTGCGCTACGCCGAACCGGACGTCGAGAGCCAGCTCGAACGACGCACGCTGTCACTCCTGTGCGGTGGAATGAGCTACGGCGAGATCCACCGTTACATCTGGTTCGACGACGAGTGGCTGAAGGTGCTTGGTTTCGAGCCCGGCCCGACAATCGCGCTGCGCAACCCGGCGGCCGCGGGCCAGTCACGCCTGCGAACGACGCTCATTCCCGGCATGTTTTCGGCTGCCGACCAGAACCGTCGGCACCTCGATCGGTTCGAAATCGTCGAGATCGGCAGCGTCTTTCACCCGCACGCCGGCAGAGACATCGAGGAACGCCACCTGGGGCTCGTTCTTGTCGCACCGGGGCGCAAATCGAGCCACGAGGACGAACTGGTCCGCCGCCTGAAGACCGACCTGGGCACCTGGGCGCTCCAACTGCTGGGCCGCGAGCTCACGTTTGCCGCCTCCGAGCCGGTGACCACCTGGGAGCACGAGGTGAAGACAGCCACCATCCTGCTTGAAGACGGTTCTTCCCAGACGACGCCACTCGGGCGTCTGAGCGTTGTGCCCTCCGCCTGCCGTCGCCGCGTGGACGAGCATCTGGCAGCCTGGTCGATTGCGATTGCAGAGCTGAACCTGACCGCGGTCGTCGGCCTCCGGCGCGCTGAGCGCAAGCTCGCGCCCGTCCCCGTGTATCCCCAGGCCGATCTCGATTTCTCCGTCACCGCCGATTCCCGGCGGCGCTACGCCGAGATCGAGGCGGCACTCGCCACGTATGATCATCCGCTCCTTCGACGGCTCGCGTTCGTCGACAGCTACGAAGGCGGCTCCATCCCGGCGGGACAGCGGAGCTTCACCTTCCGCGCCACCATCGGCGAACCGACACGCACGTTGACCGAGCAGGACATCCAGGACTTCCGCGGCAGCTTCATCGCTTTCCTGAACGCGCAGCAACTCACGCTGCGCGGTTGAGTGCTCCCGAGGTTTTCAGGCAGCAGTTGACATCGGCCCTCGGGCGGCGAATGGTTCCATGTCGGCGCACGACGTCCGCCCGGTTACCTGTGGCCCGACCCGCAAGGCTCACGCTGGGTCGTGGGGCTTCCCGCCGCCGGAGCGAGCCTGCTCTGTCGGTTCCTCATCAGGAGAACGACATGTTTCACCACGTCAAGCAGCTGCAGTTCAACGCGCGCGTCTCGGAGCCGGATCCCCGCTTCGCGAACCTGCTGCTCGAGCAGTTCGGCGGTCCCAACGGCGAGCTCAAGGCCGCCCTGCAGTACTTCGTCCAGGCGTTCGCGTGCCGGCAGCCCTACCCGGATAAGTACGACCTGCTCATGGACATCGCCAGCGAGGAGTTCAGCCACCTCGAAATCGTCGGCGCGACCATCACGATGCTGCTCGACGGCGTGAACGGCAAGCTGAAGGACGCCGCCGAACGCAGCGCGGTGGTGCAACTGGTCAAGGACGCCACCATGAAGGAGCAGATGCTCCACGACGTCGCGCACATCAACCCGCACTTTGCCGTCGAAGCCGGCGGCGGACCGATGCCGACCGACGCCCGCGGCAATCCGTTCTCCGGCACGTATATCAACGCGAACGGCGACCTGACAGTGGATCTGCGCTCCAATATCGGTGCTGAGTCGCGAGCCAAGATCGTTTACGAATACCTTCTGCAGTTCACCGATGATCCGCTGGTCAAGGAGAGCCTGCAGTTCCTCATGACCCGCGAGATCGCGCATTTTCAGATGTTCAATGCAGCGCTCGCGGACATCACGCCGAACTTCCCGCCGGGCGTTCTGCAGGGTGACCCGCGGTTTACGCATACCTACTTCAACCTGTCCGATGGCCCGGAGGTGCGGGGCCCGTGGAACCGGGGAGGCGGCACCTGGGACGAGGGCGAGTGGGTCTACATCGACAATCCGCAGCGTGAGGTGCTGCAGACGCGCGGGCTGATTGACGCGCCCGTCGCCGGCACGACGCGAACGCCCGAAGCCGTCGAGTCGATCAACAAGGAGCTGAGCAAGCTTCGCAGCCAGGAGATCAGCCAGGCGGTCCCGAAGGGCGAAAACCAGTGGTCCTCGTATGATCCGGGCGAGTTGAGAAGCCCGTCGGAGGCCGAGACCTGACGCGGCAACGCGTCGTGCACTGTCCCTGAGACGACGGCCGTCAGCGGTTGGCGAACCGGGCGGCCGTCGTTCCTTTCCAGATGAGCAGGAGGAACCATCCGGCCATTGCGATGTGCAGTCCGATGATGGATGCGAAGACCAGCACGAACTCGTCAATCCGCAGTGCCTTCGAAATGGGCGTCAGGATTTTCTCGCGCTCGAGCTCGAAAAAGAGCATGCCCTCGAGCGCCGCCAGCGTCATCCAGAAGACGAGAAACGCGCTGTGATGCGCCCCCACCCGCGCGGCCGCGTTTGCGAGGTTCCGTTCGACGCGCGGCTGGCAGGTCGCGGCAACCCCTACGGCGCACGCACAGAGCCAGCCGAAGCCGGCGGACGTGGCCATGGCTGAGGCCAGCGGGGCCACGACCCCGAACACCTCCTGGTACTCGATGAAGCCCTGGGCATTGCCTCCAATCTCAATCCAGAACATCGTCGAAACGCCCGCCGCCCCGATGACGAATGCCAACGAGAGATGCAGGGCCAGGATCCGCCAGGCATCATTGCGGAAGGCGAATACCTGCATCTTCTCCCCCGGCGCGGACGGAAGAACCAGCGTGTCGGCGAGCGTGCGCAGGTATGCACGCACAGTCCCCTGTTCGCGCCGCCGCTCCCATGCCGTTCCGGGGCGCACCTCCGGCAAAAGCGACTCCTCCACTCGACGCCCGCATTCGGGACAGCGTCCCTCGCGGGCCGTGCCCGTCAGGTTGTAGCCGCAAGCCTCGCAGATCGGCGGACGCTCGACGACCGCCACCGGGCGGCTGGCCAATCCTCGCAACAGTGCAGCCAGAACCCAAACGCCTGTGACGATGCCGAGATTCATGGCGATGACGTACCCATATCGCGCCATGAAAGGGCGGTTGCGGCGATGTTCCTGCCAGGCCCGCTGGTACTCCGCGTTCCAGGCGGCCATCTCCTGCTGGTAGCGCGCCTGTGCGGCCATGTAGTCCTTCATCGCCGCGGCATAGTCCCGGGCCGCCTGCGAGTTTGGCCCGGAATTTGGCGGGGGCGGTGAAGGCATGGTCGGTGCGGTCGGCATTGGCGACGAAAACTGCAGACCGGGTCCGAACCGCTGGGAATCCTCGGCGATCAGGACCGCCGTTCCAACGAGCAGGATTGCCACGGGAGCGTGT
>CAZJTF010000458.1:0-4758 GCA_964548565.1 uncultured Planctomycetales bacterium | reverse complement strand
GGTGGTCAGAATATCCGGAAAAAAGTGGTCAAAATTTCCGGAACGCGCACATGGTCGTCGAGCAGACGCTTCTCATAGAACTGAAGGCGTGCAGAGCTCTCACCGATGAACACGTCGCGCAGATCCTCGGTTATCTCCGCGCCACGGGAATTGAGCACGGCCTGTTGATCAATTTCGGCGCGCCGCGGTTCCAGATCCGCAAATACGCGCTCAGCCGGCACCGCCCTGCCGGTGCGGAAGCGGAGGGCCAGACGTAGTGGCCCTTCTTACATTCTGATCCCGTTCTTTGGGCTGAGCCGGACCTGCTGTGTTTTGATCGCCTGGTTGCCTGGCGGCTGAACGCCTGGAGCAAGAACATGCGAATGATGAGCCGACGCAACGTGCCAATTCTGGCGGCGATTGGCTGCACCCTGCCCGGCATGTGCGCTTCGGCAGCCGAACCACCGGAGCCGAATGTCCAGGTCGCTTCGCAGTGGTGGCCCGAGATGGAGAACACCTGGGTCCCCATCGGCTGGAAGGACCACCCGCTCCGGTTCAATGCGCTCTACAACGGCACCATCATTGCGAAACCGGGTCGCGGTCAAGGCGTGCAGCTCACGTTCCTGCCGTCCCGACGCGGCGAACTGCCGGGCCCGACGAGCCTGGAACCGTACAGACGGTCGCACGTACCGGTTCATTCCCACCGCTCTCCACAAAGGCGGCGACCTCAAGCACCCGTTCTACCTCGATACGGGGCCGCTGTTCCTCGTCTATGGCGAGCTCATGACCGCCGATGACGACCGCATGCGGTCCGCGCTGCGCTACTTCCGCGCGGGACTGAACCGTCGGCTCTACGACATCACGACCAGATCACGCCCGGAGAGCTCCATCTTCTACGGATGGTGCCGCTGGCGTGGCTCCGCTCGGACCGTGAAACAGCCTTCGAGCGGATTCCCACGGAATTCGGCCCGGTTACGCTCCGTTTTTAGCTCGAAAACGATGGCAAGCGTCTCCGCGTCGCGTTCGAGCCCCGGTTCCGGCACCTGCCGTCCGTGATCAGGCTCCACATTCCGCCGCTTGGCACGATTTCAGAGGTATCCGTCAACCGCCGGGCGCAGAACGCGTCGGCCGGTCAGTCGATCCGCATCAGCCAGTGGCCGGCCTGCACACCCCACGGCTATTTGGAGCGGCTCGCCTCTTCCGCCAGCTCCACCATGCGTTGGAGCCGTTCCGGCTTCACACCGGGAGCGACGGAGCAGGCCGACGACAGGATAAACCCGGAACCGGGCGCGCCGATCGCCAGCCGCTGCCGTACAGCCTGCTCGAAGGTCGCGTCCTCGGCCCGCAGCATTTCGTTCACCGCGTCGAGATTCCCCTTGAAAAAGAATCGCGTTCCGAACGCCGCCTTCGCCTTTGCGAGATCCACCGTGCCCAGGGGCGGCGGGTCGAGCGTGTCGATTCCGTCGATCCCGCTCTCCCCCATGAGGTCGAGGCGATCCCCGATCTTGCCGCACGTGTGCACATACGCCGGCAGTCCATGGCGGTGGATGGCGTCAACGACACGTTTCTCGTAAGGGACCACGAACTCGGTGTACATCCGACGGCTGATGAACCCCGCACCGGCGAACGCTGAACTGATGAGGATGGCGTCCGGTTCGCACGCGGCGTACCGCTGTACCTGTGCGATGACGTGACCGGTCAGGCGGTCGAGCAGGATGTGACACAACTCCCGCGCGTCGATCAGCGCGAGCAGCGCCGCCTGGTATCCGAACAGCTCGAGCAGGTGCGTGAACGGCGAAAAGACCTCCATGTGCACGGAGACACCGGGGGCGATCGCGCGGGCCGTCCGTAGCCCCAGCGTCAGCCACTCGGGATAGCTCGCCGGGTCCGAGAGATCGGCTGGATCCGGAATGTCCCACAGCATCGGAGCGTGCCAGGTATTCCAGACGTAACCCGCCAAGCGGTACGTCCCGGGATCATCCGGGTCCACCGTCCGAGCATCCGCACGCGGCAGCGGCGTCCGATCCGCCAGAAAGGTGTGCGGGTTGTCGTTGGGCGGCACGATGGTCTCGAGCCCGCCCCGCCAGCACAGCCGCTGGCCTTCTGACGTCGTCTCGCACGAGACCAGGTGTTCGCGCCAGTTCGCCGGCCGGCCAGGTAGATTGATCAGAAACCCGTCAAACCGGTAACGCTCCTGGAACTCTGCCAGCGTCCGCGCAAATGCGACGCTGTCGAACCAGATCTCAATGGGGTTCCTCGTGCTGTTGATGAAGTAGTGTCCCAGTGCCAGTTGGCACATGACCGGGACTCGGTCCACCGGCTCATGTCGCATGGCCGCCGCCACCCGCTCGCGTGCATTCATCCGGATGCTCCTCCAGGTTCCCCCACGTTAGATGCCGCCTGCGACTCTGTCACCCCGAACGGTGCCGCTCCACCCCCTCCGGTCCCTCCCACAGGCCGCAGTCCGCCGGAGTAGCTCTCCAGCCGAAGCCTGATACCATTGTGGACAAGGAGGTCGCCTGTGCACGACGAGAACGTCATGAAGGGGGTTCGGACCCGTGCCATTCATGCCGGCGAGGGCCCGGACCCCGTCACGAAAGCTTCTGCTCCGAACCTGGTCATGTCCACGACATTCGTCATCGAAGACGCCGAGGCGAAGTTCTCGGCCACCGCGATGACCTCGGAAACGCCGTTTACATACACGCGCTGGCTCAACCCGACCGTGCGCCAGCTCGAGATGAAGCTCGCGAGCCTGGAGAATGCGGAGGATTGCGTCGCATTCGCCAGCGGCATGGCGGCCGCCACGACGCTGCTTCTCAACCTGCTCAAGACGGGCGATCACCTCGTCCTCAGTGACGTTGCCTACGCCGGCGTGGCGGAATTCGCCCGGGGCGCGCTGCCGAAGCTGGGCGTGGAAGTCACGGCCGCCGACCTGTCGGATCCCGATGACCTGCGGAAGGCGCTGCGTCCCAACACCCGCCTGGTCCACGCGGAAACGCCGGCCAACCCCATCCTTCGTCTCACCGATCTGGAGGCGGTGGCGAAGATCACGCACGCGGCCGGTGCAGTGCTGTCCGTCGACTCGACATTCGCAACGCCGATTGCACTCCGCCCGCTGGACCTGGGCGCGGATTACGTCCTCCACTCGCTGACCAAGTACATCGGCGGGCACGGCGACGCGATCGGCGGCGCGGTGCTCGGCTCGGCCGCGCGGCTCGGAAGCCTGCGCCAGGACACGATCCGCGCGGGCGGTATCCTCAGCCCGTTCAATGCCTGGCTGATCATGCGCGGCATGGCGACGCTGCCCCTGCGGATGACGGCCCACGCCGCCGGCGCGCTGCAGATCGCGCGCTGGCTCGAGAACCACCCGCTCGTGAACCGTGTCATTTACCCGGGTCTCGAGTCGCACCCGCAGCACGCGCTCGCACAGCGGCAGATGGCGAACATGTCGGGAATGGTGTCGTTCCAGGCAAAGGAACCGCGCAAGCTGGCCCAGCGATTCGCGGACCAGTTGAAGATCATGCACTATGCGGTGTCCCTGGGGCACCATCGCAGCCTGATCTTCTACATTCCGACGGACGAAGTGAACGAGAGCTCGTTCCGCATGACGCCGGAGCATTTGCGTCGCTACCGCGCGTGGGCCGGCGACGGCGTGTTCCGCGTATCCGTCGGCCTCGAGGATCCCGAAGACCTGATCGCGGATCTGTCACGGGCAATGGACGGCTGAGGCGGGCCCTCTTCTCATGGTGAACCGCTAACGCACGCCTGGATCTGGCCGAAGTCGCTCAGGTCGACGTCGCCGTCCTCGTCGAAATCAAACTCTGACCGGCAGGCCGCAACCGGCTGCGGAACTGCCGCGCGCGTCGCACACGCCCGAAAGGCAGCGAGGTCGTCGGCGTCAATGTCCCGGTCGTCATCGCTGTCACCCCGGATAACCGCATGCATGACCCCTGCGCCTGCGGTCGACTTTGTCCAGAAACGGGTGAACGCGTGGGCGATGCCGTCGAGCCGATCTCGTATCATCGGGCTCGGGGGGAAACCGCTCTGCACGACACCGATCAGGCCAATGTTGAAGACGCGCTGCGAGTTCGCGAACTCCGGCAGGCGCGGTCCCGAATAGGCAATCACATCGTCGACCGTCAGGTTGCGACGCTGGCCGGTGTAGACGGGTCGCCCCTGCCCGTCTGTGTGGCTGAACGCGGCGTTCTCCACCAAAAAGAACGGCGGCACGTCCTGCCGCGCGAGCAGTCCCATGTAATAGAGGTCGAGCGGCGAGTACCCGCCGGCCACGAAGAATGGCTGCGTCAGGTTTGTGAACGTGCCGTTCCCGTTGTCCTGCCAGTACGATCCGCCCATGAACGACGCGTCGGTGGGCGAGTTCGCGGGGACCAGGGCCGGTGCGTGCAGCCCCTGCAGCCAGTGCGGCGCGGGATCGCTGATCGGAATCGTCTGTCCACCCGAAACAGCCGAAGCAATGGAGAGCCAGCGGTGGCCGAGTTCGTGACAGAGCAGCGCGACCTCGCGCCTATATTCGGTGTACGGCCCCGAGAGGTCGGCCCCGGAGGGAGCAGCCAGCGGCGTGGCGATCCAGTTGACGAGTTGGACGCCCTGGAGCTGTCCGGCGCTGCCCCAGTCCGCCGGCTGGTGGAACACGGGGACGGCGTTCTGCACCTTGTTGCCGATCGCGCCGGAGAACGAGGAGCCGGTTTCCTGCCGGTCGATGCGAAAATCCGTGTAGAAGGCGAGGAAGTCAAAGCGGTCACCCAGCGCGCTGATGAC
>CAZJTF010000457.1:0-4766 GCA_964548565.1 uncultured Planctomycetales bacterium | reverse complement strand
ATGCGGGCGTACAACCCGGAGTCGGATACGCCGGTTCTGCGGGCCCGGCAGTCCTGCGTCATCGGCGGCGGCAACACCGCCATGGACGCCGTCCGGACGTCGCGCCGCATGGGCGCGGACCCCGCGACGCTCGTGTACCGGCGGTCGCGCGCCGAAATGCCCGCCCGCATCGAGGAGGTCCATCACGCGGAACAGGAGGGCATCCAGTTCCAGATGCTCACGAATCCGGTCGCGATTCTCGGCGACGAGAAGGGCTGGGTCCGGGCGCTCCGGTGTGTTCGGATGGAACTGGGCGAACCCGACGCCTCCGGGCGCGCGCGACCGGTGCCGGTCCCGGGCAGCGATTTCGAGATCCCTTGCCAGATCGTGGTGGAGGCAGTCGGTACCCGAGCCAATCCGCTGCTGACGCAGACCACGCCGGATCTGAAGCTCAGCCCGAAGGGCTACATCGAAATCGATGAGAACGGGATGACGAGCAAGCCCGGGGTATTTGCCGGGGGAGATATTGCACGGGGCGCCGCGACGGTTATCTTGGCAATGGGCGACGGGAAACGCGTCGCCGGCGCGATCGACCGGTACCTGCGCGAGCACGCTGCCGCCGGCTGAGAGGAGTCGTTCATGAGAGAGCCAGTCGGAGACCTGTGCGTTCTCCGTGATGATGAATTGAAGAGTTGGGTTGTTTTCCGGTGCCGTGGGAATGGCACCCGTGACCAAACCCAGTCGTTCGCCTCCCGCGAGGAGGCGTCTGCCTATGCCCTTGCCGAACGAACCCGGATCCTGAGTGTCGAAGGACTGGCCCTGGACATTCACTTTCCGGATGACTGTCCCTGCATGGGCGACTCGGCAGCGCGGCCGCCATTGCCGAAGCGATGAAGCCTCGCGGTGGAGCCCTCGACATGTGCGCATCCGCCGCGGATGAGAAGTTGCGCCGAAGGGCCCAGCGCTGTCTTCAATGTCCCGTCTGCCGCCGCGCGCGTTCGAAGCAGCGCGGCCTGGCATTCTGGTTCGTGAAGAGAGTCGAGGGCAACATGTGCCCGTACTGCCGCGCGTACGAGAAGGTCTACGGGCGGAAGGCCCATGAATCCGCTGCGGACGCAACGCAGGGTTAGTTCGCCGCCTTCGACTTCGGCGCCGCCTTCTCGAGCATGGCTCGAAGCGTTTCGGCGGTTGGCGGACGGAACGACGAATCGCGTGGTGCGTCGGAGGAGAGCGGAAGCGTGTCGCCGTACCGGCGCTGAGCGATCCGCAGTGCCTCGGTCAACTCTTCCACTCGTTCGGCCTGCTCCGGCATTCCGGCCAGGTCCCGCATCTCGTGCGGGTCCGCCTGCAGATCAAACAACTGCGAGCGATTGATCCGGGGATAGCGGATCAGCTTCCATCGTCCGCTGCGCACCGCGCGCTGCACATCGCGATAGGCGTAAAAGGCGGTGTCACGAACACTGTCGCTGCGGCGCTGGATGACCGGCGCGAGGCTTCTGCCATCGAGCCCCTCCGGTACGCCTGTCCCCGCCATCTCGCAGAGAGTCGGGTAGAGATCCATCAGGTACACGAACGCGTCGCTGCATCCTTTCGGGATTCGCGGCCCGGCAAGGATGAGCGGAACGCGCGCGCTGTGCTCGTAAACGCTCTGCTTACCCATCAGCCCGTGGCTGCCGATGGCGAGGCCGTTGTCCGACGTGAACACGATGATCGTGTTGTCGTACAGCTTCTCTTCGCGGAGAGCCTGCAGAAGCCGCCCGATGTGGTGATCGAGTCCGGTGATGCTCGCATAATACTCGTGCAGGTGCCGCCGGATCTCGGACTCTGTCCGCGGCCAGGGCGCGAGGAGTTCGTCTCGCACCGTCATCTCGCCATTGTCGAATGGATGGACAGGCAGGTAGTTCGGCGGCAGCGGAATACGTTCGCGCTCGTAGAGATCGAGGTAATGCCGCGCGGCGATGCGGGGGTCGTGCGGATTGGCAAAAGCGAGCAGCATGAAGAACGGTCGTTCGTCGCGGCCGTTCCGGATAAAGGCGATTGCATCGTCTATGATCGCTTTCCCCGGCTCGCCGTCCGTCCGCGCGGCGTCGTCCTTCAGGTATTTGCTCGTCTCAAACTTGTCCTGGATGAGGAGTGCCGTGTTCCCGCGCTTGCCGTAGTGATACGTCGCGTACCCGGCCTGACGCATCGAGACCGGCAGGTTGGGTTCCTCGCCCGACGCGTACGGACCCTCCCAACGGAAGTAAGTGCGCCCGCTCATGAGCATATTGCGGCTGGGGCGGCAGACGGCCGGGGCGTTGCTGCCGAAGCAGTAGGCGCTCGTGAACGAGAATCCACGCTCCGCCAGCGTGTCGAGGGCCGGCGTGCGAATGGCAGGACAACCCAGCGCCCGGATCGTGTCCGCACGCTGGTCGTCGGTCAGCAGGAACAGCACGTTCGGACGCACGCTGTCGGCGGCAGCAGCTCGGGCACCGGAGAGCAGCAGATGAGAAGCCAGCAACACCGCCGAAATGCATGACACCAGAGGATCTCTGACGGCCACCGCACTCTCCTTTCACAGAATCCGGACGGCAGGTACGTCGTCCGGCAGATGGTACCGGCTGCGATGCAGCCCGCAAAGATCGCGGAGCACCACATTATGTGCTGCGCCGCGGATTCCCGAGTGCATAGAAGCGCCGATAAGAGCTGGGCGTAGTGATGCACCGGAACGCTTCTTCCGACATGATTGGTGTCGGGGGCATCGAAGCGTGGCGTCACTCTGGTACACTGAAGCCGGGCGAAGGCAGGAACGCTGCGCGCGTGCCCGTAGAAGTTTCTTGATGTCTGCCGGGGATTCGATGACTGCGACGGTCGGTCTGTACTCAATTCCGGTCGATTTCCGGCCCCTTCACGCAACGATCCGGTCTGAGGTGCGGCACAACCTCCCCTTAACCGCGCACCAGGCGATCTGTGCCAGGAGAGGAAGAATGCGCATCACCTCAGTTGCCCTTGCCGCTCTGCTCGCACTGGGCGGAGCGAACGCGTTGAAAGCCCAGGGCTCGCGTGTTTCGCCGGACGGGCTCTGGGAGGATATTCCGCTTCCACAGCGGGCGCCTGGCGCGCCGAACCCCTGGAGCGGGCTCCGTGGGTACCGGCTGACGCGGCTGGAACAGGCAGGCATGAAGAGATCGCTGGCTGCCGCGCCCGGCGAGGCGATCGTGCATGCACGACACTCCCGGGCCGTGATCACGTTGCCGATGCCGGACGGCTCATATCAGCGCTTCTCGTACGTCGCATCGTCGGTCATGGCGCCCGAACTGGCGAGGAAGTTCCCGGAAATCAAAACGTACGTGGGGCAGGGTCTGGATGATCCGTCCGCCTCGGTACGGTTTGACTGGACGCCCGCCGGCTTCCATGCCTTCGTGCTTTCCTCCGGCTCAACCGTCGTCGTGAATCCTTACACGCGCGGGCAGACGGACCTGTACGTGAGCTTCTACCGGAGCGACGTGAGCGCCGAGGCGGCTGCCTGGACCTGCTATACCGACGACGAGACGGGGCCCCTGCAGAGTGACCCGCCGATGAGGTCGGGGAGTTCCGGCGGCGACCTGCGGATATACCGCATCGCCGTCGCGACGACCGGAGAGTACACGCAGTACCATGGGGGTACGGTTTCCCAGGCCCTGGCGGCCGTCACGACGGCTGTGAACCGCATTTCCGGGATCTTCGAGAGGGAGTTCGCGATCCGCCTGCAACTCGTCGCGAACAACAACTTGATCATCTACACGAACGCGGCGACGGATCCGTACACCGGGAACAACAACAGCACGATGATGAGTGAGAACCAGGACAACCTGGACGCCGTCATCGGCTCGGCAAATTACGACATAGGCCACGTCTTCTCGACGGCCGGCGGCGGCGTGACGTTCCCGGGGATCGCCTGCCTGACCGGCTGGAAGGCCAAGGCAGCCTCCGGGCTGGGCAATCCGATCGGCGATGCATTCGTGGTGGAGATCGCCGCCCACGAAATGGGCCACCAGTTCGGCTCGCACCACACCTGGAACGGCTCGAACGGAAACTGCTCCGCCGATCAGTGGGGCTCGGAGACCGCGTGTGAGCCCGGCAGCGGTTCCACCATCATGAGTTACGCCGGACTCTGCGGCGTGGACAACCTCCAGTCGGCGCGCGACTACTACTACCACGCGATCAGCTACGAGAAGATCCGCGACTACATCACGACGGGCTCGGGGGGAGGTTGCCCGACCATCACTCCAACCGGCAACACGCCGCCCAACGTGAACGCAGGACCGAACTACACGATCCCCTACGGAACACCGTTTGTGCTGACCGCGACGGGCAGCGACCCCGACGGGGATGCGCTGACGTACTGCTGGGAACAGGTGGACCTGGGTCCGCGGGCGGCGCTCAGCGCGGGCGATAACGGGAGCAGCCCCATCTTCCGTTCGTGGCTACCGACGACGAGCCCTTCGCGGACATTCCCGCGCCTGACGGATCTGCTGAACAACACGACGCCGAAGGGTGAATTGCTGCCCACGACGAGCCGGACGCTTCTGATGCGCTGTACGGTACGTGACAACCGGGCCGGTGGGGGAGGCGTGGACACGGACGACACGATGCTGACCGTCACGAGCTCGGCGGGGCCGTTCCGCGTCACAAGCCCGAATGCAGCGGTGAACTGGTCCGGCAGCGGCACGGTGACGTGGAACGTGGCCAGCACGAACCTGTCACCGGTGAGCTGCAGCCAGGTCAACATCCGACTATCAGTGGATGGCGGCCTGACATACCCGTAC
>CAZJTF010000456.1:0-4830 GCA_964548565.1 uncultured Planctomycetales bacterium | reverse complement strand
ATGCTCGTCTCGGACGCCTTCTTCATGGCAGCGTTAATCGCTTCCATGGACGCCGCCTTCTCGGTCCGGACCGTCAGGTCCACGACCGACACGTCCGGCGTCGGGATCCGGAACGCCATGCCCGTCAGCTTGCCCTGCACCTCGGGGATGCACAGGCCCACCGCCTTCGCCGCGCCCGTCGAACTCGGGATGATGTTCTGACTCGCACCGCGCCCGCCGCGCCAGTCCTTCTTGCTCGGGCCGTCCACCGTCGGCTGCGTTGCCGTCATCGCGTGCACCGTCGTCATCAGCCCCTCGACGATGCCGAAGTTGTCGAGCACGACCTTGACGATCGGCGCCAGGCAGTTCGTCGTGCAGCTCGCGTTGCTGACGATGGTGTCCTTGTCCTTGTTGTACTTCTCGTGGTTGACGCCCATCACGAACGTCGGGATGTCCTTGTCCTTGGCCGGCGCCGAGATGATCACGCGCTTCGCCCCGGCCGTCAGATGCTTGGTGGCCCCTTCACGGGCGGTGAACAGGCCCGTCGACTCGATGACGTAGTCGACCTTCAGGTCCTTCCACGGCAGTTCCGCGGGATCCTTGACCGACACGCACTTGACGTGCCGGGAGCCCACGCTGAAGCCGTTGGCGTCCGCCTTGATGTCAGCCGTGGCCCGGCCGTGCGTCGAGTCGTACTTCAACAGGTACGCCAGGTTGTCCGAGGGGACGAGATCGTTCACGCCCACGAACTCGATCTCTTTATCTTCCATCGCTGACCGGAACACGAGCCGACCGATGCGACCGAAGCCATTGATGCCGACACGAACCGCCATCTCAGCTATCTCCTTGATGAGGAACAGGAAACCCTCGCGCCGGAGCGACATTTCCGCGGGAAACACGGGGATGTCCAGAAAGTCAAGGATATGGATTGCCCCCGGGGTGGTCAAGCCCGGCCGCGCGCTCCGCAGTGGCACCCGGGCGGGCAACACCTCAACGGGGAGCAGCGACCAGCAGTCCCCCGATCCAGGCAAGAATAAGCACCGCCTCCGCCGCCGCATCCACCAGGTAAATCCGAGGGACGATCCGCCGGGCCACGAAGACCACATCCACTGCCGCCAGCGAGGCCGCCGAGCACACCGCCAGGAAGGCCGTAGGTGTATCGACGATCTGGCGGGCAGCCGCGTAGATCAGCGTCGCGCCGATCACCGTGATCAGCACGCCCACCGTCTGGACAAGCCACAGGTCGTGCTTGGGGCCGGTCACCTTTTGAAACGTGGAGATGCTGATCAGCGGCCAGATACCCGTCACCGCGAAGTAGAGCCCCTGCAACCACGCCACCGCAAGGACCGACACGGATTCCGACATGCCAACTGCCCCCGCGGTGGTCACCGGGCCGCCGGCACGGGCGCGGACGGCTCGGCAGCCGGTGCACCCCGGGCATCCTCCTCGTCCCACAGCGCACGCGCGGCCGCCGTACCGATCATACCCGTCACATCCTCCTCGAGCAGAAAACGCGCGCGGCAGAGGGCGTCCGCCGCCCCCGACAGCCGCGCCAGGTATGACGCACGCTCGGGGTACCGTTCCAGGACCGACGAGCGGGGGTCCTGCTCGCGGGCCCGATCCTCCGGCGTCTGCGGGAAGTCAAATTGCGAGCCCTCCCACCGCGTCAGCGCCCCGCGCGCGCCGTATTCCGCCGCCCGGACGTTCCACCCACTATACGTGGCGACGGGGACTGCCACGTCGGGCAGCCGGACGCCTGCGACCTCGTTTCCGTCCCGATCGATCGCCGGCACGAGGACGCGGTACGGCTCCCCCGCCTTCGGCGGCGCCTCATCCATGATGCCGAGCCGGTTCCACCGCGGCCCGGCGTCCAGACGTCGCGGCACGTACAGCGCCACAGGCACCTCCACGCCGGGGATCGCCGGAAACCTCCGGCGGTACTCCTCCGGCGCGATCAGAGTCCCGTCCGCGATCCGCGGGTACCGACTCGCCGGCGGCGGCTTATCCTGCGAGACCCATGCGTCCAGCGCCACCAGCAGCGCCCGCAGAACCGGCCGGTAATTCAGCCCGTTCACCGGGTACTGGCGGATTCCGGGCCCCTGCGGTGTCGAGAACAGGTGGTGGCCGCCCGCAATGTGGTACAGCCGCACGTGTGGATCCAGCTCGACGTCGCGCGTGCCTCCAACATCCGTGTGCAGCAGCGACTGTCCGCGGTTCCAGTACTCCGTCGAGGTGCAGGTCAGCACGATCTTCGGCAGATGGCCGGCCGCCCGGCAGCGTTCCAGCCAATCCCCCTCTTCACCTGTGACGGCATCGCGCTCGGGTGTGGTCGTGAAGGGAAACACGTCCACCGGAAAGAGATTGTCCTCGTGCTGACTCCCATGCCTCGTGACCTGGCCGAACCGCGTATTCAGCAGCGTCCGGCCCGCTGCTCCGACGTGCGCAAACACGCCGTCAAACACAGGGCGCCCCTGCTCGTGGGCGTTGAAATCCTCGTAGAGGAAGTGTTGAAGGAACCGTGCCGACTGCGAGATACCGAACGCATACGCGTGCGTGATTTGCCCCGCCAGCGGGTTGTCCGGCAGACCGCGCGCGTATCGGAAGAACGAGATCGCATCTCGAACGGCCGCAAAGCCCAGTCCCGACACCCGCGGCCCTCGCGCCGCGTACACGAGGTCGTAAAGCCACCCCGGGCGAAAACCCCCGTTGATCAGCAAACTGGTCGCATCGGGTACCGGCCCGCCCGGCGTCATTCGCGCCAGTGACCACGCGTCCAGCGGGACCAGGACACCCGGGTCCGCGCGGCGCGCCCGCATCATGAGACGCGCCCCCTCCTTCTCGATCGCCGGGTACACCCGCGTCCTGCCGCCAACGAGCGGTTCGCTCGCACTCGGCCGCGTCGTGCAGATCTCCGTGTAGATCCGCCCCGTGATGGGCCCCTCCGGTCCGATTGCCTCCGGCACATCGATCGTCAATCGCCCGTCGCCCGGCTCGACATCCGCATTCCAGCCGGTCCACAGGATCGCGTACCCCCGGCGCATCAGGAAGCCGTCGCCCATGTCGGCCGGCGTCACCGGATCGTTGCTCCGCGCCCCGTTGAACGCCGCAACTGCCAGTTTGTCCCCGCGGTTGTTTACGTCGTACAGGAGCCGTCCGTTCCCACGTGCCGAATCCACCGGCTTGAGCAGGTAAAAATCGGCCGTGAATGTCACCGCGCCGTCAGCATCACGGCGCGCGTGCGCCAGATCCGTGATGCGGGCATTCGCCGGAGCCGCCGGATCCACGCGGTACTGCAGCCGCCCCGCAACTTTCTCGTACGCCCCCGCCGATCCGAATGCGAAGCCGTCCGCTACCGACCGCCGCTCCAGCACCTCCATCCGGACCACTTCCGCCAAGGACGAAGCCGCGGTCAGCGCCGGCACAATAATCAGGACTGCCCGCTGCAACAGGATGAGAGGAGTAGTTCTCACCAGCATGATCGCGCGATTATACCGGCCGCCGCGACACTCCATTCACCTTGTGACCCGCGCGTGGCGTGCATAGCATCACCGGCCTGGATGCGATGCGGGAGAACGCGATGCGCAGCACAATCAGTTGGACAGTCCTCGTCACGGTCGGCGTCTTCCCCGACACCGCTCGCCACGTCCACGCTGCACCCGCGTCTGGCCCGGCCAGGCCCAACGTGGTGATCTTCCTGACCGATGACCAGGGCTGGGCGGATCTCGGCGTCCACGGCAATCCGCACGTGAAGACGCCGAACCTCGACGCCTTCGCCCGCTCGTCCGTGGAACTGGCACGATTTCACGTAAACCCAGTCTGCGCGCCGACCCGCGCCTCGATCATAACCGGTCGCTACAACTTCCGAACCGGGGTCGCGGACGTCTTCGGTGCGGCATCGCGGATGGACCCCGCAGAGGTCACACTCGCGGAGGTGTTGAGAGAGGCGGGCTACGCCACGGGTATCTTCGGCAAGTGGCACCTGGGCGATGACGGCCCGCACGCTCCCAATGCGCAGGGCTTCGACGAATCGCTCGTCTTCCGCGGAGCGGCCATGCGGGCGGAGCAGTACTTCAACCCCGAACTGCTGCACAATGGTCGGGCGCGGCGCTGCAGCGGCTACTGCATGGACGTCTTCACGACGGCCGCCATCGAGTTCGTGCAACAGAACCATTCTCGCCCGTTTTTCCTGTATCTGCCAGCAAATCTGATCCACACACCCCTCCAGGTCCCGGACGAATTCGCCGCGCCGTTCAAAGCCGCCTCGCTCGACGGAAAGACCGCACGGATTTGCGGTATGGTGCACTCCGTGGACGCCATCTTCGCCCGACTGCGCCGTGCCCTGCAGGATCTCGGCCTCGAACAAAACACGCTTGTCATTTTCACCTCCGACAACGGCCCCTGCTCCGGAGGCTGGGGGCCCAGCCGCCACATGGGCCCGTTGCACGGCCTCAAAGGCACCGTGTACGAGAACGGCATCCGTGTCCCGTGCTTTGTGCGCTGGCCCGCGGGCCTGCGCCGCCCGGCGACCGTTGATCGCCTCGCCGCCCATATCGATGTTCTGCCCACGATCCTGGATGCCTGCAGCATCCCGGCTCCCGCCGGCGTAAAACTCGATGGAATCAGCCTGCTGCCGCTGCTGAAGGACCCGGGCGCACCGTGGGCAGAACGGACGCTCTTCTTCCAGTGGGACTCTGGCCAGGTCCCCCGCCGTGGCCACGCCTTTGCCGCTTTGACGGACCGCTGGAAGCTCGTTCAGCCCGTCGGCATGGACGCCCGTAATCAGAAACACATTCGCGACCGTTACATCGAGTTGTGCCGCCTGCAGGGCCGCGGCGACCGCACCATCGAGGG
>CAZJTF010000455.1:0-4838 GCA_964548565.1 uncultured Planctomycetales bacterium | reverse complement strand
CCATGTTCCTGCTCCGCCAGCTCGGCCTCGTGGCATGGCGGGCACCAGCGTGCCCCCGCGATGACCACGACACACTCGGGGCAGACCGCACCGTCGCACCCCGGGCAGCGATAGCCGCGCTCGGCGGCGTACCCCTGCAAACAGTGCGGGCACCACGCGCTGTCCTCGAGCCACCAGGCTCGTGCCACTTCGTCGGTCATGTGTTGCCCTCCCTGGCAGCCTGCCGTCGGATCCCCTGGCGGGCGTCGTCAATCCCGCCCTCTGTCGAGCAGTTCCGGACGGAGCGGCCAGAGCGACCCCGGTTCGACCAGAGGCTTGTGCAGGCGGACCCAGAGGCGCCCCTCTGTATCAATCTCGTGCACCGTGGCTTCGTCACCGGGACTGACGGACGTATACACGGCCAGCGAGCGCGTCGGTCCGACCCCCGCAAGCTTCTCGATCGCGGTCCGGATGCGGACCCGGTCGCCAATTTCGATGTCTGCAGTCTGCTGCACGCCCGAAAACTCCGGAACGGTTCTGCTTCGGATTGTTGGAGCCGCGCCCGGGCGGATCAAGCTGAACGGCGGGAGGGAGTATTGGGTGGAGGTGCGCGGCAGGGGAGGGGCGACCGACCTGCGCGAAAAAGAATCCGGCGAAGCCTGTGGCACCGCCGGATTCCGGTTTTATGTGGCTGCCTGGGCAGCTGCGTTCACTGCCTTAAGGCAGCACACCTATCTGACTCGTCAACGGATCACCTCCTTTCGGGCATCGACTCCCCGGGCTCCGCCGTAGGGCCGGATCGCCGGGCTTTGCCCACCCATCGACCGCCGCCGATGGGACCAATACACCTATCGGCACTGACCAAAATGTCGCAGAAACAAAAATCCGCTTCATCTCGATCGCGGTATCACCCAATTCTTGTGCGCGAAAACCGGCCGGTCAAGTGAATCAGGTGAGTACCCCCGGTCTTGCCGGCGCCCCGGGAAATAGCGCGGGCCGATTTGGCGCCCGGCGCGAGGCCGTGATCGTCTTGGCGCCGGCGAGCCGTACGGCGGCCCCGGCCGGAGCGGACAATAAAAGACCCCGCAGCGCGGATCACGCTGCAGGGCCTGTGTACCCATTCCGAGGAGCGATCGAACTCAGGCCGCCGGCTCTCGCCCGCGACCGGCGCAATTACTTGCGACGTTTGACGCCGTACTTGCTGCGGCTGCGGTTACGGGGGCGGTTTTCCTTGTCCCCCTGCACGCCCACGCAGTCCAGTGCCCCGCGGATCACATGATATCGGACGCCCGGAAGGTCCCGGACCCTGCCGCCGCGGATCAGCACGATCGAGTGCTCCTGCAGGTTGTGGTCGATACCGGGAATGTACGCCGTCACTTCCTTGCCGTTCGTGAGGCGCACACGGCACACCTTCCGCAGGGCCGAGTTCGGCTTCTTCGGCGTCTGCGTCTTGACGATCAGGCAGACGCCGCGCTTCTGCGGGGACTGGTCGAGGTCACGCACTTTCGACTTGCGGACCTGGGGCCGGCGGGGCCGGCGGATCAACTGGTTGATGGTTGGCATTCTGACCTCAGCTAGCGCTCACATTCCATCGGAGGCATCGCCCCCGGGCGGTCCCAGGGGGCCGCCGAAACGTCATAATCTACACAATTCGAGCCTCGGCCGCAAACTCATTCGGCCGGCTCGGTCTCCGGCAACGGGGCCGCCGGGCTTTCCGCGATCGGCGTCACCGAGGCCGCCATTTCGCCCGCCGCACTCGCGGCCTGCTGCATCATGGCGTGGGCCTCGGCCGGCGCGACCTCCCGTTCGGGCATCGGAGCGGCCAGGTGGCGGACCCGGAGCTCCAGGTGCGGCTTGAACGCGGTACCGGCCGGGATCAGGTGACCCAGGATCACATTCTCCTTCAGGCCGACCAGGTAATCTGTCTGGCCGCTGATGGCCGCTTCCGTGAGGACCTTCGTCGTCTCCTGGAAGCTGGCCGCGGAGATGAAGGACTCGCTCTGCAGCGACGCCTTCGTAATGCCCAGCAGCAGCGTTTTGGCGGTCGCGGGACGCGGCTTGCGGTCCTTGGTCGGGGGCGTGCCGCCCTCTTCCTCGACCTTGGCCACGATGGCATCGTACTCGGCCCTGGGAACGATCTGGCCGCCCGCCAGCTCGCTGTCGCCCGGATCCTTGATCTTCACGCTGTTGGCCAGCCGCTCGTTCTCCGAGCGGAAGCGGAACTTGTCGACCACTTCCATGGGCAGGAACTTGCTGTCGCCCGGCGATTCGATCTTCACCTTCCGCAGCATCTGCATCAGGATGATTTCGAGGTGCTTGTCGTTGATGGCGACGTTCTGGCTCCGATAGACAGCCTGGATCTCTGCCAGCAGGTAGTTCTGCAGGGCCTCCTCGCCCTTGATCCGCAGGATGTCATGCGGGACGAGCGGGCCTTCAACCAGCGCGTCGCCCGCCTCGACGTAGTCGCCGGCGTGGACGAGCAGCTGCTTGTCCTGCGGAACATGGTGTTCTTTCTCCATGCCACCCTCGGACTGCACGATGATGGTCATCTTCCCGCGGCGCTTGTCCGCGCGGATCTCGACCTTTCCGGAGATCTCCGCCATGACCGCCGGCTCCTTGGGCTTGCGGGCCTCAAAGATCTCGGTGACGCGCGGCAGACCGCCGGTGATGTCCTGGGTTCCGGCGATGGCCCGCGGCTGGCGGGCGAGCAGGGTGCCCGGAACGATCTCGTCGCCTTCCTTGACTTCGATACGAGCCTTGGCTGGCAGGTAGTGGTAATCGAGCACGTTGCCCTCGCGGTCTTCGACCACGATCTGCGGATGCTTCTCACCCTTGTGCTCGATGACGATGAACTTGGCGCCGGCACGCTCCTGCTCGAGCCGCACCGTTTCGCCTTCGGTGATGTCGTGGAACCGCACGAAGCCGCCGACCTCGGCGAGAATCGGGGTCAGGTGCGGGTCCCAGGTGGCGAGCTGGGTGCGGGCCGGGACCTCCTGCCCCAGCTTGACCATGATCTCGGCGCCGTAGGGGACCTTGTACCGTTCGAGCTCGCGGCTCTTGGCGTCGACGATCGCGACCTCGCCGTTGCGCTTGAGCACGACGGTCCTGGCAGGTACGTCACCGCTGGCGGGCACCTCGACCGCGTTCAGGTCGTGGAAGACGACCTTGCCCGCCTGGATGCTGCGGATTTCGTTCTCGACGACGGCGCGGGTGGCCACGCCGCCGGTGTGGAACGTTCGCATCGTCAGCTGCGTGCCCGGCTCGCCGATCGACTGGGCGGCCAGGATGCCGACCGCCATACCCTCCTCGACAAGGCGGCTGGTGGACATATCGACACCGTAGCAGCGGGCGCAGATGCCCACGGGGCTTTCGCAGGTGAGCGGGCTCCGCACGCGGATCGTGTCGAGGCCGAGTTCCTCGATCTTCTCCGCGATGTCGCGGGTGATCACCTGGTTCTCGGCGACGATCAGCGAGTCGGTGACCGGGTTGCGGATCGAGTCGCGGGCGACGCGGCCGATGATGCTCTCGGCAAGGGCCACCGCGATCTCCTCGCCCTTGTAGATGGCGCCCTTGGTCACGCCGTTGATCGTACCGCAGTCGTTCATGTTGATGATGACGTTCTGCGCCACGTCGGCGAGCTTGCGCGTCAGGTAACCCGAGTCGGCGGTCTTGAGGGCCGTGTCGGCCAGACCCTTGCGGGCGCCGTGCGTCGAGCTGAAGTACTCGAGCAC
The DNA here is from genome assembly GCA_964548565.1 of uncultured Planctomycetales bacterium. Classification (GTDB taxonomy): domain Bacteria; phylum Planctomycetota; class Phycisphaerae; order UBA1845; family PWPN01; genus CAYLLT01. Next base: position 1,128 of record CAZJTF010000455.1, on the reverse strand, counting down.
GTTCAGGCCTTCGCGGAAGTTGCTCTTGATCGGCGTCTCGATGATCTCGCCGGACGGCTTGGCCATCAGGGCACGCATGCCGGCGAGCTGGCGGATCTGGTCGACCGAGCCGCGGGCACCCGAGTCCGTCATCAGGTAAATCGGGTTGAGATAGAACCGGCCGCGGTTCTCGCCGGCCGGGACGTAGTCGCCCTTTTCGTCGCGACGGTCGTGCTTGAGCTCCTTCATCATTTCTTCGGTGACGAGCTCGCGGGCGTGGACCCACACGTCGATGAGCTGGTTGTGACGCTCCATCGGCGTGATGGCCCCCTGGTTGTAGCCGCGTTCGATCTTGTCCACCGTCTTCTGGGCGGCGGCGATGATCTTGCTCTTGGCGGCCGGGACGCGGAGGTCATGGATGCCGAAGGACAGCCCGGCCAGTGTGCTGTGCTTGAACCCGAGCTCCTTGATCTTGTCGAGCAGGTCGATCGTGGCCGCACGACCCAGCAGGTGGTGGCAGTCCGCGATGACGCGTCCGGCGCCCTTCTGACTCAGCGGGTAGTTATACAGCGGCATCTCCGGCGGCAGAATGTCATTGAAGACAAGCCGGCCGGCGGTGGTCTCGACGACCTTGTTGGCGGGCACCGGTTCGGCGCTCTTCTTCTGGCCGGTAATCATCTTCTCGCGTTCAATCCGGCAGCGGATCTTCTCGTGGATCGCGAGTTTGCCGAGTGAGTAGGCGAGCAGGGCCTCCTGCACGCTGCTGAAGCTTCGACGTTTCGCGTTCGGATCAGTCGGCACCGGCGAGTAGTCCAGCGTCAGGTAGAAGATCCCCATGACGATGTCCTGCGAGGGGGACATGATGGGGCTGCCGTTCGCGGGGCTGAAGATGTTGTTGGTCGACATCATCAGCACGTGTGCCTCGGTCTGCGCCTCGATCGAGAGCGGCAGGTGGACGGCCATCTGGTCGCCGTCGAAGTCCGCGTTGAAGCCCTTGCAGACGAGGGGATGAATGCGGATGGCGTTGCCTTCCACGAGCACCGGCTCGAACGCCTGGATACCCATCCGGTGGAGCGTCGGGGCGCGGTTCAGGAGCACGGGGTGATTGATGATCACCTCTTCGAGGATGTCCCAGATCTCCTGGTCGCG
>CAZJTF010000454.1:0-4854 GCA_964548565.1 uncultured Planctomycetales bacterium | reverse complement strand
AGGGCGAACTCGGCCCGGCGGCACTCGTCGCCCGAGCCATGATGACGCCGGGCATCGTGGCCCGGAATCATCTCCGCACCGTTATCGACATGAACGGCCTTGATGTCGACAGCGATGACGCCTATTTGAAGGGCCTGAACCTTCCCCATGTTCGGCGGCTCGGAGGCCTTCGGGCCATCGCGGCGGTCGCCTGCAACGGCCCCATCTGGTTCCACAACACCGGCGGGCATCTCGACGAGGCGTGGGTGAAGGCCGCAGGAAAAATCGGCGGCGTCGAAGTCCGTGTGACGCGCGAGAAAGCGGAGGAAAAAGAGATCGCCGCCTGGTTGCAGCAGCAGTGATCCACCTTGTGGCGGTTCACGAAATCAGGAAGTCGTTTCGGTGCTCCCGCCGATTTCGATCACCTGGCCGTCGTGGGCGAGACGCATCCCGGCGGGCAGCGTCGCGTTCGTCGCCGCATGGGGGAGTTCGTGTGCGATGTGCGTGAAGTACGTCTGCCTCGCACCGATCTGTGTGGCCGCGGTGATCGCCTGCTCCAGATTGAAGTGGGTGGGGTGCGGGCGGTGCCGGAGAGCATCCAGGACGAGCACGTCCAGGTTTTGCAGCAATCGCATCGAGTCTTCGGGGATCAGGCTGCAGTCGGTACAGTAGGCGAAGCGGCCGATGCGAAACCCGAGGATGGGCAGCTGGCCGTGAAACAGCGAAACCGGCACGATCCAGGTTCCGAACAACTCGAATGGCGCAATGATCTGGTCGATCTTGAGCTGCGGTTTCGAACTCGGGTAGTCCGGGGAATCGTCGAAGGCGTAGGGGAACATCCGCCTGAGAATGCCCGCCGTGGTCGCGTCCGCGTAGCACGTGAGCGAGGTCCGCTGCAGCCAGTTGAACCGCCGCAGGTCATCGAGCCCCGTGACGTGGTCGGCGTGCCCGTGCGTGAAGAGGACCGCGTCCACCTGTCGCACGTTATTGGCAATGCACTGGATTCTGAGCTCGGGCGTCGTGTCGATCAGGATGCAACGCTCACCGACCTGCACGAGCACGCTCGAACGCGTGCGGGAGTCGTGCGGGTCGTCCGATGTGCAGACGGAACAATCGCAGCCAATCATGGGCACGCCGTGAGAGGTGCCGCTGCCCAGAATTGTCACGCGCATGGGGACCATCTGCTCATAGTGTACGTGAGAACACGGCGGGAGTCATTGCGCGTCGTCGGCTCCGATGCGATTCGTGAGCCTGCCGTGGACGTAACGCGCGTGGCGCAGTTCATGGGGCGGCAATGCTGAACGTCAGGCGCTGCTGGTCCGTCGTGGAGGCGAGCTTGTCCTCGACTGTCACTTTCAGGATGTACTCACCGGCCGGCGTGGTCTCGGGGAGTTGAATCTCCATCGTCATGAAGAAGTCGCGGCGGGGGGACAACGCACGGTCCTCGATCTGCGGCTCCGCGCGTTGCCAGATGATCTTGCCGGAGGCGTCGAAGATCTCAACCTTCTCAGAGAGCAGCGTCCGCAGGCGATTCTCCGGTGTGGGCTCCGACCGGAAGTTCGCGATTTCCGTGTAGAGGAACACGTGCACGGGCTGGCCGGTCCTGAACTTCGGCGGCTGGACGGCCTCATAGTCGCCGAAGCTGTTGACACGGGTCACCAGCGCCATCCGTGTGACCATGACGGGCGTCTGCTGTCCGACAATCCGGCGGAGCTCATCGAGTGCTGCTACGGCAGGGGGGCCACCCTCAATCGGGTTGCTGATGGCTTTGCGAACGCCGGCCAGCACCCGGAACACAGCGGCGAGCATGTCCGACTGGACCGGATCGACGCCCTGGATCGCGCCCGCGGCCTTCTCTTCCGCGCCCGTGGCCATGTACAGCAGCCGCAGCCGAAGCTGATCATCGAGCTGCCGTGGATTGGCGGAGACCTGCTGCTCGAGTTGCTGAATCAAACCGGCCAGGCTGTCGGCCGGTCGATCGGAGCGCGCGGCGATGGGCTGATTGGGCGCGGCGAGCGGCTCAGTGGGCGGAGCAGCCGTGGGAGCATTGGCCGCCGGGCGCACATCACTCAGCTCGACACGCGGCGTCGCCGGCGGCTGTGCGACTGGGGATGCGATCGGGTTTGTCTGGCCCGGCGCGGGCTGCACGGGCGTCAGCGGCTGAACGGCGGGCGCATTCGCCGTGGCCGGTCGCGCCGCCAGCGGGGGTGGAGCGGCATTCGCCATCGGCTGCTGCCCGACAGGCTCCTGCAGCGGCATCGTAGGCCCGGGGGGTGGGACTGCTGCCGGTGCAGGGCTGGCCGCGGCCTGCGGCGTGATTGGCTGAAGCTGAGGCCCGGCAACAGATCGGCGATCGAGGTCATCCGGCGGGAACTGGCCGACGTAGTTCTGCACACGCCGGGCCAGCGGGGTCACGTCCGCGCCGGCCTGCCCCGGATCGGTCTGTGGCTGCGATTGAGCCGCGACGAAGGTTTGCGGAGGCGTGGTGGGTGTTTGTGCGACGGGTGCGGTCTCGCGACGTCCCCACGCGCCGAGCCCCTCGAAGTGACAGCCGACAACGACGGAGGTGATGGTGAAGATGAGCGCTGCCAGCATCCGTGCCCGCATCATGCATCCTCCCTGGCATCCATGCCGGGGTCAGGTTACGCCGTCCGCCGGCCCTGGCGGGCGCGGCACGTCTCCACAATGAATGATTCGATCAGTGTGCGCACGCTCCCCGCGCCGGTCTTGGCGGAGACGTCAGCCTCCAGAAGGCGGCAGAGCATGCCCTCCACCTGGGCGGTCGAGAACGCGCCGAGTTCTGCGCGGACACGTGCGTCGTTACCCCAGGCCATGAGGATCGTGGCGAGTTCCTGCATCGAGGCGCCCGCCTCCTGCGCCCTCTTGGCATTCAGCAGTTGTCGCACCTTGTACGCCAGGCCGGCGACGGCGCGGCCTTCAGCGGCCCGGTCTGTCTCCCAGACCTGCTCCCAGATCGCGATCGCCTGGGCCTCGTTCCCGGCGGCGACCGCCGAGAGGATTCCCCATACCTTTTCCTCGCGCATCGTGCCGACGAGCGTCTCGACGTCAGCGGCGGTAATCGTCTTGCGGTCGCCCACGTACAGCGCGAGCTTTTGCAGCTCATTGTCGAGAAGCCCCAGATCATCGCCGATCTGGTTGACGAGCGTGGCGGCTCCTCGCGCGTCGATCGTGACGCCGTGCGACTCACGGGCCCGCGAAATGACCCAGCCAGGCGCCTGGTGCGACTTGACCGGCTCGCACTTGATCACCTCGCCGGCCTGTTGCGCGCGTTTGTACAGGCGTGTGTTCGCCGGGAGCGATTTGCATTCGATCAGCAGGACCCCGGTCGGGCTCGGCGCGCCGACGTAGTCCTCCAGTGCCTGGCGGTACTTCGTGATGAACGTGTCTGCATCGTAGAGCAGCACAAGCCGGCGATCGGCAAGAAACGGCAGCGTTCGCAAGTCGTCAAGCACCACCGCGAGTTCAGTTGCAGCCGCCGCTCCATCGTATTCGGTGTACGCCAGCGACCGGTCGGCCTTCCCCAGCACCCGCTCGGAAATCCGCCGGATCGCTTCGCGCTTCAGGAAACCTTCACTGCCGGTGACGACGTAGACCGGCTTGATTTCGTCGGAGGTGTTGGTGCCTCGTGGCGGCATGGCTGTTACAGTCTTCCTCGTCAGCGGGATGGCCGGGCATCCGCGGTGCCTGTCACCGTGTTCGAGCCGTAGAGCTCAAGTCGGCGCCGGGCCTTCCGGGCCACGTCCACAACATCCAGCGTCGCGGCACGGGACCAGTGGGCACGGGCGTCTGAAGCACTGCCCAGCATGAACATCACGTCCCCCAGGTCCAGCCACGCGTTCGCATCCTTCTGGTCGACCGCCAGCAGCCGGGTGAGGGCATCACGAGCCTGAGGATACTGCTTGCGGACGGCGTACGCCAGAGCGGCGCCGCGGAGCGCCGGTGCATACTGTGCGTTCCGGGAGAGCACCGAGTGATAGAGCTGCAGCGCCTTGTCGTAATCCTTCTGCGAACAATGGATGCCGGCCAAATCGGTGATGGCGGGGAGCATGTCCGGCGCGAGTTCGAGTGCTTCCTGGAGTCGCTCGGCGGCCACCGGGTACTGGCCACGGACCAGGCTCCAACTAGCCTGCTGGTAGAGTTCCTCCGCCTTTTTGCGGTTGGCGGCCTCCGCCTCAGGCGGGCCCGACGGACGGGTTGCCGCCACGAGCCGTGGCTCCGGCAGTGCGGGTTGCGACGTGGGACGGCTCGTCGGCGCCCGGGCGAACCGGTCCAGCGACACCGGTCCATGGAGCCGTTCGACAACATGCCCCCCGAGATCGTGCACAGTGAGGCGGACGGTGACCTGTCCCCGCAGACTCGCCGGAACCGTCCAGTCATACCTGCCGACGTTCGGCAGGGCGGCATCGATGATGTGCCAGGTCGAGTCGTCGGAGGTCTGGTATGCGAGGGAGACCGGACGGGCCGGGAAGTGGTCGTCGAAAGCGGTCCATCGCAGCTGGAGCTGCGGGTGGGATCCTTCGCCACCGGCTGGCTCAACACCGTCCCACTGAACCAGCGGCGGCGTGTAGTCGACGAAGATCCAGCGCTGGGGCGTGGCGTGCGGGGGCGGTGTCGACGGAGCCGTGGTTTTCTCGCGGGGAGCCAGGATGAAGCCGTACAGTCCTTCCCCCGGGGCCGTGAAAACAAGCGGGCTTCGCGGGGTCGCTTCAGCTGCGTACTGGTGCCAACTCGCGCCGCGATCCCGCGTGTACCAGAGGTCGATCGTCCAGCCGGTCGGGCAGTCCACCAGCCGGTAGTGCAACTCGATCTCTCGTGAGCGGATGGAAGCAGGAGAGGCGGGTTCGCCGGACGCAA
>CAZJTF010000453.1:0-4873 GCA_964548565.1 uncultured Planctomycetales bacterium | reverse complement strand
CGTGCGTCATGTCCATGCCGCAGATCCAGAAGATCAGCGATCGCTACAAGAACCGCCCCGTGACGGTGCTCGGAATCAACGGCGACGAACCCGGGCGCGAGCAGCAGGTCTCTGAATTCGTCAAGCAAAACGGGATCACGTATCCCCAGCTCCTCGACCACGGATCCTCCATCTACCAGGACTACCGCGCCATGACCATCCCCCACCTTGTGCTGGTGGATGCAAAGGGCATCATCCGGGCCGTCGAGCGGGGATTCGATCCAAACCATCCGGACGCGATTGGCGCGGAGATCGAACAGCTGCTCAAAACGGCATCACAGCCGGCCACCGGGGCGAAGTAGAGCCAGATCTGCACCCGCCGTGACCGTCCTTGCCCCAATTCCCCCCCGGCGTGCTACGCCTCACGCCGCTCGTCGCGGCCGGCGTACCATCGGCGTGAGCGGCGGCGACGTCGCGGCTTGTATCTCACCCACAGCGACAAACCCGTGCCGCTCGTACAAGGGCACGTTTCGGGGGCTCGTCGCCTCCAGGTAGACGGGCATTCCCAGGCGGTCGCACTCCGCGAGAGTGTCCTCGAGCAGGGCGGAACCGCACCCGCAGCCTTGCCGCCCGGGCTCGACCCCCATCAGCGGTAGATGCCAGTGCGGTTCTTTCGGATGGTAACCTGCCATCTGCTCGAACATCGAGAACAGCGCATCCTGGACGGCGGCAGGCGCCGTCTGCTGGATGAGCGACGTCAGCGACTCTTCATCGGGGGAAGCCCCGGGCGGCAGCCACAGCGCAACCCCGCAGCCGTCCCCCACGCAGTACGCGGTGCCCGCCGCGAAGGCCGCCCCGCCGAACGCCCGCACGAACCTTGGAAATGCCTCCAGGTAGCGTGATGCGTCCGGCCACGCCCAGCGGCACACCGGGTCACTGCCGAACGCGAGCGTGAGGACGGCCGCACACCGCTCCGCGTCCGCCGGCGCAGCCGCCCTGATCTCTGCGATTGCCATTGTTCACCTGCGCTCTGTGAAACGAATCAACGGAAATGATGTGCGAATGCCGGCCCGGCACGTCGCACGTCTCATTATAGCATCCCGGTTCGCCTCCACACGACCCTGATTGCGCCGCACGTTCTGCGCGCACCACACCCGGACACACTCTCTGGCGACGCCGAACGGGGCGGGATATCGTGCTGTCGCGACGATTCACACAGCGCCCCTCGAAAGGAGTTGCGATGCGTTCGGTTCTGGCAACGATCCTCCTCGCCGCGTTCACACTCGCTCCCGTCTCCGCCGGCCAGGAAAGATCGGCCGCCGAGCGGAGCGCGCAGCGGGAACAGGTCATCCGGCGATTCGATAAAGACGGCGACGGCAAACTTAACGAGGAGGAAACGCGGGCACTCCGCGAGTTCCGTCGCGCCCGCCAGGCCGGCGGGTCCAGGCCCGCATCCGGCCCGGCGGAGCTCACCCTGCCTTCTGGCGTACGGCGGATGGCGGACGTGGAGTACGCGAAGACGCCGGAGGACAACCTGCTGCTCGACATCTACCTCCCGGACACTAAAGGCAAACCCCTGCCGGTCATCCTCTGGGTACACGGCGGCGCCTGGGTGTCTGGCAACAAGACCCATTGCCCGATCGTGTCTTTCGCGGGCCGGGGCTACGCCATCGTGAGCATCAATTACCGCCTGACGGGTAAGGCCCGATTTCCCGCCCAGATTCACGACTGCAAGGCAGCCGTCCGCTGGGTTCGCGCGCACGCGGCGGAGTACGGCTTCGATCCGGGTCGCGTCGGCGCGTGCGGCGGCTCGGCCGGCGGACATCTGGTCGCCCTGCTCGGGACGTCCGGCGGCATCAAGGCGCTCGAAGGCGAGGTCGGCGGCAATCTTCAGTACCCGAGCACCGTCCAGGCGGTCTGTGACTTCTGCGGACCGACGGACTTCACACGCGAGGATTACGTTCGCGACAAACCCACCACCCAACCGGCCGTTTTGGAGCGGGCGCTGATCGCACTCCTCGGCGGCCCCTGGGACGACAACCGCGAGGCGGCGCGCATGGCCAGCCCGATCGACCACATTTCAAAGGACGATCCCCCGTTTCTCATCGCCCACGGAGACGCGGACCCGATCATCCCCATCAAGCACAGCCGACTCTTCCACGAGAAGCTCCAGGAGGCGGGCATCGACGCCACGCTGCGGATCCTGCCGGGCGGCGGCCACGCCGTGGGGACCCCCGACACGCTCGAGGCCGCCCGCGCGTTCTTCGACAAACACCTGAAGAAGCGATCGCGCACCGAACCGTGAATCTCGCAGGAGGCAGCGCCGCTGCACTGCGCCAGAAAGGAAACACCATGCGACACGTAACTGCAGCCGGAATCGCCGGGGTGGCTTTTGCCTGCGCCTCCCTGCCAGTCGTTGTGCAGGCCCAATGGCGGAATACCCTCGCCCCTGAGGGTAAACCCGCCGCGCAGGTGAAGGTCGTCGAGCTCGGTCGGCCGCTGTGTACGATCGCGTGCCCGGCGGAAGCAACCGGCCCCGAAAAAAAAGCGGCCGCCGATCTGCAGCAGTGGATCCGTGAAATCACCGGTGCCACGCTCGAGATCGCAACCGGTCGCGCCGGACCGAAGAGCATCCTCCTCCAGACGGATCCCACGCTGGGCGATGAGGGGTACGAGATCACGGCCGAACGCGACCGAATCGTCCTCTCCGGCGGGCGGACGCGCGGGGTCGTGAATGCGGTCTACGCGCTGCTCGAAGAGGACCTCGGCTGCCGGTTCTACACGAACAAGTCGATCCGACTGCCGAAGCGCGACACGCTCGTCATCGCCCCGGTCCCCCGCCGCTACATCCCACAGCTCAAGATCCGTGATCCCTTCTACGCCGCCGCGTTCGACCCCGTCTGGTCGCTGCGAAACCGCACGAATGCCCCCGACGCCCGTGTACCCGAAGAATACGGCGGCCACTGTGACTACGCCGGCATGTTCGTCCACACGGCCGCCCAGATGGTTCCGGCGGACAAGTACTTCGCCGAACACCCCGAATACTTCGCTCAGCAGGCGGACGGTAAGCGCAGCGCTGTACAATTGTGCTCCACCGAGCCGGCCGTCGTGAGAATCGTGACCGAGTACGTGCGTGGCGTGCTGAAAGACCATCCCGAAACCGAGATCGTCAGCGTCTCGAAGAACGACAACATGGAGATCTGCCGCTGCCGGCGATGCACGAAGCTGCGCGAGGCGGAAGGCTCCGACATGGCCAACCAGCTTTTCCTGGTCAACCAGGTGGCCGAGGCGATCGAGAAGCAGCACCCGCGTGTGATGATCGACACGCTGGCCTACCTGGAGACAATCCAGGTGCCCAAGACCGCGCGCCCGCGGAAAAACGTGATCATCCGCCTGTGCAACGACGCCGTGGGGTCGTGGACGCATCCGTTCACGCCCGCCGAGCGGTGCGACGTCGCAAAACTCGTGACAGCCTGGAGCGCCGTGCACAACCGCATCTCGATCTGGGACTACAACGTGAATTTCAGCCACTACCTGGCCCCGATGCCCAACCTTGACGTGATGGCATCGAATATCCGCTTCTGGATGCGGAACCATGCGCAGGGCGTCATGCTTCAGGGCGGCTATCAGGGACCGGCCGAGCAGGACGAACTCAAATGCTGGGTGACGGCCAAGCTCCTGTGGAACCCGTCGTGGGACGAGAAAGCACTCGCGCAGGATTTCATCCAGGGGCACTACGCCGAGGCCGCGCCCGTGATCGCCGAATACACCGCCATGCTGGAGCGGCAGCTCGCCGACCACGCGAAAGCGATGCAGTCCCCCCCGGGCGGCATCCGGTACGGCATGGACGCGGCGTTCCTCACGAAAGAATTCATCACAAAGGCGACGCAGCTCTTCGACCGCGCGAAAGACCTCGCGCGAGGAGACGCCGAATTGACGCGGCGCATCGAACGGGCGGAACTGCCGGTCCTTTATGTGCAGTGCGTTCGCGGGCCGGAACTCGTCGGCCAGGAGTACGCGCGCGTCGTCGCGGAGTTCGAGCGGATCGCCCGAAACGAGAAGGTGCAGTTCCTCCAGGAGGGCGGCGCCGACTTCGAGCCGAAGCTGGCAAGCTACAAGGCGCGGATACCCAGGCCGCAGTAGCGCGCCTGCAGACGTGGCGCCTTGTCGGAATGTCCCCAGGGGAGTATCGGCCGCGCAGACGACGGCTCGAGACGACCGTTAGCGGCCTCGCACGCGTGTCGGCAGCAGCGCCAGCGCGCCGAGCGCCAGGAGCAGGCTGGCAGGCTCCGGCACGATCTTGCCCGAGAGATCCAGGTCATCAAAGCACGCGGTTCCCGCCGCAGCGCTGAAATCCAGCGCAAGGCAGAGCGAAACGCTGCTGGCCGGCATCGGCGGAAGGACGAAGGGGGCACTCTGAACAAACGTCCAGTCCTGTGTTCCGTCCACGCGGCCGAGCACCTTCACATGCCCGTCGGCCGGCGTCGCCCAAACGCCGTTGACGTAGTGCAGGCCGATTGTCGCCCCGGCGCCCCGTGGTGCGGGGTTGTGCAGCGGGCTTCAGGTCAAAATGGAGCGTTTCCTGCTTGTTTCGCGTCTGATGCGGCAGTCAAGACCCCGGAGTTCGGCAAGCGCGCCCCAACTCTCAATTCCGTTCCGCAATCCGAAACTGGCAATCCGAGATTCGCCCCGCCGCCGGGACAATCGCCTCGCTCCCCTCCGCCCGCTTGCCTTCCGCGGGCCGGGATACGATAATCGCCTATGGTACCCTGTGGTGCCGCTCCGGCTGGTCGGCCCTGTGCCGCCGGCCGATCATGACATAGGAAGAGTCCTCCTGCCGGGACGCCCACGTGCGGCGCCCACCGGTCCTTGTAAAACCGCCCAGACCGCGGTT
>CAZJTF010000452.1:1013-4878 GCA_964548565.1 uncultured Planctomycetales bacterium | reverse complement strand
GCAAGGCATCAAGACCGACGAAGACGCCCTGATCAAGGCCATGGATGTGGCGGGTGACTACCTCGTCAAAGACTACGGCGGCCGCAGGGCAAAGCAGCAGTCGGAAATCGACCTGGACCTGATCAAGCAGCTCGAGGACGCTGCCGGCGAAGCGCAAGAGAAGTGTCAGGCCTTGTGGGCGCTGATCACGACCGGCAAGAGTGAGGACGCGGTTGCGCTGATCAATGCCTCTACGCCGCGAGCGCCATAGATTGAGGAAAGGACCAAGCGATGCATCAGAACTCAGACCCCATCGGTGTGTTCGTAAAGGCAGTGGCCTTTGCCGCCGACAAGCACCGCACGCAGCGTCGTAAGGATGCGGACGCGTCGCCCTACATCAACCATCCGATTGCGCTGGCCAACGTGCTGGCGAACGAGGGTGGCGTCACCGACGTAGTGGTCCTCAGTGCGGCGGTCCTGCACGACACGATTGAAGACACCAACACCACGGCCGAGGAATTGACAGCGATCTTCGGCCCGAAGATCACCGCGACGGTCTTGGACGTGACCGACGACAAGTCGCTGGACAAGCACGTCCGCAAGCAGCGCCAGATCGAGCACGCACCGCACATCTCGAAAGAAGCCAAGCTCGTGAAGCTGGCCGACAAGATCTGCAATTTGCGGGACATCTTGGCGTCGCCGCCGGCAGACTGGTCGCCCGAGCGCAAGCAAGGCTACTTCGACTGGGCGGCCAAGGTCGTGGCGGGTGTTCGCGGCGTCCACCCTGAACTCGAAGCCGTGTTCGACGGACTCTTGGCCCGCCATGCCGAACTCCGCTGACATCCATCTCAAGCCGGAGGTGCTGGCGCGCTACGGTTTGCCGGACATCGCCTACCCGGTCGCAAGCGCGGACCTTAAGGCAGCCATGGCCGGCGTCAGCGAACTTCCGCTGGCCGCAATGCTGCATGGTCTTCAGGAAGCTGCGCGCGACGGAAAGGCTGACTGGAAGCATCTCGAGCCCGCGATGAATCGGTTGCCTACCTGCGCTGGCTTCAGACTCAAGGTGAGCGTCCGACGTGCGACATCGACTTCGGCACTGACGAGACCGGCTGGCTCTTTCAGCAGCGGGAACTCCACAGCCGGCGTGCCCCTGGCAACACCTGCCTCGCCGCGTTGCGCGCGATGAAGACGTTGGGGGAACCTGCCCGAAACGACAGCAAGGGTTGCGGAGGCGTCATGCGAGTCGCACCCGTGGGGTTGTTCGCCTGGCGCCTGCGCCAGCAGGAATCGCCGCGGGACGCCTTCCGCTTGGGCACTGAGTTGGCCGCCCTGACGCACGGACACCCGACCGGTGCGCTAACCGGCGGTGTGCTGGCGGTTCTGATCCTCGCGCTGACCGACGGTGCCTCATTGCCCGAAGCGCTGGCCGTATCGAAGGCCATCCTGCGAGCCGAGCCCGGGCATGAGGAAACGCTGCGTTCGATCGAGATGGCCGAGTCGCTGGCGGCGAGCGGTCAACCCCATGAGGCTGCGATCGCACAGATTGGCCAGGGATGGGTCGCTGAGGAGGCACTGGCCATCTCGATCTACTGCGCGCTGGTGGCCCGCAATTTCAAGCACGGCGTCATCCTGGCCGTGAACCACGACGGTGACTCAGACTCGACAGGCTCAATCACCGGCAACTTGCTGGGCGCCATGCACGGTGTTCGAGCAATTCCAGCCGAATGGCTGGAGCCTCTGGAACTGCGCGACGTCATCACGACGCTGGCAGACGATCTTTTCGCCTTCAAGGACTGGGAGATCGGCGAGTTCAGCGGGTACAGCGAGATGAATCAGCGCATCTGGCAAAAGTACCCCGGGTTCTAACCACAGAAGGCCACGACGTTGAGCGGCGCACACTGGAACCAGGCGGGCATCCCCCACAAGGGGTGGCAGTGCGTCGATGTCATTGATCTGCGCGGCGACGGTGAATCGGCCGAGGACACCGAGTACGCCGTCTGCCAGATGTGTGGCAACGAGAAGATCCGCTTCGTTCACGTGATGGAGCATGCCGATCACGATGACGCCCTCCGTGTCGGGTGTGTCTGCGCCGAAAAGATGAGCGACGACTACCTGGGTCCCAAGCGCCGGGAAAGCCGTTTGCGCAATCGCGCAGTTCGCCGGAAGAAGTGGCTCACGCGCACGTGGCGCACATCGTCCAAGGGGAACCCATTCCTGAACATCCAGGGGCACAACGTCGGAGTCCACATCAACAAGTTCAAGCGCTGGGGGTACCGCATCGAAGGTCGCTTCAGTGCCGAGACTTACCCCACGATGGAAGAGGCCAAGCTCGCGCTGTTCGATGAATTCTGGCAACTGACCCAAGAGGACGAAAACCTCTGGGGTGGCGAGTAGGGACCGATCGGAGTTGCAATGAACGTCGATGATTTCCAGCAGGCACAACGAAGCAACGCGGCCCAGAACCTGCACGCCTTGTTCATGTCGTGTCGGCGCAAGTTTCTGAACGCGGCGAGACTGCTGGAGCTGCGCGGGACTGCAATTGAAAACCTGCGGGAGTGCGGCCACAAGTCGGTCGATCTGTGGCCGTTGATGAACATGTACAGCGTGGTGTGCGACCGGTACACGGACGCGTTCTTTTCGCCGCAGGCGAAGCTCTTTGCCAATCCCGCTGACGCCCAAGACGAGAAGTGGGGGCGCTACTTCCACCATGTCCTGGTGCCGCACCTGCTGCTGGAGGATGAGTTCGTCCGCAACGTCCTGCGCGCGATGATGGCCATTCCGTGCAAGAACCCGCAGCTCGCCCGAGACGCGCTCGTTCAGCATGTGTCCGAAATGACGCTGCCTGAGACCCGTCCGCTCTGGGCTCCAGAGGATGAGATCGATCTGTAGCAATGAAGCCGTGTATGTCTGTCAGTGAGCTGAAGAACACGCGAAAGGGCCGCAACCCAGTTCGGGTCGGATGGCTGAGAGCGAGGGCGACGGTATGACCATCATCAGAGGGGTGCGAATAGTGGCCGCGCCTTGCTGCGGTGCGCGGTATGCCGCTCCCAGGTACGTCTCGATGAACTTCATGGCCTTTGAATACTGGACGGACGGCTGGCGTGATGGTTCTCTGATGCCGAACGACGAAGGCCTGCGCCGCTGCAATTGCGGGCGATTCGTCCTACTGAAAGACTTGGTGGAAATCGAGACCGCTGAGTCCAGCGATCTTCCACGCATGGACCATGTGCCCGACGATCTACTGCCTGAGTGCATCGCAAATGCCGACAGCGAGGATCTGGAGGCTGCTGCAAGGCTGGGGTACTGGCGCCATCTCAATCACTCGTACCAAGACGGGCAGCGCGTCTCCGACCAAGGTGACCATGCCGATCTGGTCGCGCTCATTGAGCGGTACGACCCGGTGCTCGACGCGGTCGGCGAACCAACTAAGGGTGACGGCCAGATCGCGCACTTCGAGCGACGCCTGAACACCGGGACCGGCTGGAGCAGTTCCGGCTTCTGGGTCGTCCGTCAGGACGGGACCGCTACCGACTTTTCGTACATCGACGCGGTCAAGGGCAAGCCCAAGGGGCGGTCTCAGGACTTCTACGGCGCATGCCGGCAGGCCGTGGCACTCGACCTCATTCAGGCCAAGAAGCAGGCATTTGCCCAGTACGGGGACGACCAGGGTCGGGTTGAGTGCGAATTGACTGGCGTGATGGTCACCATCGACGACGCCCACCTGGACCACGCGTGGCCGAACTTTTCGCACCTGGTGAGCGGGGTTCGAGCCGCCAGGGGCTGGTCACGAGACATCCCCGACGGCGTCGTATCCGCGCCGGCCGACGGCCAGATGACGGCCACCTTCATCGATTTCCTGGGTGATGAGTTCGTCAACCGGGGCGAG
>CAZJTF010000452.1:0-1003 GCA_964548565.1 uncultured Planctomycetales bacterium | reverse complement strand
AGCGCGGTGGCAGATGCTTTCCGGACCTACCACCACGATCAGGCGATGCTGCGGATCCTCTCCCGGACAGCCAACCTCCAGACCGCCAGCCAGGCGAGAAGGCCACGGGTCGCACGTCCGGTGCGCGTGCCTGATCGGTAGGTCATACCCGGGTGAGCCGAATGCGACGACGTCAAGCTCACGCCGGGAGCTTGGCGATCGCCTGAAGCAGTGACCGCCTGTCCTTTCGGGGGTCCTGGGGGACTTCGATCCCGTGGTCTTCCATCTCCTTGGAGCAACGTCGGGCCCAAGCCATCACCTCATCGAGGTTGAACCGGACCAGCTTGCCCACGTAGACGAACGGCACACCCAGTGCTTCGCGGAGCTTGGGATGGGTCAGCAGGTACATCGGCAGGTTGGTGGCCGTCGCCACTTCCCTGGCCGTGACCAGATTGGCGTCCGGCGATGCGACGACGTGGCTGCTTCGTTCCCACGTCGATTCGTAGAGGGACCGGTTCTCGAAGTTCAGGACTTCGTCCACCGGGTAGACCACCCGCTTAGAGAGCTTGAGGTACCTGGGGCCGCGCCCCTCGCTCCGCCACCGCTGGAGGGTCTTGGGGCTTATCCCCCAGCGCTCGGCGAGTTCATTTTCGTTGATGGCGATTTTTTGCATTGCGCAACTCCTATGGTGCTTGGTGGAGCTGCACATTCAGGCCTACATCTCGGGTCACAGCCAAGGCATGTGCGCGACTCCTGGCCAGCTTGACGAAGGAAAGGCCAATCAAGGCAAGCAGTGCCATCTGAGTGCGGACGCAGGTTCGATTGAGAAGTACGGAATCGAACTGACGCTGATCCTGGTGGCCGGCATCGCCGAAGTGACCGGGGCGTACTGCTACGATTTATCCTAGGTAAGGGGCTGATCCGCACCGTTCCGCACGGGTTTGCGCCGGTCGTAAGGCGCTGAGTTATCTAGGTTTGGCGCGGGTTACAGGCCCACCACCACCATCTGCAAGGGCTCGGATGA
>CAZJTF010000451.1:0-4918 GCA_964548565.1 uncultured Planctomycetales bacterium | reverse complement strand
CCGATGGCGATATGCGGGCAGAGCCCCGCCGCGAGAAAAGAGCAAACGATTGTCAGGCCGTAACTTGCATGCGACATGTCGTCAGCCCTCGTTGCGCTGGCAACACCCCACGTCGATGTGCCTCCAGACACCTGTAACCTGCAGTGATAGTGGAGTCAAGTAAAGGATGGAAAAAGTACAGAGGAGAACATCGGGTCCACACCCGCGCTCCTGACCGGCCGCCGCCCGCCAGCCGGGCGCTGTGCGACCACTCTATGGGTCGAGTTCCGAATACGGCGCGATGAGGCGATGGACTTTGAGCGCCGATTCGAGCGAGACGCTGATCGGTGCTCCCAGTTTATATCGTGCGCCACCAAGAAGATCTACCACGGTGCCACCTGTTTCGACGGTGATGCTGAAGTCGGCCTGCTGCGGATCGCAGTTCAACTCTGCTCTCTCCAAGTCGATGATCCTCCAGTGTTGAAGCTGATGCGCTGACGTCCAGTCCCGCTCCTCGGTATGGAAGGGAAGCCATGCGCCGTCTACCTCGCGATAGTCGTCCGCGGACCATTCCGATGTGATGGAGCCATCAGATCTCCTCACTTCTATACGGCGCGTCCGATATTGAACCGCAGGATCCACATAAGCCGTCGTCGTCCCGCCGGAGGCGCGCCGCGAGATCAGCTTCAGGCCGTTCGCATAAGGCTCCACGAAAAGGTCATCAGCGTCAATGAGCCACTTCGGAAGGAGGCCAAAGGTGTAAGGTGGTTCGCGCATCGCATTCTCCGGAAGCGGCAGAATGGTGAGAACGCTGTTCACTTCGCCCAGGCGCAAGCTTAACATATGCTCGAAGTCGTAACTCATCACCATCGTCCTGGTTCGCGAGAGAGAGAGTTGGCTCACTGTCAGTTCGTTGTCGCGAATGATTTTCGGGACGTCCCTGAGGTCGGTCAGGGCGAGCTTCCACATCTTGAGGCGCTTGTTGAAAACCAGCTCTCCCCTCGTTTCAACATAAACATTCAATCTGAAGACGGCGAGCATCTGGCGTCGCTGCTCCTCATTCAACCGGGCCGGCACCGCGGCGTCATCGATAATGGGTGTAAACTCCCGGATCACCACCCCGAGACGCCCGGAAACGAGGGTCTCTGCGTTCGCGCGGTTGTGATAAGCAATCTCTTCTGGCGAGGCCGCCAGGGTTGCACCGGTTGCCAAGCTCACGGTTACGAGCATGCATCGTGTCAACATGAGGCGAGCTCCCTGAATCATACTGGCATATTGCATGAGCAGACGTTGTAGTCTCCCTCAGAAGTGATAGACTCTGTGCTGAAATCAATCTGGCACTGCTGGCAGTTGTCTCCGTCGGGCAGCTTTTTGCATTTATATAAGTAGCCCTGAGGCAGTTTCTCTTCCTTGTGCGTCAACTCTGTGCAATCATATCCGGGGTCGCATCCGCCGGTGCACCCGTGAACGCGTACAATGCTTAAATATGCATAAACACAATCAGAACAACTGGCACACGTCTGCATCCAAATGTGTTGTTCGCGTTGGTAGTAAGGAAGAGGGACACACTGTAGGTATTCATTTTCGCAGGCTTCGTTGACGTCGCAGCAATCGCCATAACAGCAAGACTGGCCTGAGGGACATGGTGAACCGCCAGGGCAGAAGCACGTACCTGCCAGCGGGCATCCAGACCGACAGGGATTACAGAAGCATGGGACTCCGTAGCAGGGTCCTGCCATTATGGTCGATACGAAAGGAGGAAGACTACTCAGCGTTATGATCGCAATAGCGACATATTGTATTATCGGTACGTGAGGTCTGGATGGCGTAGTAGCCCGCGAATAGATGAAGGTCATTCTTGGCTCCCGTCGTTGAGGCGGAATGGCGTCCCGAGGGCACGCTGCGCGAAGAAACCGACGTTCTCGGCCGGGGACGGTGACTGCCCGGCGGCCGCCAGGCTTCGAGTTCGAAGCTGCAGGTAGTCGGTCAAATCCGCCTTCGTGAACTGGTGCAGCGGGCGGGCATCGAGGGCGGCGTACCGTTCGGCTTCGGCCGGCGAGAGCGGCTCCGTGCCGATGGCGATATGCGGGCAGAGCCCCGCCGCGAGAAAAGAGCAAACGATGGTCAGGCCGTAACTTGCGTGCGACATGTCGTCAGCCCTCGTTGTGCGGGGCGTGCGGGCGAGCAACGCCCCTCGTGAACCCTTGACCAAGTATCTGTAGCTTACAGCAAGAAAGTACCAGGTCAAGTAAAACACGGGTACAGGACTGCAAGGGAGGGCATTCGACACGCATCCGGGTGACAGGGTGATGGCACTGTGAGTATGCGGTCTGATCCGTCGATGCAGCGCTTTATGTGTTGCCAGGTCTAAACCGACGAGCGGGATCCTCAGACGCGGACTCCGCGGGGAGGTCATTACGGGTGTGCGTTCTTCCGCCCGCGCCTTACCGCGCGTCGGCCGGCACGGATGCCGGGACCGGGTCGCGCAGAATCTCCGCATCCCGCGAGATTCCCGGCTCAGGGATGTAGCCGGACCGGATCAGTCCGGGCAGCTTCAGCTCGGCGACGCCGGGCGCGCGAAGCCGGGCGGCCTGGCGGGCGAGATCCTCCCGCGTGAAGCCGCGCTCCCGCGGCAGCGCCAGCAGGATCCGGTTCGACCGGTCGGCCACGCGGATGATGTGCATCTCCGGGAATACGTCCGCGTAAGTGCGCACCATGGCTGGGTAGAGTCGATTAGAGTCGGAACTCCACAGGTTGGCGACCACCACGCCGTCCGGCTTGACGATCCGGCGCACCAGGACCAGAAACTCGCGCGTCGCCAGCGCCATCGGGATGTTGTCCTCGCCGTACGCGTCGAGAAACACCAGGTCGTAGCGGTTCCGCGTCCGTTCGATGAATTGCCGCCCGTCGCCGATGTGCACGCGGAGCAGATCATCCTCCTGGAAGCTGAAATACTCGCGCGCCACCTTCAGCACGACGGGGTCGAGCTCCGCCACGTCTATGCGGGCCTTCGGCAGCGCCCGGT
The DNA here is from genome assembly GCA_964548565.1 of uncultured Planctomycetales bacterium. Lineage (GTDB taxonomy): Bacteria > Planctomycetota > Phycisphaerae > UBA1845 > PWPN01 > CAYLLT01. The sequence continues at coordinate 1,914 of CAZJTF010000451.1, read as the reverse complement.
GCAGGAACATCGGCATCGCGCCGCCGCCGAGCCCCACGATCAGGATCCGTTCCGGCTCCGGGACGATCGCCAGTCCCGCCATGGCCGCCCGCGTGTAGCCCAGCACCAGTTCCTGCGGACGCGCCAGGCGCATCGCGGTCTGCGTGGCCGTTCCGTCGCCGAATACGAGCTCCCGCAGCCCGTCGTCGGTGTCGATCACCGCGATCTCGTTGAATTCCGAGGTCGTCTCGTACACCGTGCGGGAAGCGCCCACCGCCGAGACGACGACCATACCGATGAGCAGGAGGGCAGCGGAGCCCAGGGCCCTGCGTGTCAACATCGAAGTTGCTCCCTGGCGATGGGCGTGATTCGCCGCCCATCCGGTACAATCGTAACCGGTTTCGCGTGCATACGCGCTCGTTCGGCGTCATGGCCGGCGATCCGGACCGACCAGGGGGCGTGGTGATGCGTGTGGGGTGGGTGTTCGATCCGTTCCTGTTGCGGCATGACACCGGGCCGGCACACCCGGAGCGTCCCGAACGTCTCACCGCTGTCATCGAAGCGCTGCGCCGTGAAAAGCTGCTCGAACGCCTGCGACCGCTGCGGTTTCAGTCGGTCCCGCTCGACGTCCTCGAGTGGGTTCACGATCCCGTTTACGTCGAGCTCGTGCGTCTCGCCTGTGCGGAGGGTCTCACGCTGCTCGGCGACCGTGAGACCCGGCTCAGCCGTGACAGTTTCGAGGTGGCGCGGGTGGCGGCCGGCGGCGTCCTCGCGGCCTGCGACTCCGTCATGGACGGCAGCAGCGAGACGGCGTTTTGCGCCGTCCGTCCCCCGGGCCACCACGCCGAACGCGACCGCGCGATGGGTTATTGCCTCTTCAATCACATCGCCGTCGCGGCGGAGTGGCTCATTCGGCATCACCGGCTGCACCGCGTCGCCGTCGTCGACTGGGATGTACACCACGGGAACGGCACGCAGCGGATCTTCGAGGAGCGCGCGGAGGTCCTCTATGTCAGCCTGCACGAGTCGCCCGAATCGCAGTACCCCGGCAGCGGCTACGAGCACGAGATCGGCAGCGGGGCGGGGGAGGGCTTCACGCTTAACGTGCCGATGCCGGCCGGCAGCGGAGACCGCGAGTACCGCCGGGCGTTTGCCGCGAGGGTGATTCCGAGGTTGGAAGAGTTTAGGCCGCAATTCCTGCTCGTCAGTGCCGGCTTCGACGCCTCGGCCGAAGACCACACCGCGCGCATCAACCTCGAACCCGTCTCGTTTGCCTGGATGACGCGCGAGCTGATGAACTTCGCCGACCGCCACGGCGCAGGACGCCTCGTGAGCGTGCTCGAGGGCGGCTACGACCTGCCGTCGCTGCAACGCGGCGTCGTCGCGCACGTCCGCGAACTCGTCGGTGACTGAGAGAGTCGCGCGCGGATGGTGTGCATCCCGTCAGATTTGCTCATGCTCAGGCAGAGGCGCAGCCGATACATGCAACGGCCAGCGACCTGCTGAACAACACCAACTCAGGCCCTTGTGGCCATCGTTGAAGAAACAGCATGGGTCGCGGCCATTTTTTATGCGCTATCAGCTATCAGCTGTCAGCTATGAACCATGAGCGCGGGATGAGCGTGGCAACGTGATAGCCGCACGCCGCGACATGACTTCAATTCTCCATTCTCAATTGCCAGCTTCTCACTTCTCGCTTCGCACTTCTCACTTCAAGAGCGGCACGTCCATCACCGCGTACTGCCGCGCGCCGGGCGCATCATAGTGCCACCACTCCGTCTCCAGTGCGGTGAACCCATGCTTCTCCATCGCCTGGCGCAGGCGCTGGCGATTCATCCGCGCCGCCGCGCTGCCGCCCGCATAGTCGTGGTGCGCGCGGCCACTGAATTCGTCGTACCCGCTCGGCATCTCGAGTTCGGCGCCGGACGCATCCAC
>CAZJTF010000450.1:235-4930 GCA_964548565.1 uncultured Planctomycetales bacterium | reverse complement strand
TCTACAGCTTCGAGGGCGACGGCGGGCGCCAGGCGAGCGACAAGCTGGCCGCCGACGGAAAGAACGAACTGCGGTTCCTCGGCACGAGCAAGGTGGACCGCGGTGAAAAAAACGCGGCGTTCGGGCGGCAGTCGCTGACGGTGAGCTCGCCCTGGCGACCGCTGAACCGCCTGCAGATCGCCGGCACGTCCGAGTTGGGCCGGCACTTCTCACTCGCGGTGATGGCGAAAATCGAAGGCGGCAAGCCCGCGCGGCTCTTCTCGTCCTACAACGGCAACAAGCCGATCGGCAGCGGTGAATTGGTCTTCGACTGCGATCCGCGGGGCAGGGCCTTCTCAGGCCTGCGCCTGTACTGCAAGGGCATTCCCGTCGAATCCAAGCCTGTCGAGTTCGCCGACGACAAGTACCACCATCTCGCCGTCACCTGGGATGACGGCCACGTGCGATTCTGGCTGGACGGCAACGATGCCGGCGAGGCCTGGCTCCCTGGCGGCATGCCCGTCAGCATGCTCCGCGACCTGATGATTGGCGAAGACCTCGAACTCGGCAGTGAGGAGCAGTTCATCGGCAACATGGACGACGTCCTCGTCATCGGCCGCGTCCTCAAGCCTGAGGAGATCAAGAGCCTCGCCACGAAGGGCGCCGAGGCCACGGAACTCGTGCCCAGCAGGGGGCGATGAGTAGGCCTTCGTGATTCGCCCTTGGTTCGTGTGGCACAGCCCGCTTTCGCCGTCTGTCGCGAAGACACACCGTGGTGAATCACGCGCAGCCACAAATCAGCAAGCAGCAGGCCAACGTCCGCTTGACGGCGGGTAGCAGCGCAGGTTCGTCCCTGCGCGTCCATCGCGTCGGCAACCTACCGCTTCAGTTCCAGCAGCTTTTCCTGAACGAGCCCCGCGGTAACGCCCGAGAGGCGGACGGTCTTCCGGGGATTTGTGTGGCCGGCGACGACTTCGACCTGCTGCGCGCGGATGCCGAGCGATTTGGCGAGCAGGCGGCAGGCGCCCGCATTCGCGGCCCCTTTTTCCGGGGCGGCCGCCACAGTCACCTTGAGAGCGCCGTCAAACTCCCCCACCACGCGGTCCCGGGACGCGCCCGGGACGACTTTCACCGGCAGCAGGACGTCGGAGCCTTCGACACGCAGCGGGATCATTCGCGATATTGTAACGCCCTGGCTCCTGGCTGTTAGCTGTTGGCTGTCGGCCACCTCGGGAGTGCGTCTTCTGCGAATGCACCGACTCAAACAGACGTCTCGTTGCACCCGGCGCGCTGGCCAACAGCTGATCGCTAATAGCTAACAGCCAACAGTTGAGTCCCGGAACGGGCACCACGAACGACATCTCAGCCTACTCCTCGTTCTGCCGCAGGCTGGCGATGACGCTCAGATCCTCGAGCGTCGTGATGTCGCCCTGGATGTCGCCGCTCGTCGCGATCTCCTTGAGAAGGCGGCGCATGATCTTGCCGCTGCGTGTCTTGGGAACCGCGTCGGCAAAGCGGATCTGCTCCGGACGGGCGATCGCCCCCACTGTCTGGCCAACGTGCTGCATGAGCTGCTCGGCCAGTTCGGCGCTGGGGTTGTTCCCGAGGCGCAGCGTCACGAACGCCACGATGCCCTGGCCCTTCAGCTCGTGCGGAACGGGCACGACAGCCGCCTCCGCTACCGCCGGGTGCGCCACCAGGGCTGACTCGACTTCGGCCGTCCCCAGCCGGTGGCCGGCCACCTTGATGACGTCGTCCACGCGACCCATGATCCAGAAATAGCCGTCGTCATCACACCGCGCCGCGTCGCCTGCCAGGTACATCCCCGGCACGTGAGACCAGTACTGCTGGACGAAGCGCTCCCGGTCGCCGTAGATCCCGCGAAGCATCCCCGGCCACGGCTTGCGGATGGCGAGGAGCCCGCCGGAATTCTTCGGAAGCACCTGCCCCGACGTATCCACAATCACCGGATCGACACCGAAGAACGGGCGCGTGGCGGACCCGGGCTTGGTCGGCGTCGCCCCCGGCAGCGGCGTGATCATGATCCCGCCCGTCTCCGTCTGCCACCAGGTGTCGACGATCGGGCAGCGGCCCTTGCCCACGTGCGTGTGGTACCACATCCAGGCCTCGGGATTGATCGGCTCGCCCACGCTGCCGAGCACCTTCAGCGACGAGAGATCATGGCGGTCGACCCATGAGGTCCCCTGCCGCATAAACGCGCGGATCGCCGTCGGCGCGGTGTAGAACTTCGTCACCCGGTGCCGTTGGATGATGTCCCAGAAGCGGTCCCACTCAGGCCAGTTCGGCGCCCCCTCGTAGAGCAGCGTCGTCACCCCGTTCGCGAGAATGCCGTACACGACATAGGAATGCCCCGTCACCCAGCCGATGTCCGCCGTGCACCAATAGATGTCATCTGGCTTGAGGTCGAAGATGTACTTCGACGAGACCGCGACGTGCACCATGTACCCGCCCGTGGTGTGCATGATGCCCTTGGGCTTGCCCGTCGTGCCCGAGGTGTAGAGCAGGTACAGCATGTGCTCCGAGTCCAGGTGCTCGGCCGGGCAGGTGTCGGGCTGGTGATCGACGACGTCATGCCACCAGCGGTCGCGGCCCTCCGTCATGGGGACCTTGCCGTCGCCGCGCATGTAAACGACGACCGTTTTCACGCGGGAGGCGCTGCGGCAGGCCTCGTCCACGTTGGCCTTGAGCGGAACGGGCTTGCCGCGCCGGTAGCCGATATCCGCCGTGATGATGATCTCGCTCTGGGCGTCCTCCACCCGGTCCACGATCGCCTGCGGGCTGAACCCACCGAAGATCACCGAGTGCACCGCCCCGATCCGGGCACACGCCAGCATCGCGACCGGCAGTTCCGGCACCATCGGCATGTAGATCGTGACGCGGTCCCCCTTCTTCACGCCGAGCGACCGTAGCGCGTTGGCGAAGCGGCACACATCGCGCGTCAGTTCGGCGAACGTCAGGCGACGGATCTCGCCGGGTTCGCCCTCCCAGATGATGGCGGTCTTGTCCCCGAGGCCGCGCTCGACCTGCAGATCGAGGCAGTTGTACGCCATGTTCGTGGTGGCCCCGACGAACCACTTCGCGTCCGGCAGTTTCCAGTCGAGCACCTTGTCCCACCGACGGAACCAGGTGAAATCGCCCGCCATGTCGCCCCAAAACGCCTCCGGCTGCTCGACCGAGTACTTCCACAGCCGCTCGTACTCCTCCATTGATGGGATCCACGCCTCGCGCGTGATCTCGACCGGCGGCGGGAACATCCGGCCTTCGGACAGCGCCGTTTCAATAGCGGACTCGGCAGGACTCATCCTGTACCTCCAGGCGATGATGTGACGGAAAGGGAGCGGCCAGGCGACAGCGCAGCCCCACCACGGGAAACGGCCCCGCACACGACTGCCAGACCCGGAATCTCCAGCCCAATAATGCCGCCGGCCCCGGCGGCTCCTCTCGCTGTCCGAATGCTAACAGGGGTTTGTGCGCGAGATCAAGCAGCCGGACCGAATGGGACAGCCGACAAGCAGGGCGGGACTGTCCGAAGCGTCCTCAGCCCTGCTTTGCATGTTCCCCCGCCAGCGAAAAATGGACGCGCATGGGTTACCGCGCGCGTCATTTCACTCGCTGGAATGCAGGTCGGCCGCAAGTGCCGGGCCCGAGGGTCGCCGCGACCGTATCGCTGCAGAGCTTGGTTTTCCAGAAACATTGCATTTTCCACATCTGGAAACTGGCCACGAAGTGGAAATCAGCACGTTCGGAGGCTTTGCAGGTTGAACCGAAGGTTCGACGGTGACTGCCCCTACCAGTATCACAATGAAAGCCTCTGCCCTCTCTCCTGCCCCGCAGACCCGGCTTGATGTATGATTCTGCCCTCAGGTCAATCGCCCGGCCTGCGAAACGCTTCGAACCCGTTCGCCGCAGGACATGCGCCTCAAAGGAGCCACGCACGTGAAACACGTCTCTGCACACTGCATCATCTGCGTCCCCCTGCAGGTCATCCTCGCTGCGGTCCTCCTCCCCGCAGCCGGAGCACTCTCCGCCGCCCCGCGCGCGGAGGCCCCGCCGCCGATCCCGCCGGGCTACAAGACCACCGGCGAGGTCAAGGAGGCTCTTCAGCAGTTCAAGATCAGGCCCGTCAATCTGCTCATCACCACGCCCGACAACATCGCGATGAAGCCGAGCCTCGAGTACGGCCGCGTGGGCAGCCGGTCGCTCCAGCTCGATCTCTACCAACCGAAATGGCCGAGCGTGCCGGTTCCCGCGGTAATCCTGATTCACGGCGGCGGCTGGAAGAGCGGCGACCGACGCATTTACCATTACTACTGCGTCAAACTGGCCGAGAAGGGCTACGCCACCGCCACCATCTCCTATCGCCTGTCCAGGGAAGCCCCCTACCCGGCCGCCGTCCAGGACGCCAAATGCGCCGTCCGCTGGCTCCGCGCGAACGCGGCGAAGTACAACGTCGACCCGGGCAAGATCGCGGTCCTCGGAGGCTCCGCGGGCGGGCATCTCGCGATGATGGTGGGGTACTCGGAGGGCGTAAAGTCACTCGAGGGCGAGGGCGGCAACCCCGGTGTGAGCAGCCGCGTGCAGGCGGTGATCAACTTCTACGGCCCCACCGACCTGACGACCGACTTCGCCCGCAAGGCCGGCGTCGTGATCGACTTTATGGGAGGCAAGACGTACGACGAAGCGCAGGAGCAGTAC
>CAZJTF010000450.1:0-225 GCA_964548565.1 uncultured Planctomycetales bacterium | reverse complement strand
TCGCCCATCACGCATGTGACGAAGAACGCGCCGCCGACGCTGATTCTGCACGGCACCATCGATGACATCGTGCCCGTCTCGCAAGCCGACCTGCTCGCTGAAAAGCTCAAACAGCTGGGCGTTCCCTTCGAGTATGAGCGGCTGGAGGGCTGGCCTCACACCATGGACCTGGCGGCGGATGTCAATCGACGATGCCTGTGGCGCGTCGAGCAGTTCCTGGCAAAG
>CAZJTF010000449.1:0-5025 GCA_964548565.1 uncultured Planctomycetales bacterium | reverse complement strand
GGCGGGCGAAAGACCCTCGACTCGCTCCACCTTCGGCTTTGCCACCTGGCCGAGAAACTGGCGGGCGTAGGCGCTGAGCGACTCGACGTATCGTCGCTGGCCCTCGGCGTACACGGTATCCAGCGCGAAGCTGCTCTTACCGCTCCCTGACACGCCGCTGCAGACCGTGATCTTTCCGCGCGGGAACCGTACATCGATGTGCTTGAGGTTGTGCTGCGCCGCTCCGGTGACGCTGACTTCGGTCAGTTCACCGTTGCCTGGCGACGGGAGCGCCTCGGGGGCGGTTTGTCGCTCGCGGACTGCTTCTTCATTCCGCAATCCGCGGTCCGCAATCCGCAACAGGGGCCGTAGCGCCCGCCCGGTGTACGATGCCTCGCAAGCCGCTACATCCTCCGGCGTGCCGTCTACCACGATGCGACCGCCGCCTTCCCCACCCTCGGGACCCAGGTCGATCACCCAGTCGGCCGTCTTGATCACGTCAAGGTTGTGCTCGATGACCACGACGGTGTTGCCGGCATCGACAAACCCGTGCAGAACTTCGAGCAGGCGCCGGATGTCCTCAAAGTGCAGCCCCGTCGTCGGCTCGTCGAGGATGTACAGCGTCCGCCCGGTGCTGCGCTTGACGAGTTCGCGGGCCAGCTTGATCCGCTGCGCCTCTCCGCCCGAGAGCGTCGTCGAGGACTGCCCGATCTTGAGATAGTCGAGCCCCACCTCATGGAGGGTCCGCAGCATCCGCTCGATTTTCGGGATGTTTCCGAAGTGCGCGAGCGCCTCCTGCACGTCCATCTCGAGCACGTCGGCGATGCTCTTGCCGCGGTAGTGGATCTGCAGGGTCTCGCGGCTGAACCGGTGCCCGTTGCAGACGGGGCACGTCACCCAGACGTCCGCGAGGAACTCCATGTCCATGCGGTTGGCGCCGTTGCCCTCGCAGGCCTCGCACCGTCCGCCGCCCGAGCTGCCCGCCGGCACGTTGAAGCTGAATCGCCCGGGCTTGTAGCCTCGAACCTTCGCGTCCGGCAGCATCGCGAACAGGTCGCGGATCTCGTCGAAAACCTTGACGTAGGTGGCCGGGTTGCTGCGCGGCGTTCGCCCGATCGGTTTCTGATCGATGTCGATGACCTTGTCGAGGTGCTCGAGCCCCTCGATCGCATCGTGCTCGCCCGGCGCGACGTTCTCCGCACCGTTCAGGTCCCGCTCCAGCCGCTCGCGCAGGATGTCCACGACGAGCGAGCTCTTGCCGCTGCCCGACACGCCGGTCACGCAGATGAAGCGCCCAAGCGGAAAGTGCACGTCAATGTTCTTGAGGTTGTTGTGCCGCGCCCCGCGCACGACCAGCCAGCGCAGATTCTCGGTCTCGCTGTGGCACCGGTTTTCAACCGGTGTCTTCTCCGCGGGTTTTGAATTGTTTCGCACGCGTGTCTGCATTATGGGCGGCCGAGCACGGGATACACCTGAAGCAGCTTCTGAATCTGGGCTTCCATGATTCGCAGATCCGTCTGATCGATGACGAACCGGTATTCGTGGATCGACTGCGACGACCTGTGGCGGTCAAATTCGGTCTGGAGTCGGATTTCGGCCCTGTAGTGTCCGAGTTCGTCACACTTTTGCAGCGATAGATTCAAAATGGGCTCCACAGTCGTCAGGGTGTACTCTGAGGTTCTCTCGGCCAGGAGCTGGCGAGCTCCATCTGCAAGGTCGCGCAGCTCGAAGGTCAGCAGGTAGGCCCCCTTCACGCCGGCTCTGCTCGCCTGATCCTGGGCACGGATCTGCACATTGAGCCAGTTTTGATCGTAGAACTCAGTTGCCTCGGGATACTCATAACTCAGAACATCCACCCGGAAGTAATCGCGGATGGCCATTGAGCGGTTGTCTGCTGGAGAAAGCTCGAAGTCCTCCATATCAGATCCCCGCCTCCTGACGCAGCGCGTCCAGATCAGACTCGATCGCCAGCTCCGCCGCCCACCTTCTGATGTAAGCCCAATCAAGGCTGTGGCCGCGGACGCGAACGACGCTGAGCGCGTTGTACCATTGCTTCGCTGACCGCGAGTCCTTTCGCCACACAAGCTTCATCAGCACGATGTCTTCCGCAGTCACCACCCACACACCTTCCGAGGTCCCCGCCGGGGTGATTTTCAGGCAACGGCGCAGCACCCCTTCGTAAAAAGGCGTCGGGGGCAGTACGCTGATGTCCACTTTGATGCCGCTGGGGAACTCGATCGCGTTCGCCATGCCGTATTCAACCGCAGCACGTTGGAACGAATCCTCGTCGGCGAACATCGCGTTCCACCGCCGCGCGAGACGGACCGCAGCATCGGCGTCCATCCGCGCCACGAAATCGACGTCGATGCTGGTTTCCGGCTCCCCGTGCACACTCGCAGCCAGCGATCCGGTCAAGGCGTGGGGAATACCTTCCGCTTCCAGGTCTCGCGAGACGCGCACGGCAAGTCTGAGCAGGTCGCCCTCAGCCATGTTTGCTTCCACCTTGCCTCGATCTCTCGCGGTGCAAGTCCATCAGTGCGTCGGTGGCCTGGCACACGAGGGCGAAGTTGCGCGCGGGACCGCGAACGGCCGCCAAGTGCGTCTGCAGCATGCGGTCGCGATCGGCGGGGCTCATGTTGCGGAGCATCTCGTCGGTCATGCGGCAGGTCAGCACCAGCTTCCTGGCAAGTTCCTCGGGAGTCGGGTTGCTCGAGTAGGGGCTCACGGGGCGCGTCTGCCTTTCTTGCGCCCGCTCGCTGGCGGTCGCGGTTCTGACTGGCCACTCGCCAAAGCTCGCGGCTCTGAATGCCTGTCCGGGACAGGGCGCCGCCGCCCCGGCACCGCGATCTCCCGGCGGCCGGCCAGATACGCGCCCGTCAGCGACCGCTCATTCCGCGCGATCTCCTCCAGCGTTCCGGTCGCGACGACTTCGCCGCCGCGCACGCCGGGCCCCGGTCCGAAGTCGACCACCAGGTCCGCCGCCCGCATGGTCTCCTCGTCGTGTTCGACGACCACTACTGTGTTGCCCATGTCGCGCAGGCGCTGCAGACTCGCCAGCAGCTGTCTGTTGTCGCGCGGGTGCAGCCCGATCGACGGCTCATCCAGCACGTACAGCACGCCGACGAGCCCGCACCCGATCTGACCGGCCAGGCGGATCCGCTGCGACTCGCCGCCCGAGAGCGTCGGCGCCGTGCGGTCGAGCGTCAGGTAGTCGAGCCCGACATTGGAGAGGAACTCCAGGCGCCCGCGGACCTCCTTGAGGACCTCCGCCGCGATGAGCTGCTCAGTGGCTCCGAGTTCCAGCTGCGACACGAATTCCCGCGCGTCGCGCACCGGCATCGCACAAACCTCGTGCAGAGCCCGCCCGGCGATGCGCACGGCCCGGGCCTGCGCGTTCAACCGCGCGCCTCCGCACTCGGGGCACATCCGCAGCCGCATGTACTTCTCGTAGTAGCTCCGCACGAACGCGGCGTTCGCCTTGCGGTACTTTTCCTTCAGCTCGGCCACGACGCCCTCGAACTTCCCGCCATGCTTCCACACGCGCCCGAATGACTTCCACTCGTAGGTGATGTGCGCGTCGCCCGTGCCATAGAGGAGCGCGTCCCTGCCCTTCTGCGGCAGCTTCTTCCAGGGTTGGGTGATATCAAACCCGACGTAATTGGCGACGCCCTGGTAGATGTGACGACGCCAGCGGCCGGGGCGCGTCCGCATCGGCGCCACGCACGGGGCGAAAAAGTTCAGCGACGGATCCGGCACGAGCAGTTCCGGGTCGAAATCGTACTGCGTCCCCATGCCGTCGCAGGCGAGACACATGCCCGTCGGCGAGTTGAAGCTGAAGAGCTGGGGCGAAGGCTCGTCAAACCCGATCCCGCAGACCGTGCACGCATACCGAGACGAGAGCAACATCTCGCCGGACGCCACCTTCCGCCGCGGGTCCCGTTTCTCTCCCGCTTCCCCCGGCTGGGGGGTTTCGCCCTCCGCCGGTGCGACAATCAGCGTTCCTTCGCCGACCCGCAGCGCGTTCTCCACCGCTTCCGCGAGGCGCGCACGGATCCCCTCCCGAATTGTCAGGCGGTCGATGACCACCTCGATATCGTGCCGGTTGTTCCGCCCCAGCTTCGGAGTTTCGGTCAGGTGCACCACCTGCCCGTCGATCCGTGCCCGGATGTACCCGCGCCGCCGCAGGTCATCCAGCAGGTCCGCGTGCTCGCCCTTCTGCCCCCGCACCACCGGGGCCAGAATCAGCACCTGCGAGCCTGCCGGGACCGCCAGCAATCGCCCGATGATCGATTCCTGCGTCTGAGCGGTGATTTCCCGGCCGCAGGTCGGGCAATGCTGCCGCCCGACCCGTGCGAAGAGCACCCGCAGGAAGTCGTAGATGCCGGTGACCGTCCCCACGGTGCTCCGCGGGTTCCAGCCGGTCGCCTTCTGCTGGATCGCGATGGCGGGACTCAGCCCGGTGATCTGATCGACGTCCGGCTTGGTGAGCTGCCCGAGGAACTGCCGCGCGTAGGCGCTGAGCGACTCGATGTAGCGTCGCTGGCCCTCCGCGTAGAGCGTGTCGAACGCCAGGCTGCTCTTGCCGCTGCCCGAGACGCCCGTGAAGCAGATGAGCCGGTTGTGCGGCAGCTCCAGCGAGACGTCCCTGAGGTTGTGTTCGCGTGCCCCCCGGATGCGAATCTGGCTTTCGCCCATCGCCACCCCTCACGTCGGGTCCGACCCGACCAAAAACCGACCCGGCATTGTAGCCCGACGCGCCCCTGCGACAAAACGCCGAGGGCCGCCGAGCTTCCCGCCCCAGCGTGCCGCGGGTGGCCTCAGCGGCGCGCGGGCAAGCGGCGCCGGTGTCCCGACCGGCGCAGGGGTCGAGCGTTGGTTCCGCGGGAAAGGGGCTGACCGCTGAGACGGCGGCCGTCAGGAAGCCGGCTCCCATCCGGCCCGGCAGGGGCGGCTCAGAAACTTCTCGGCGTGCGGGGCATTGGGAAGCGCCATCTGGTCGGGATCCCATTCGATGCGGGCACCGCCGCGATAGGCGACGTTCCCGAG
>CAZJTF010000448.1:0-5030 GCA_964548565.1 uncultured Planctomycetales bacterium | reverse complement strand
CTGCTGGTCGATGATCGTGGCCGCCTTCACCGTCAGCGCCGCCTCCGCGGACGGCGTGCTGCTGCACCCGACCGATGCGACACACCGGTAATTCCCCCTGTCGTCCGCGTCGGCATCGGAAATCGTGAGCGTCGCCGTCATCACGCCCGAGTAGTGCCCGCCCTCCACGAGGTCCGTGCTGTTCTTCTGCCAGCGATAGTTCACGGTCCCCAGCCCGCTTGCCGCGACCGTCAACGTCACCCCCTGCCCCGCGCAGATCGTGTGCGCCGCCGGCGGCTGCGTAATCACCGGCGGTACACCAGGCACGCCCAGCAGCGCCACCCATCCCTGGGTCACGCCGTTGTACGTGCCATCCCCGACGATCACCGACGCATCGCCGGACATCCCCCGCACGTTCGTGAGCACCCAGCCCGCCATGTCGAGCCCGCGTTCCGTCGCCAGCCAGCTCTTGAGGTCGCGCGTCCCGCTGCCCGCATCCCAGATGATCGCCCGCTGTGAGCCCGAGACGGCCAGATCCCGCCCGTAGCCGCACACGACCGAGCCGTCGCTGCTGAGCGCCTGTGCCTCGGCATAATTGTCCGACCCGAGGAAGGGGATCGCCAGCGGCACCGTCGGATTGGCCACCGTCCACACCGTTGCCTGCCGCGACGACGACGGAGACGTGCTCCAGCCGCCCGCCTTCGTCCCGTCGCGCGAGATCGCGTTGGCGACGCCCTCGTTCGACGTGCTCGGCGATCCGACCAGTGGCGACAACGCCGTCAGCGTCGAGCCGCCCATCGCCTGCCGTGATCCACTCGGAGAGGTATTTCCGAATTGGTAACGTCCGGCGTAGCTGCCCACATCCGAAATCCCGTAAACAAATGCGTCGCTGTTCCCGCTCGGCGGCAGAACCAGCGTCGACGTGCTGTTCGAGCTCTCCTTGTACCGCGCCGCCTTGCGCGAGCCGGTCGACGAACCCGCCGTCCCGCCGATCCACACGTCCGTCGCGCTCGCCGACGTGCACAGCGGGTTGAAGCCGCCCGTCACTGTCGGCAGCGCCGTCCACGTGCCCGCACCTGCGGTATTGCCATCCCACCGTGACGGCGTAGCCCCGTTCTTGCCGCCGACGACCACGACGCCGTTCTTCCGTGCAACGCCGGCCGTGCTCGTCCCCGCACCGAGGCTCACCAGTCCGTGCGCCGCCGACCAGATGAAACCGCCGGTCCCGTTATTTCCGGCGACGACCGTACCGTCCGTGCTGACCCCCGTCAGTGTGCCCCCCGACCCGCCGATGCCGATGATCGCATACACCGCATCCAGCGTCAGCGGCGCCCGGTTGGAAGGCGTGCTCCCCGCCGCGTTCGACACAACGCACCGGTAGTTTCCTGCATCCGCCGCGTCAGCGTTCGAAACCAGCAGGATCGGTGTGTTCGTGCCGGAGTAGTGTCCGCCATCCGAGAGATCCGAGTCGTTTTTCTGCCATTGGAACCCCAGCGTTCCCGACCCCGAAGCTCCAACACTGAACTGCGCCGTCGCGCCCGTGCACACGTTCTGCGGCGCCGGATGCTGCGTGATCGTCGGCTGCCCCGACAAGGTCAGCGCCGCCTCGTCCGAGGTCGCATTGCCGTACGTGTTCGTCACCATGCACCGGTACGCGCCCACGTCATTGAGGTCCGCGCTGGAAACCGTCAGTGTCGGCGTGGCCACGCCCGAGTAGTGCCCGCCGTTGGACAGATTTGCCGCGTTTTTCTGCCATCGGTAGCTCAGCGGCGCGTCCCCCGAGGCCGTCACGCTGAACTGCGCCGTCCCGCCCACCGCCACCGTCTGCGGAGACGGGTGCATCGTGATGTTGGGTGCTTTACCCCCGCCGATCAGCAGGCTCTCCGCCACCCAGCCGATGTTCCCGCCGAAGTTCACCCTCCACCAGTTGTAGCCCTTCGCCTGGACGCCATTCAGCGCGTGGGCGACGATCTGCCCCTGCGTCCCGCCGGCCACCGTCGTCAGGATGCCGTAATTCGTCCCCGGCCCGAGCCGCACGTTCGAGCTCCCGCTCGTCGTCACCAGCTGCGCCGTCGCGAACGTCGACGTCTGCACCTTCGGCTGCACCACGACCATCATCAGCCCGTTCGCCACCGCCCGCTGCGAGCCGTCCGACGGCACGTTCTTGATCTGCCCGTTTACCCAGATGGCCGACGAACCGCCGCCGTCCTGGTTCGTCGCCCACATCGCCCCGAGCTTGTTCAGGCAGAAGTTCCCGAGCTCGGTGTAGGTCATTCCGACGCTGCTGGCCGAGCGTCCGTCGCAGACCACGAAGAACACGTAATTGTCGTTGAACGCCACCGCCGTCCGCGGGTTCCGGATGATCGCCCCCGTGTTGCTCGCCCAGTCCGCCGACGGCACGATCCCGTTCTTGAGCACGTACGCGAAGCACCCGATAGAGGTATACGCCTTCGTCCAGTCCGACGGCGGCGTGGGAACCTGTCCGTCCGTGCCGTAGTCGTGAATCTCGAACTGGAACCGGATGACGTCGCCGACGGTACAGTTGCTGTTCAGGATCGTGGCGTACGAGCCCGTCCCCGACAGCACCACGTGGTCAAACGGGATCGGCGTGGAGCCCGCGTTCTGCCGCACCTGCCGGATCGTCCCCTCGACGTATGACGGCGATCCAACCGGCAGTTCGACCAGCGGGCGCGTCACCTCCACGACCACTTCCGTCCCCGAGTTGTCGGTATACGTCCGATCCGCATACTGCTGCGTGTAAACGATCAGCTCGCTCCCGCCAGCGCGAGCCTTGTTGACGGCCGTCGGGACGGCGTTACCGCCATTGGCGAAGAAGATGAACTGGTAGGTGTGCCCCGGCGTGTTCCCGTTCCGCACGTACCCCCCGAGGAAGCAGCTCCGATCGAGCTTCCACGTAAACCCGCTCAGGCCGTACTCCGGCCACCGCCACGCCTGCCACCCGGAGATGACCTGCCCGCTCGTCGGCCCGGGCGCGGTGTAGCTGAAGCCGTCACCGTTGATCGCTGCCACCACGTCCGACCGCTTGCCCCACGATTCCCCCCAATAGTTGATGGTGTCGTCGTAGCGCGTGGCCATCCCGCTGACCGTCTCGCGCCCGCTGCGCAGCTGCCCCTGGGCGATACTGCTTTCGATGATGCAGTTCGGGTTGGTGCGATCCATCCGGGTGACGAACACGTTGTTCGGCGCCGGGTCAGGGGCGGACAGCGAGAAGTGCCGATAATCAATCCCCGGCGCCACGTTCGTCCACTGGGCCGCCGCCGGCGCCACCACCACCAGTACTGAAAAGAGCGTGAGCGTCGGGCTACGATGCATGGATACCTCCCCAGTCAGCAGCCCCCCCGGGCGGGCACTCCGATCGTCGACCAGCAATTCATCTCCGCGTCGACCTCATTTTATCACATGAGGCGGCAGATTCCTCCCCCCGCTTGAGGAAAAGCCGCTGGTTGCACCATCTGCGACAAGGCAGGGCGCGGTGGTGGTCTTGACTTGGTGGTGCGGCCCAGCACGGACCTGAGCGTCGACGCCGTCGAAGGCAGTCACCTCTTTATTCTGACTCTCCTGATTCGCCTCACGTTTTCTCGTCTCCTGGCAGCCATGCCTCTTCAACCTCGCGTTCGCCTGACGTGGATCGCCGAGCCGGTGGCGGCACGTCACACCCCCCGGTAGACTGCACGCAAACCACAGAACCAGACACGGTGCCCGCGAGCGTGCGGCCAACATGCACCCGTCACCGCCAGGGAGTCCACAGATGCGGAACCCGCCTCCCAACATCGTCCCGGTCACCACCCGGCGGGCGCTCCTCGCGGCCGGGGCAGGCGGAGCGATCGGCGCCGTCCTCGGAACACGCGTCTGCCGCGCGCAAACCGCAACGACACGCCGCGCCGACGCGCGCGAGTTCCGCCTCCGCTCGGACCTGCTGCACCCGCAGGCCCGCGGCGTGGAAGTGATCCAACTGACCGCTAACCCGGAGGTTCCCGGCTCGCACATCTACATGGAAGCGCAGATTTTCACGCCGGACTCGAGGCACTTCGTGCTCCAGCGCGCCGGCCATGCCCACGGCAGCGACCGCAAAGAGCCAAAGCACCAGTTCCTGCGCTGCGACATCGATGACCGCTTCTCGCTGCACCCGCTCACGGATGAGATCGGAACCACCGGCCCCAGCGTTTCGCCCGACGGCCGGTACCTGTACTACTTCGTGGACGAAACGCGCCCGGGCTCCGGGCGTCTGACGCTCAAGCGCGTCAACATCGACGGCACGGATCGCCGGACACTCCTCGTCGTCGACGCAGCGCTGCCGGACACGCGGTTCCGCCCCAGCCGCATCTACCCCCTATCGACGATCTCCTCGGACGGGAAGCGGATCGCCATTTCCGGCTTCCTCGGCGACGGCAACACGCCCGGCGCCCCCTGGGGCCTCATGGTCTTTGACATCGAGAAGGCGGCGGTCCAACTGGTGATCCAGGGCCAGACCTGGTGCAACATGCACCCGCAGTACTGCCGGTCGACGGACGCCGACGAACGGCACGACATCCTGATCCAGGAAAACCACGACAACCAGGCGAGCGAGAAAGGCGAGATCACGCGTCTCGTCGGCGGCCAGGGGGCCGATATCCACGTCATCCGCGACGATGGCACGAATCTGCGCGATTTGCCCTGGGGACGCGACGGAAACGAGTACTGCCAGGGCCACCAGTGCTGGCGCGGCCGGACCACGTGGGCGATCACCAGTACTGACACCCGCCAGCCCCGCGAGGCCGGACTGATCGAAAGCAGACCGGTGCCCCACGTCGGGCACATCGGCTGCAAGTTGGAAGGCGCGGTCCGCAACAAGCTGACACGTCAGCATCCCGCGCCGAAGTTCTATCACTTCGCCACGGACGCCCTCGGAAAGTGGCTCGTCTCGGATTATGCCCCCTTCGACACGCAGGGCGAAATTGTGCTGGCCCGGTTCGGCAGGCCCGGCGAGGACCCCCTGGCCGACTACACCCCCCTCGCCCGCCCGGGCTGCACGGGCCAGAAGACTGCCCACC
>CAZJTF010000447.1:0-5035 GCA_964548565.1 uncultured Planctomycetales bacterium | reverse complement strand
TACCTCGTCATCATGGACGAGACCCGCGAGCTCATGCGGGCGGTCTTCCGCACGAAAAACGAGCTCACGCTGGCAGTTTCGGGCACGGGCAGCGCCGGTATGGAGGCCTGCGTCGTGAACCTGGTCGAACCCGGCGATGAGATGATCGTCTGCGTCAACGGTGTCTTCGGGACGCGCATGCGCGACGTTGCCCAGCGAGCCGGCGCGACTGTCCACTCGATCGAGGCTGACTGGGGCCGCATCATTGACCCGCAGCAGGTCGCCGACGCACTCCGCACTCATCCGAAGACGAAGCTGCTCGGCATTGTGCACGCCGAAACCTCCACCGGCGCGCACCAGCCGCTCGAGGAGATCTCGAAGCTCGTCCACGACGCCGGCGCGCTGCTCCTGGTCGACACCGTCACCTCCCTCGGCGGCCACGACGTCCGCGTGGACGACTGGCGGATTGACGCGTGCTACAGCGGTACGCAGAAGTGCCTCTCCTGCCCCCCGGGCCTCGCACCCGTCACCTTCTCGCCGGCCGCCGTGGCCGCCATCGACAAGCGCAGGACGAAGGTGCAGAGCTGGTACCTGGATATGACGCTCGTGCGGCAGTACTGGGGCCAGGAGCGCTTCTACCACCACACCGCGCCCATCAACATGACCTACGCCCTCCGCGAGGCCCTGCGAATCATCTGCGAAGAGGGGCTCGACGCACGCGTGAAACGGCACGACCTGCACCACCGCGCACTGCGCGCCGGTCTGGCCGCCATCGGCATCGATTACGTCCCGGACCACTCGCTGGCGACGCTCAACGCGATCCACCTCCCGGCAGGCGTGGACGACCTCGCCGTCCGCAAGCGCCTCCTGCGCGAATACGGCATTGAAATCGGCGCCGGCCTCGGCCCGTTCAAAGGAAACGCCTGGCGCATCGGACTCATGGGCCACTCCAGCACGCGCCGCAACGTGACGCTGTGTCTGGCCGCCCTGGAAGCGATCCTGGCGGATGCAGGCGTCAAGCTGAACCGGGGCGCAGCCGTCGCCGCCGCCAACGGCGTACTGCAACAATAGAGGCCGTTCGGCGACTACGCCGTGGCGGAGAGGTCGCGGGCAGCTCCGCAGGAGGCGGAGAATCATGCGCACGACAGCCGGCCTACCGTGCTTTTTCCTCACGCTGCTCCCACTGCTCGTGTCCGTGGGCGTGTACCTCCTGGTCACCGGCCTGAGGCCACGCCGCCGCGGCACCGCTCCGCACTGCGGACGCTGCGGCTACAACCTGACGGGGCTCTCGAGTGAGCGTTGCCCCGAGTGCGGCATGTCTCTGATTGCCGGAAGCATCGTCCAGGGCGAAGGTCGCCGGAATCCGCGTCGAGTTGCGGCCGGCTTTCTCTGCCTCGCGCCCGCCGCCGTTCTGCTGATCGCACCGCTGCGCACCGTGGACTGGTACTCCTGGAGCCCCACCTCCTGGCTCATCTCGGACCTGCAGGGTCCTCGTGCGATTCGTGCCTGGAACGAGATCGACCGCCGTCGCAAGACCGGCAAGTTGAGCCAAGTGCACCGTGCCCGCCTCGTTGGACTGGGTCTGAAGCGCCAGATCGCTGCCACATCGACTCCGATCGACGAGATGTTGCTCGATCTCCTTGGCGAGTGGGCCATCGAAGGCACCCTCACGCAGCAGCAGCTGAAGCAGTTGTGCAGCCAGGCCGCCACGGTAACATTCAGCGTCCGCCCGAAGGTGCGTCAGGGCGATGATGTACCGTGCCAGTTTTCCTATCGGGGAAACGCGCCCCGTCAGCTCTGGGTCAGAATTGAGGAGAACCGCGTCTGCATGAATGGCAAGGACCTCACGAGCGGCAGTTCGAGCAGCGGCTTCAGTGGCCGTGGCAACCGTGGCGGCACCACGCAGCGCGTCCGGTACAGGCGGGCAGCACCCGGCCCTCAGGACATTGAGGCCAACGTGACGGTCCGCGTCTTCGATGGTCCCGAAACGTATGGCAGCTCTGGTCCGGCACCCAGGCTGCTCGATCAGTACGACATCCCGCTGAAAGCGTCATTCGTAATCGTCGCCCGCACGCCGGAGAGCGCGATAACGCTCAAGCCCGATCCATCGCTGCGGGAGGCGATGGAGTCGGCCATTCAGGTGCAGAAAGTGGAGCTGGGCCGGCAAAGCCCGAACGATCTGCAGGTGCAGATCCGACTGATCACCGTGCCTGCCAACCTCGCCTTCGACGTGATCGTCCGTGCCGAGGGGCACGAGCAGCGACTGGGCGGGATCGACAAGGAGCGCGGCGGCTCGACGGGCTGGCACGTCAGCGGCGACTGGAAAGGCCCGCCCATGGAATCGTGCGACGTCATCCTGCGCAGCAATCCCGACGTAGCAGCCGGAACGATCACCCTATTCGAGATCTGGGAAGGCGAACTCGTCTACAGGGACGTGCCGGTGAGCCTCGGCCCCAAAGCCGCCACCCGGCTGGTAGAACGACGAATGTCCAAACCAGAATGACGAACGCTGCCGCTGGCGCGAGCCCCGGGGCGCCGGAATTCCCGCACCGTCTCCGGCCAGAGTCCTGTCCGGCGTAGCCCTCCGTCGGTGCAGTACCGCTGATGCGAGTCTCGGCGCGCCACTGGTGCGAGAGTCCTTTCTCGCACCCTCTTCCGCCGGACTCCTTTCCGGCGTTGACAATTCTTGGATCTCGTGCAGCCTATGCCGCCGCGATCCCGAGGTCCGACAGCAACTCGCGCAGAAACGGCTCGACGTCCGTGACGATGCCCACCGTCTGAAACGTCCCGCGGTCCGCAAGCTTCGTCACCGTCGCAGGCGAAATGTCCACGCAGACCACCGGCACCCACGCTGGCAGCAGGTTCCCGGTCGCGACCGAGTGCAGCGTCGTCGCGATCATCAGCGCGAAGCCGACCCCCTTCCAGATCTGCTCGCGCATGCGGTCCTGCGCGACCAGCACGTCCGTGACCACCTCCGGCAGCGGCCCGTCATCGCGGATCGAGCCCGCCAGCACAAAATCGACGCCGCGCCGCACGCAAGCATGCATAATCCCGCTTGTCAGCACCCCCGCCTCCACAGCCGCCCGGATCGACCCGTATCGCCGGATCGTGTTGATGGCCCGCAGGTGATGCTCATGTCCGGTGTCCGCCGGGATCGCCCGGTCCATGTGTACGCCGAGCGAGGTCCCGAAGATCGCCTGCTCAATGTCGTGCGTCGCGATCGCGTTGCCGGCGAAGAGTACGTGGATGTAGCCGGACTCTATAAGCTGTACGATGTGCCGGGCGGAGCCAGTGTGCACGATCGCGGGGCCGCCGACGAGCAGGATTCGCCCGCCCGCCTCCTTCACTTCACGCATGCGCTTCGCGACGTCGTGGATGATGACGTTCTTCGGCTTCTCGGTAGACACATTCGATGTCATGAACTCGAACGCACTCGCTTCGCGTGCCCGTTCCAGCGGAATCACCTTGACTCCCCTGTGGCCGACGACGATCTGGTCGCCCCGGTTCACGTGGTTCACCGCGACGCATTCAAACGTGCCGTCCGCGGGGTTGAAGCGGATTCCGCAGTCCATCTCCTGGCGGCGCACCTCTACCCAGCGTCCCTCGTGTCGCACGAGCGTGCGCTGGTTTGTTGTCGAATAAAACCCTTCGGGAAAAACCCCCTCCTGCGCGGCGGGTGTGGTGTTCGCGTCCTCGGGCCGCCGCAGCGTCGCGCCGTGGCGGGCGACCTGGGCGAGCATGGCCGCCAGTTGGTCCTCGGTCGGAGCCGACACATCGATCCGGGCGAAGCTCCGGTCCCCTTGCCGTTGCCCGACCTGCACCTCCTTGATCTCGAAGTCGCCGCCGAACGCGAGAATCTCGTCGAGCACCTTCGAGAGGATCAGCGAGTCGATGATATGCCCTTCGAGCTGGATTTCTTCCGTTACCATGCGATCACTCCCGCTTTGCGACGAGAAACCGTCCGGGAAAAATTCCCGAAGCCCTGCCGGTTCGAAATCGGCGCCAACCGGCTATCATTCTAGGAACTGCGCAAGCAGCTCCGACGTCAGCGGGTGCTTGACCGCCCGCAACGGCATACCAACACGGCCGGCCGACACGATTCTGGCGTGATGCCGGCTCCTCGCGTTTAATATCGGGAGCCGGCCGGACTTTTTGCCGATGGTAGTGTCGATAGACCTATATCCAGTGGTCGGCGGGTGCACCCCGTCGAGAGGATAGGGCATCGGCCGGCTCCCGGTGTGCCCCGGACATCCTCGCCTGACCCTGACACATTGGTACTGGTGATGTTTATGAATCAGGTTCGCAGTTTCGTCGTTTTACCGGCCCTGCCCGAGCCCCTCCGCCCGCTGCGGGATCTCGCACACAACCTCTGGTGGACTTGGAACCCCGAAGCCATCGAGCTGTTCCGCCGGCTGGATCTGGACCTCTGGCGCGAACTCAAGCACAACCCGGTGATGATGCTCGCCCGTCTGCGGCAGGAACGGCTCGACCGCCTCGCCAAGGACCCGGCGTACATCGCGTCGCTTGCCCGGGTCACTGAAGCGCTCGAAGCCTACATGACCGGGCCCACCTGGTTCCGTGACAACTTCGGCAAGGATCATGTCGGCAGAGTTGCGTATTTCTCTGCTGAGTTCGGGCTCCACGAGAGCCTGCCGATCTACTCGGGCGGTCTCGGCATCCTGGCCGGCGACCACCTCAAGAGCGCCAGCGACCTCGGCCTGCCGCTCGTCGGCGTGGGCCTGCTCTACCGGCAGGGCTACTTCCATCAGTACCTCACCAACGACGGCTATCAGTTCGAAGATTACCCCGACCTCGATTTTGCCATGCTGCCGCTGCAGCCGGCTCGGGATTCCAGCGGGCGCCAGCTCACCATCACCTGCGAGGTCGGCGGCCAGCAGGTGCAAGCCAATGTCTGGCGCGTGCAGGTGGGTCGCGTCGCACTGTACTTGTTGGACACGAACGTCCAGAACAATCGTCCGGAGGACCGCGACATCACCGCCCGCCTGTACGGCGGCGACCAGGAGATGCGCATCCGCCAGGAGATCGTCCTCGGCAT
>CAZJTF010000446.1:0-5049 GCA_964548565.1 uncultured Planctomycetales bacterium | reverse complement strand
ACAGCGGGTCTTCACGACGACCGCGCCGGCCAGCGGTCCGACGAGCCGCCCTGCCGTCGAGTACGCCTGCGGGTGGAATGTCCGGCGCGTCGGGCGGAGATTCAACGCCTGGCACACGGGGTTGCTGAGTGGAACGTCGTCGATCCTCGTCCGGCGGCAGGACGGGCTGACGTGGGCGGTGCTGTTCAACGGCGACGCGGACGCTGCCGGGCAGCGACCGGCCAGTGTGATCGACCCGCTGGTGCACCGTGCGGCGGATGCCGTCAAGCGGTGGCCGGAGATCGACCTGTTCCCTGTGTCGGCGGGGAAGACGTATCAGTAACCGGCAGTTTTCTCAGCGTGTTCTGCCGATGAGAGCACCGGCGGAACAGGACGGTGCCGCATTTGGCTCGGCCGCCACGAGTCTCGGCCGCCACGGCGGTCCGTCGCTACAGACCTGGGCCACCAAGGGGGGCCGCTACAGATCTCGGCTGTTACGGCCGGAACTGGAACGCGTAGAGGTCGGCGTCGCGGTAGACGATGCGGAGACGCACCGGCTTGCCGGCCAGGGCGCTCAGGTCGCTGTCGCGCTTCCAACTCACCACCCGGCTGATCTCGTTGCTCGTGTGAATCAGGTCGGCATCGGCCAGGGTACGACCGGGAATCGGCTTGCCCTGCTCGTCCTGCAATTCGCAGCGCATCGAACCCGTGGCCGACGTGTCGACATTGAGCACGAGGCGCTGACCTGAGAAGACCATCGGCGGCGTTGTGAATTCACCGCCGGTATACGCGGCACGGACGGAAACGAAGCCGTCGCGGCGGAGCACGAGGCGGCTGATCGCGCCCGGCTGGCCGGTGGGGGCAAGGCCGGCCGCGGTGATCAGTTTGCTGTTGTCACTGTCCTTGCGGCCCCAGCCGTGCAGGTCGTCGTTCCCGAGGTAGTACATGTACATCTCGTTGCCATCGACAGACGGCACGAGGCCGTAGAACACGCGGGCACTCTTGCTGTCGAATGCGCCTTTCATACCGAGATCCACAAACGGCCGGCGTCCATAGCGTTCCCACTTGATGCCGTCGCGGCTGGCACCGAACTGCGTGTGCAGCGGCCCGGTGTTGACCGGAGTCTTGTCGGGGAACTCGGCGAGTTTGCCGGGCACGTAATGGAAGTACGCGCTCGGGAACATGTAGTATGCGTCCTGCGCCCAGGGGTACTTGATGACTTCGCTGGTGTAGAAGTCCACGTTGGGTCGGTCGTCGATGTGTGAGTCCTGCTCGTCGGGCTGCAGGATGACGGGCGAATCCTGGACCTCGGAGAAGTGGTCGAAATCCGGCGATTCGCTGCGGACAACGCTCCGGCCGCGGAAGCCTTTCTTGAACAGGTTGTACCGCATATAAGCGACGTACTTACCGATGCGGTCGTCCCAGAAGATGACGTTCTGCGAGTCGAGGTACTGGCGCCCCTCGGGGTGGGTAAACGTGAGCACTTTTTTGTGGGTCAGCTGCCAGTGGATGCCGTCAGGCGACGAAAAGATCACGGTGTGCTTGTACTCGTCGGAGAGGCGGGTGGCATAGCGGAATCGCTCGCTCTCGGGGGCCTTGGGATCGATGAAGACCATGCCTTCGGTGCTGATCTTGTCCATTCCGCCGGCACCGCCACCGACGACGATGTTGTTGTCGCGACTGCCCTCGAACTCGATGAGCCCGAGCTTCGGCTTCTCGAAATGGATGCCGTCGTTGGATCGGGCATAGCACAGCCCCGGGCCGGCCGGGTACCAGAGGTGGTAGACGTCGCCGACCTTGTGGATCGTCGCGTTCGTGCCGATGCTCCGCTCCCAGGGCTTTTCCCAGGGCTGATCCGCGATGAGCGTCTGCTCGCCGGTTTTGCGCGGCGGGTGGACGACGAGTTCGACGTTGCTGGAGGTGGCGAGGAATCGCCCGTCGATGAAGACCTGCCGCCGGTCTCCGACGTCGATTGGGGCCGCCGCGGCTGCAGCGGGAGCAAGGCCGGCAACGAGCAACAACAGAATCCACGCGGTCGTGTGGTTCGTTCGCATCCAGTTCCTCCGCAACTCGAATGTCAGGTGGTACAGGCTACCGCAGGGCGCCGGGTTTGCACAGTGCCGGTGAGACGAGTCTCCGTGTGGTAGAATCGGCTCATGCGAAACAACGTTGCGCGTATCGTCGTTGCATGCGCCTGCGCGAGCGTGTGCATGGGAGCCGGGCCTGGTCTGTCCACTGAGCGTGGCGTGCTCGTGAAGGATGGCAGACCGTTTCGCGCGGTCGGCATCAACTACTTCAGCGCGTTCAATCGCATGATCACCCGGCCGGAGGACATGAGCTGGAAAGAAGGGCTCGCGCTGCTCCGTGAGAAGGGCATCCCATTCGTCCGCTTTGCGGCCTGTGGTTTCTGGCCGGCGGACTGGTCGTTATACCAGAAGGACCCGGATCGCTATTTCGCGCTGCTGGATGCGTTCGTGCGTGAGGCGGAGCGGCAGAAGATCGGCCTCGTGCCGTCGATGTTCTGGTATTTCGCGACGCTGCCGGACCTGGCGGGCGAACCGATGGCGGGGTGGGGCGACCCTGCCTCGCGCACGCACGCGATCATGCGGCAGTACGTTGCGGACGTGGTGGGGCGGTACAAGGACTCGCCGGCAATCTGGGCGTGGGAGTTCGGCAACGAGTATCGTCTGCAGGTGGATTTACCCGGCCCTGAGCAGGGGCTGCCGTACGTCGCGCCGCGCCTGGGCACGCCCACGACCCGCACGGCGCAGGACAAGCTCGAGCGCGCGGCGGTGGACGTGGCGCAGCGGGAGTTCGCGCGGGCCGTGCGGCGGCTTGATTCACACCGGCTGCTGATCACGGGCGAATCGATTCCACGTCCGTTCGCGTGGCATCTGATGAAGGAGAAAAGGTGGGAACGCGACACGCCGGAGCAGATGACGGCCATGCTCCTCGGCGACAACGCCGACCCGTACGACTGCCTCTCCATACACTTCTACCCGGACAAGAACCATGTCTTCTTCGAGCCGCCGGCTTCGCTGCGCGAGCTGATCGCGGTCTGCATGCGTGCCGCGGCACACGCAGGGAAGCCGCTGTTCATCGGCGAATTCGGGGCATCCGACGAACTTGCCGCGGACAAAGTTCGTGCCCACGTGACGGAGATGCTCGACATCATCGTTGAGCTGCGCGTGCCGCTCTCCGCGTTGTGGGTGTATGACCTGCCCATGCAGGAGGGCACGTACAACGTCACGACGCACAATCATCGTGCCTGGATGCTCGATGCCCTCTCCGAGGCCAATCGCCTGCTGCAGAGATCCGCGTCATCCGTTCCGGCCGGTGGGTGATTGACATCGCCCGGCGCGAAGCGTAGGGTCGTGGTTCAGTGCGGTATCGCGCTCCTGCACCGGCGGGAACACGTCCAAGCCAGCTGTAACGGCTGAAGTTCCGACATCATCGCCCCGTGTAAGCAATCCGTCCCGTCGTCCTCGCGACGTGATGGCTAATGCACTTGATCTGGACATGCCTTTTCCACGGAGGTGCATCATGAGGCTGGCAAGCGGCGTCGAGTACAGGCGGCTGGCTGTTGCATGCGGGTTCGTGGCGGTCGTGCTCCTGCTGTCCGCAGCATCGCACGCGGCCGACTGTAACGTCAACGGCGTAAACGACGGCACGGATATCTCGAGCGCCACGAGCCAGGACTGCAACTCGAACGGCGTGCCCGACGAGTGCGACGTGTTCCCGGTGAGTTTGATTCCGGGGCCCGGGTCACCTCTGGGCGTGGGGTCCGTGCCGGTTGCACTCGCGGCGGCCGACTTCGATGGCGAGGGATCGGAGGACCTGGTCGTCGTGTCCAGCCCGATACTGGACGGGTATGCCGCGATCTTCCTGCAGGATGGCGCCGCGCTCTTCTCCAACCCACTTTGCGGACCGTTGCAGACCGGCAAGTCTCCGGAGTCGGTGGCAGCGGCCGACTTCGACGTGGACGGCGACATCGACGTCGCGGTGACATACGGCGGAGGCTTCGCGGAAATCGGCGGTGTCGAGATTCTGCTCAACCTTGGCTTCGGCGGCTGCATCAGCGACACCGCGGCGTCGCCGTTTGTGGGGCCGTTCCGCCCCAACTCAGTCGTGGCGGCGAAGTTCGACGGCGACGCCGACGTGGACCTGGCCGTCACGAGCGCGAATGGCTTCTGGATCCTGCTTAACGATGGTTCAGGAAACTTCACGGCCGTCCCCGGTTCGCCGTTCATGGAAGACCTGCACCTGGACGCGCTGGACGCGGGCGACATGGACGGTGACGGCGACACCGACCTGGTCCTCGTGGACCTGAGCCCTGACGCGCCCGGGTCCGGCGTGCTGGTGGGCTGGAACGACGGTACGGGGCAGTTCCTCCTCGTTTCGCACTTCCCGCAAGCGAAGCTGCCGTCGGACGTGAAACTGGCGGATGTCGACAACGACGGCGACCTCGATGCGGTCGTATCGAATGCGGCGACGAACGATCTGTCGGTTTTGATCCGGCGGCCGATGTCGTTTGCAGTGGAGATGACGGTACCGGTCGGGCAGAGTCCCGAGGGAATGGCCCTGGCGGACTTCGATGGCGACGGGAACGTGGATATCGCCGTCGCGAATTCCGCAGGGAACAACCTGACCGTGCTGATGGGGCCCTCGTTCACGGAGAAGAAGAACTTCGACACGGGGACGGAGCCGGTGGCAGTGGTGGCGGCCGATTTCGACGGCGATGCCGACCCGGACGTGGCGGTTGTGAACAGAAGTTCGAACACTGCCACGATCCTGCTCACGTCAGGACCGAGGAGTCAGGATGCGAACAACAACGGTGTCCCGGACGAGTGCCAGCGGGTCTGCGGATTCGGAGCCGTCCCGATGCTTCCGGTGGGGATCGCGGGCATGATCGGCATGCGCCTGGCCTGGGTTCGCCGGCGGCGTATCCGCTGAGTCGTAACGTCGTCCGAAGCTGCTACTTCATTGGTGCACAAGGATTTGTGCCATTATGTGCCGCCCCGTTTTCGGCCGCGAGCGGGCGGCGGATGTCGCAGGTTCTCATTGCGTTTG
>CAZJTF010000445.1:0-5056 GCA_964548565.1 uncultured Planctomycetales bacterium | reverse complement strand
GCACCAGCCGATGGTGTCCGCATCGGGACGTTTCGTGATCACCTACAACGGCGAGGTCTACAACCACCCGGAACTGCGCACGGAGTTCGAAAAAAGGGGGCACGCCTTCAGGGGTCGCTCCGACACGGAAGTCATGCTGGCGGCCTTCGAGGCCTGGGGGGTCAGACCGGCACTGCGACACTTCAACGGAATGTTCGCCTTTGCGGTCTGGGACCGGAAGGAACGCGCCCTGACCATCGTGCGCGACCGGATGGGGGAAAAGCCTCTCTACTTCGCCGAGCACGATGGCCATTTCGCCTTCGCCTCCGAGCTGACCGCCCTTTGGGACCTGCCCTGGCTGGACAAGCGCCTGGATCGCCAGGCGCTGGCAGACTATTTCAGATACCTCTGCGTGCCCGCTCCGGCCACCATCATCCGTGGGGCCCGCAAGTTGAGTCCGGGCTGCGGGTACTGCTGGAAGGACGGCCGCGGCGAACCCTTCGCCTACTGGCGCGTACGGGACGCCGTCGACCAGGGGCTCTCGACTCCCTTGCCCGCGGATCCAGCCCGGTCTGCCGACGAGCTGGAGGCGTTGCTCAAGGACGCGGTCCGCATCCGGCTGCGTTCGGATGTTCCCTATGGCGCGCTGCTGTCCAGCGGGGTGGACTCTTCGCTGGTCGCCGCCCTGATGCAGCAGCAGGTCGCGACGCCGGTCTCGACGTTCACCATCGGCTTTCGGGAGAAGTCGCACGACGAGTCGACATATGCCAGGAAGATCGCCGCGCACCTGGGCACCCGGCACGCGGAACAGATCCTGTTGCCGGACGACGTGATCCGCCTGGCACCCGAGGTGTCCCGGCTTCACGATGAGCCCTTTGCGGACAGCAGCAGCATCCCCACCTATCTGCTGGCCCGGTTTGCGAGACAACACGTCACGGTCGCCTTGGCCGGCGATGGCGGCGACGAGCTGTTCGGAGGGTATCCCCGGTATTTCTGGGCCAGCCGGATCGAGCGCCTGCGTTCGACACTCACGCCTGCGGGCGCCGCGGCGCTCGGAGGACTGGTCAAGACGGTGCCCCACCGCTGGCTCGATGCCGTCGACCGGCGCCTGATGCGAGGCCGTTACGGCGGCGCCAACGGTCTGGGTACCCGGGCCCATCGGTTCGCGTCGTATCTCCAGTGTGCGCCCGAAGAGTTCTACCGCACCATCGTCTCGGCCTGGAAGCGGCCCGCGGACCTGCTGCTGGATCCCCTGGCGGAAGAGGAGGCGTACTCACCCGTGTTCGAGCATACGGCTCTGCCATGGGCGGCGCGCATGATGGCGTCCGACCAGCTACACTTTCTGCCCGACGATATCCTCGGCAAGACCGATCGCACCTCGATGGCGGTCGGGCTCGAAATGCGGGCACCCCTCCTCGACCATCGGCTGGTGGAATGGTCATGGCGCGTGCCGCTGCAGCTGAAGCTGGCCGACAAGGGCGATGCCGGCAAGCTCGTCCTCAAGGATGTGCTCTACCGGCATGTGCCCCGCGAGCTCATGGACCGTCCCAAGATGGGATTCGGGATGCCCATGGCAGGATGGCTCAGGCACGAGCTGCGCCCCTGGGCCGAGAGCATGCTGGTGCCGGACAGGCTGACCGGCGCAGGACTGAAAGCCGACCCCGTGACGAAGGCATGGCGTGCGCACCTGAACGGCGCCGACCGCTTCCAGGAAATCTGGACCATTCTGATGTGGCTGCAATGGCAGGAAAAATGGCGCACCGGGTTGTGAGATGACCGCACGCAGCAATCGGACATCATTGGGCCACGCATGAAGATCGCCCGGGTCGCGACGGTCCCCTTCTTCCTTTACAACCATCTGCGTCGGCAGGCAGCCGACACGGCCAGAGCCGGGCATGAGGTCGTTCTGGTTTCCAGCGGTGGCCCGGAGGTGAAAGGCCTCGAACAGATCGATGGCGTGCGCTTCGTGCAAGTCGGGATACAGCGACGCATCTCCCCCATCAACGATCTGGTCTCGCTGTGGCGGTTGTTCCGGTTGTTCCGGAGGGAACGGTTCGACATCGTCCACACCACCACCCCCAAGGCCGGCATGCTGGGCGCTGTCGCGGCTTTTCTGGCGCGGGTTCCCATACGTCTGCACACCTTCACGGGCCAGGCCTGGGCCGAGATGCGCGGCCTCGAGCGCCAGTTGGCGAAGCTCGGCGACCGGCTGACCGTCGCGCTCGACACGCGCTGCTACGCTGACAGCCTGTCCCAACGGGACTTCATGGTCGACGAGGCCGTTGCTCGCCGAGACGAGATACACATCCTTGGCGCCGGCTCGCTGGCCGGTGTCGACCTGGAGCGGTTTTCGGACAGGAACCCGCCCGCCGACACCGGGGAGCGGCTGAGAGCACCGGGAGTGCCCGATGGACATCTCATCATTACCTTCATCGGCCGCATCACCGCCGACAAGGGCGTCAGGGAACTGGTCGAATCCTTCCGGGCACTTCAGGCGCAGGATTTCCCTTGCACGCTGCTGCTGATCGGCCCGGAAGAACCGGATGCCTCGCAGCTGTACCAGACCACCAGGCTGGCCGATCTGCCCCACGTGCACCGGTTGGGTTACCAGCCGGACCCGGAGCGCTGGCTTGCACTGACGGACATCTTCTGCCTGCCGAGTTACCGCGAGGGTTTTGGCAACGTGGTCATCGAGGCGGCAGCGATGGGCGTGCCCACCGTGGGCACCGACATACCCGGCCTGAGAGATGCAGTCGTCCACAACGAGACCGGCATCCTGGTCCCCGTCAGGAACGTGCCCGCCCTGACCAGGGCACTGGCCGAACTGCTGGTCGACGGCGCCATGCGGTCCGGCATGGGCGCGCGTGCCTGCCGCAGGGCCCGCGAGCAGTTCGACGCCAGCAAGATCAACGCGTTGCTGATCGAAGAATACGGTGCGCTGCGTCGCGGGTACGTGCCATGAACGTACTCGTCACGGGTGCCAGCGGCTTCGTGGGCCAGCGGCTATGCGCCCACCTGGGTCGATCCGGATGGCGAGTGCGCCAGGCCCACAGGCTGCTGCCAGGGGCGTCGCGACTCGCCCCCGGGTCCGCGCAGGTGCAGGTCGGCGAGATCGGCCCGGACACCGACTGGCGGCACGCCCTGGACGGCATGGAGTCGGTCGTGCACCTGGCGGCGCGGGTGCACGTGACGAAGGACGCAAGCCCGGCCCCTTTGGCCGAGTTCCGTCGCGTGAATGTCATGGGGACGGATGATCTGGCCCGACAATCCGCGGCTGCCGGTGTGAGGAGGTTCGTCTACCTTAGCTCCGTCAAAGTGAACGGCGAGTCCACGCAACCGTGTCGTGCTTTCACCACTCTCGACGCCCCTGCCCCGGAAGATCCCTACGGCATCTCCAAGTGCGAGGCCGAGCAGGCGCTGCGCAGGATTGCGGACAAGACGGGCATGGAAGTGGTGATCGTTCGTCCGCCGCTGGTATATGGGCCAGGGGTGAGGGCCAACTTCGAATCGATGATGCGCTGGCTTGCACGTGGCGTACCGTTGCCGCTGGCGGCTGTCGTGAACAATCGGCGCAGTCTCGTGGCGATCGACAACCTGGTCGATCTGATCGACACCTGCCTGCGTCACCCGCAGGCAGCCCACCGGACATTCCTGGTCAGTGACGGCGAAGATCTGTCGACAGCCGATCTGTTGCGGCGACTGGGGCGTGCCATGGGCAGGCCCGCCCGTCTGTTCCATGTCCCGACCGGTCTGCTCGAACTGGGGGCGGCGTTGCTGAGGCAGGACGCTGCCTGTCGGCGCCTTTGCGGGTCCTTGCAGGTGGACATCGCCCCCACCCGGGAGATCCTGGGCTGGGCGCCACCGCTGTCGGTCGATGAAGGATTGCGCCGCGCGGCTGAAGGATTCCGCGCATGAAGCGCCTGTTCGACCTGGCAGTCGCTTCGACAGCGGCCGCAGTCCTGGCGTTGCCCATCCTGATCGTCGCCCTGGCCGTGCGCCTCACCTCTCCCGGGCCGGTTCTCTACTGGAGCGACCGGGTGGGACGCGGCAACCGCATCTTCAGGATGCCCAAGTTCCGAAGCATGCGCGTCGACACGCCTGCCATGGCCACCCATCTGCTGCAGGACGCCGACCG
The DNA here is from genome assembly GCA_964548565.1 of uncultured Planctomycetales bacterium. Taxonomy (GTDB): domain Bacteria; phylum Planctomycetota; class Phycisphaerae; order UBA1845; family PWPN01; genus CAYLLT01. Next base: position 942 of record CAZJTF010000445.1, on the reverse strand, counting down.
ATGGTTGACGCCGATCGGCTCGTTCCTGCGCCGGTCGAGCCTGGATGAACTGCCCCAGTTGTGGAGCATCCTCAAGGGAGACATGAGCTTCGTGGGGCCGCGGCCGGCCCTGTTCAACCAGGACGACCTGATCGCCCTGCGAACCGAAACGGGTGTGCACGAACTGGTGCCGGGCCTGACCGGTTGGGCGCAGGTCAATGGGCGCGACGAATTGCCCATCGTGCAAAAGGTTCAACTGGATGCAGAGTACCTGCGGCGACGGTCGTTCCTGTTCGACCTGAAGATACTCTGGATGACCGCGTCGAAGGTTCTTTCGAAGGACGGCGTGTCGCACTGAGTCGCGAGCATCGCACGGACCTCGATGGTTGCCCGCATCTGGGTCAGAATGGAAGCAATACCCCCGCACTCCCCCCGCCCGAACTCGAAGTGATGATCGAGATCCCTCGTGGCAGCCGTCTCAAGCGCAGCCACAACGGACGCATCGACTTCGTGTCGCCCTTCCCCTGCCCTTTCAACCTAGCCCGGACATTTCATCAGCAGGCCCGAAGCGCCGCTTTTCTGACCGCTGATCGGTTGCGAAGCATCGGGCTGACTCTCGAACGATGCGGCGAGGCCGCTTTTGCTGTTCGTAGAGACACCACCCCCTACCCGCGTTGTTTCTCAGCGTGCCGGGGACAGCACTCGGTGCGCGCTACGGGCTCGACCCAGCCAGGCGACGGGCCAGGCAGCCACGACGAACACCTCGCGCATCGGATGGTGCGAGGCCAGCATCCGCCGGATGCGGCGCGTGTTGCGCAGAATCGCCGCGCCGATCTCGAGCAGTCGCACGCGGATCGTGCTGGCCGCGGCCCGCTCGAGCTCGGTGCCAACGAGCGCGAGAAGGCTCACCGAAGCACTGCGCCATCACCGGTGACCTGAAGCGGTTTCGGCGTGCGCTCAGCG
>CAZJTF010000444.1:0-5087 GCA_964548565.1 uncultured Planctomycetales bacterium | reverse complement strand
GGCGCCCCCATAGGCGGGAATGGTGCCGAGTGTCGCAAGCAGTGAGGCCAGAACGGATTGAGCAGACCAGGGCAGCATGGTGGAACTCCCAGAAGCTAACCTATATTAAACACCGACGGGTGGGAGTGTCAATCAGGATTCTGTTTTTGCGGGCAGCCGGAACAGAGGCGGCATCGGCCGTCTTTCGCCATCGTCTGACCTTGCCCCGGCCGGCCGAACGCACGCGCGATGATCGCCCCAGCCGGTGCAAGCGCGCTACAGGTCTCCGCCACCCCTTCCCGCATGCATGAACTATTGACGATGTACGCTCGCTTGCCGGGGGAATCAACGAACCGTGCAGGCGGGGTCCACCCTTCCGCCGGGGGCCGTGCGGCAGGCGAGAAACACCAGCAGGTCCTGCATGTCGACGTCGCCATCATCGTCGTAGTCGCTGTCCTGGCAGGAGGGTGTCACCAGCGGCGCGTCATCGGCAGTCAGGCACACCTGCAGGATGCCGAAATCCACCTGGTCGGCATCGCCATCACCGTCCAGGTCCGCCGATCGCGCCCGCGCGTCGAGTGCTCCCGCGAGCGTTACCACGCTGAACGCCGGCGCCTCGACCGCGAATTGCCCGCCGGAAACGCTCACGTCCGCCAGCCGCGTGAAACTCTCCGTCGCCGACGTGCGGTACACCTCCAGGCGTGAGATTGGTATCCCCGCGGGAGCGTGAACGGTGAGCGATTCGCTGCCGGCCCGCATGTTGATCAGCACGTACGTGAGGCGCCGGTCGGTTTCGTGCAGGTAAGCACTGACGTTCACGCCGTTGTACGTATCGTACGCGCTCGCTCCGCCGATCGACGTCCGCCCACCCGCGAACACCGCCTGGATGCGCTGCGCCCCGGGCCGGACATACCGCGCGAAGTGCTTGAACGAGCAGTACTTCTTGCTGGCATGCGGGCTGGCGACGTGGCTTCTGCCGAGCAGCGTGTGTTCGCTCTCGTCCATGCCGGTGTCGGTCATCTGCCAGTACACGTACGCCGCCGCATTCGACCAGGTCAGCGCGTTGTGCATCTTGAGAGCGACCGTGATGGCGCCGCTCCCCGGCGTCCCGTTGCTCCCCGCGAGCCAGGGCGCCTGGTCTCCGCCCGCCTCCGAGTACCAGATGCCCTTACCGTCCTGGCTGATACCCGGCGCGTAGGTCCAGAACGCCCAGTTCGCCGGCACCCGGTCCCGCCCGTGGTAGTAACCCGCCGTGGCCTGGACTGCCCCCTCGCTCGTGCCCATGTAGTAGTTGGAGTTGTAGAAACTGAGAAAGTGGATCAGCGTGGGATCCCCGTACTCCTTCACCTCGCGGATCATGTTCATCTGGCTGAGCAGCGCCCACGGGTTGTCGGCGGTCGGCCCGACGTTCGCCACGTGCGGCCCCATGATCTTCGCCGTCAGCCCGAACTCCGTCCACGCCGCCCGCACCGACGCCAGCGCCCTGGCGAACTGTCCGTAATCGGTGTTGAAGTTCTGGTCCTTCACGAACGTCATGCTGTCGAACGGATTCTCGAACGTGGACTCGTTCTGCAGGCTCATGACGTAGATGGGGACGCCGTACCGTTGCTCAAAGCCCTTGACCCACGCCGCCAGGTACCGCCCGTACATCTGGAGGGTCGCCGCATCCTCCGTCTTGAGCCGCCCGCCGATGCTGTCGCCCGTTCCGTCCGGCACCCAGTCGGCATAGTCGCCCGACAGCCACGGCGTCGGGTGCGTCCCCGCCGTGCCCTTCCAGTCGCCGACCCAGTTCTGCGTGGCCCCGGTCGGCCCCTTCATCCAGTGGGGCGGCGTCCAGAGCGAGCCGCTGATCCTCACCCGGTCCGGTTCCAATGCGTTCGTCCGCAGCCACGAGGCCACGCCGGCCCACGTCTTCAGTGGTTCGATGTCGAATTGCATCCGGCTGATGTTGGCCTGGAGGTCGGCGCCCAGCGGGACGGGCACGCGGTAGTCAGGATCCGCCCGGTCGGCCACGAGCACCTCCTTGACCATCGGAATCCGCAGAATGTTGCAGCCCGCGTCGCGGTAGGCCGCCCGCCACGCCGGATCGTTGTACGGCGTGTCGCCCAGCGACCAGCTGATCATGCACGTGCCCCAGCCCTCGATCTTCTGAAAACGCACCGAGGCGTCGGTGAAGATCTCGGCTCCCGTCAGCAGGACAGGCAACGACACAACGATGACCGCCACCCGCGCAACCGCCGTTCGCCGAACCATGGATCCCACCTCAACGATCCCTCGCCGGAACATGGACGTGATCTCGTGACGGGCATCGCGCTGCCGCATTGCACGGCAAGCGCACAGCCCCATCATACCGCACCCATTCAGTACCGCGAGGCGAGTCGCCCCCGGCGTCAATCATTCACCACAGCGCGGCCCCCGATCCGCCGGCTCGGGATTTCGCGGAGCAGGCAAGGTGTACCTTTCGTCAGGAGGTGTCACGATGCGCGGCCCCCTGCCTTTTTACGTTTCCGCGGCGTTCACCATCTCTCGCATCCATCCGCCCCCCATCGAGGCACGGAGCGCCCAAACTCCGCCCGATGCCTGCGATCTCATGCCGAAACCGGCTCCCTCCATCACTTCGCGCGCAAAAACGTGCCATTCGAACCCAATTTTCGCCAAACCACCGTGTGACAGCGGTTTAGGTCAGTTGTTACGGGTTGCGCGTCCACGCGACTACACGGCAGGTACCAACGCAACGGACCAGGCCCCACGCTATCATGGTCGCCCGGACACGATCGGAGGAACCCGATGGAGTACACGCAGCTCGGAACCCGCGGCCCGCGCGTTTCGCGGATCGGATTTGGATCCTGGGCCATCGGCGGCACCAACTGGGGCCCGACCGGCGACGCCGTCTCGAAGCGCGCCCTGCACGCCGCCCTCGACCGCGGCGTCACCCTGGTCGACACCGCCGACAACTATGGCTTCGGCCATTCGGAGGAACTCGTCGCCGAAGTCCTCGCAGAGCGCGGGAAGGGAGAGGTGATCATCGCTACGAAGGCGGGCAACGACTTCTACAACGCCGGTCCCGGCGACGACAAGGGCTACGGCCGCATCCGCCAGAACATGGCCAGGGACTACATCCTCTTCGCCGCCGAGCAGAGCCTCCGCCGCCTGCGACTCGAGGCCCTCGACATCCTCCAGCTCCACAGTCCCGATACTGACAAGCTCCAGCGCGACGAACCCTGGGACGCCCTCGCCACCCTCAAGCGCCAGGGCAAGATCCGCTGGGCCGGCCTGAGTATCCAGTCCTTCAAGGAGACCGAGCAGGCCCCAATCGTCGAGGCCCATCGCGACGTCCTCGACTGTGTCCAGGTCCGCTACAACCTGCTGGAGCGCGAGGCCGAGCAGGTGCTCTTTCCTCTCGTGCAGCGTCTCGGAATCGGCGTCATCGTGCGGATCCCCATGCTTTTCGGCCTGCTCGCCGGCAAGTTCACGCGCGATACACGTTTCGAAGGCGACGACCACCGACGCATGAACCTCTCTCCGGAAAAACTGAGCGCGTACCTCGCCCGGCTTGAGCAACTGCGCGCCGTCTTCGACCGCCACCCGGGCCACACCATGGCCCAGGTCGCCATCCGTTTCTGCATCAGCCATCCGGCCTGCCAGACCGCCATACCGGGCGCCAAAACGCCCGCGCAGGCCGCCGAGAACTGCGCCGCAATGGAATTGCCTCCTGTTGACGTGGGCGAACCTGCGGTATGATCCGCGTTCCGCGGCGCGCGGCTGCAACGAGGCAGGCCTCCCGCGGCAGGAGAACATCGCGATGCAGCACCACATCTCTCGCCTGGCACTCGGCTCCCTGGCCGCCCTGCTCCTCCTCGGCGGCTGCACGCCGGGACGCACTGTGACGCCCGGCCCACGCGTCGTGACGCCCATGCGGGCTGTCTGGGTCACCCGGATGGACTACCGGTCGCCGGACGACGTGCGCACCGTGATGGAAAACTGCCGGACCGCCGGGTTCAACTCCGTCGTGTTCCAGGTACGCGGCAACGGCACGGCCTTTTACCGCTCGAAGCTCGAGCCCTGGGCAGAACAGTTCGATTTCAAGGACCCGGGCTTCGACCCGCTCGAGGTCGCCTGCCGCGAGGCGAAGGCCCGCAACCTGCAGCTGCACGCCTGGGTCAACGTCATGCCCGCCTGGCGCGGTACGAAGCCACCGGAGGAGCCCCGCCAGCTCTATAACGCAAAGCCCGAATGGTTCTGGTACGACCAGAACGGCAATCGCCAGGCCCTCAGCTCCTTCTACGTCAGTCTCAACCCCTGCCTGCCCGAGGTCCGCGGTTACATCGTGGACGTCTTCCGCGAAATCGTGAGCGGCTACGACGTGGACGGCCTCCACATGGACTACATCCGCTTCCCCAACGAGCCCCCCGCCATCCCGCAGGGCTCCGGGCTCGATTATCCGCGCGACGCCCGCACGCTGGCGCTCTACAAGGAGGCGACCGGCCTCGATCCGGATCAGGACAAGGACGCCTGGGACAAGTGGCGCACCGAGCAGGTCACGCAACTCGTCGCCGACATCTACGGCATGGTCCGCAAGACCCGTCCGGAGACAGTGGTGTCCGCCTCGGTCGGCACAAATCAGCGGAGCAGCGCCGCGCATTTCCGCGACGAAGCAACCTGGGTCCATCGCGGCATCATCGATGTCGCCTTCCCCATGAACTACAAGCGCGATCTCGCGAGCTTCAACGAGGGGCTCGAGATGTGGATGCCCCTCAAGGACAAGCTCCCCGTCGTGCCCGGCCTCTGGTTTGACGGGCGCCTCCCTGCTGCCGAGGGCGCCGAGGTCGCGCGCCAGCAGATCGAGAGCGCCGTCGCCAGGACCGGCAACTTCTGCATCTTCTCCTATGCGTCGTTGTTTGAAACCAGGCTCCCGGACGATCTCACGCAGACCACCCGTCCCGAGGGCCGCGGTCGCATGAGCCGGGCCCGGGAAACGCGCCGCGACGTGATCCTGCCGTACATCGCGTCGCTGACGACGCGCCCGGCGATCTGATACCGGAGAGACGAGGAGGGGGAGACTGGGAGCGACGAACGAAACAACGCGGCAGCGTGCCGGTGGCCCGCCT
>CAZJTF010000443.1:0-5121 GCA_964548565.1 uncultured Planctomycetales bacterium | reverse complement strand
CTCTGCCGTATGCCAATGCTGCGCCCCCGCCGATGACGACACCCCAGGATCCGCAGCCGCTGCGCACGTCCGGTCGACCTTCGCGGTGGCCAGCATGGAGAACCGCCATGTTGCAGTCCCCAGCCGTGCCGCGGACCGGCCGTGACCATGGCCGCGCCGCGTTTACCCTCATCGAAGTGCTCGTAGTCGTGGCCATCATCGCCTTGCTCATTTCGATCCTCGTCCCGTCTCTGCGCAAGGCCCGGGACCAGGCGAGACGCGCCGCCTGCACGAACAATATGCACCAGCAACTGCTGGCGATGCGTTCGTATGCGGTCGACAACAACGGCGGAGCTCCCCACCGCGCCTGGTTCTCCTCGACCGTCTCCGAAGCCAGTCAGGAGGCGTACGGCTCCGGAGGGAACCGCAAGGTCGTGACAAATCTTGCGATGCTGGTGGGCAAGCACGTCGGCAAGAACTGGGACGTGATCTACTGTCCCGGGACGATCACGCAATTCAAAGGGTCGCGGGCCGGATACCCGCCGGACGACCTGATGCTCGACGAGAACTCCGGCGGCGCCCGTTTCACACACGGCAACTACAACTACGCTCTGCCGATGGCGGGGCGAACCGCCGGTTCTCCCAAGCTGGATCTCGAGGTCTACCCACGCGTCAAGGGAAAGCTGGACAACCGGTGGCGAGAAATCCTGGTCGAGAAATCGCAGGCGATGGGGATCCCCCTTCTGCCGGACGATCGCCCCAAGGACCGCAGCCCTGACCTGGTCCGGTTGATGCCACGCCGAATCCAGGTGATCGTCATGGACTTTATCGCCGGTGGCGGCTCGAATACGCACAAGGGCGGGATCAACGTCGGGTACAGCGACGGCCACGCGAAGTTCCAGAGAGTCCCGGAAAGCAATGATGATCAATGGGGAGTGGATAACCTGCGTGCCAACAGGCTCTGGTACCACTTCACCGTGAACCCATAGCGGAGCTGAGCCTGCGTCTCCGGCCGCACATTGGGACCCCGGGCGGCCGGGGACGCAGGTATTGATCAAGCGGAGCGGACGAAGGTTTCGTCTGACGTGTGAAGCGAAGGCGGGTTTCGCCTGTCAGCCCTTGTTCAAGGTGCCGGACAGGTTGTCGCCATGTTGTGGATCGAGGGAGGGCTCTCGAAAAGCGGGACCGCTTTCCTCTTGATCGTGTTGATGTGAAGCGGTCGGGACCTCCAACACCCGCCCGTACGAACTGTGCTGCAAAGAAGGAGGCTGGATAATGGGTCATCACTGGTTCTGCCGCCTGGCCGTGGTGTCGGCCTGTGCACTCGCGATGTTCGTCGCAAACACAAGCGTGAACGCCCAGTTGAACGACGATGAAGGTTTCAACTACGACGCGCAGGTCAACACGTTCTTCGCAGTGACCAACCCGGTGCCATTCTGGAGCGTCGAGCCCGGATGCTCACCGGCAATGCTGTTCAAGGACAATAACAAGGGCGACGGCGGCTCGACGTGCCTGCGGTCGCTCATTCCTGTCGGCACGGGAACCCGGCGGGTCAGCGACCTGAATCCAGGCGCCGGCGGGGTCGTGGTTCAAAGCGCCTCCCGGCACGAGTTGGATTTGATTGGCCGCTTCCTCGTTATTTTGGACAACGGCTCCGGAAACACGCTGTACCGGGCGCTGGGGCCCGTCTACCCGGTGCTCCAGCCCGTTGTGAACACCATGACCGGCGACCCGATCCCGAGTCCGCAGGATCTCTGGTACGTCGCCCAGGGCACCAGCCTCTTCACGGCGGAAAACGCGACGAGCGGGCGCGAGCTCTGGAAAGTCACGCTGGCCAACAATCTGACGATTGGCAATGCGGATATGCTCGTCGATATCAACCCCGGCCCGGGTAGTTCCTCCCCCTCCCGCTTCGCCAACCTCAGTGCGACACTGGCACTGTTCACGGCCGACAACGGCACGAACGGTCGGGAACTTTACAGCACGAATCTCACCGGCGCCACCATGGTGCTCGACATCAACAAGGTGCCGGACCCTGGCGATGCGGCGAAAACGCTTTCATCCGATCCCCAGTTGCTGACCACGGCAGCCGGCAAGGTGTTCTTCACGGCCGATGACGGTGTCAACGGGCGGGAACTGTGGCGGAGCGACGGCGTTGCGGGCGACCCCTCCGCCGGCACCGGCCTGGTGAAGGAGTTCAACGTGGGGCCGGGCAGCTCGAACGTGGCAAACCTGACCGCCGGACTGGGCACCATCAATACAGTCGTGTTCTTCACCGTCAACAGCGACGGCGCGAACGGTTCCGAACTGTGGAGGAGTGCCGGCGCCCTCGGTGGGGCCGACACGTCGATGGTGTTTGATCCAGGCGCCGCGGGCAGTCCGGCCGAGCTGAAGGCCATCGGCGGCACGATCAATCAGGTCTTCTTCACCGTCGGCAACGAGCTCTGGAAGAGCGGCGGCACCTCGGCCACCACCTTCCTGGTGAAGGCCTTCTCCTCCCCGCCGACGAACCTGGTGGCGACGGCGAACGCGGTGTACTTCCTCGCGGATGATGGCAGCGGCAGCGGCGTCGAACTCTGGAAGACCGACGGCACGACTACCGCTATCGTGAAGGACATCCGGCCAGGGCCCGCCGACTCCGCCCCGCAGAACCTGTTCGCAATCGGCGGCGTCCTCTACTTCTCCGCGGATGACGGCACGAACGGTCGCGAGCTGTGGCGGACGGACGCAACCGCCGGCGCGGTGCTGATCAAGGACATCAACCCCGGTCCGGCGAGCTCGAACCCGGTCCCGAGGGGACCGCTGAATGACACGCTCTTCTTTACCGCCGACGACGGGACGAACGGCGCCGAGCTGTGGCAGACCGACGGCAACGAGACGCAGACCCGTTTCGGCATGGGCTACAAGTGGGACCTCTCCGGCTTGATCCAATCCAAGGGTGATCCCAGCCGGATCGCGGTCGCGGGTACAAACGAAGCGCCGTTCAGTGCTTACTTCCTGCTTGACGCCATGGCCACGGGCGGCACCCAACTCGTCTCGGACGGCGCGCACCAGCTCAACGTGTATGTTGAACTCACGGACGGCACGGACCGCGCCCCGCTGGACATCACCATGGTTCCGTGCGGAGATGGCGGTATCGATCGTCCGAAGGCCGCACTGACCGACGGCTCGAATCATAACGCGCTGGCGTTCGGTATGGTTGCCGTCCTGGATCAGGACCCCTGCGACACGGATCCGCGGATCCCGGGCAGTCCGGGCGTGCCGGTCGCTCACGTCCCGGCGGTGTACGATGGGAATACGTGGATCCCGATGGACATGGTTCACATCCCTCCGGGTGTGGTGACTGCTCCTCCAACCGGCACTGCGCTCTCGCACAACCAGGACGCATGGTCGCCGCCGGACACTACCGGATGCGGCGATACCACTCACCCGAACCCCTGTCCGTCGTGGCCGGGTTACCTGCAGGCCGGCTTCTTCCCTGCCAACATTCCTCCGGTGGCGGCGACAGTGGATCCGTGGGGAAAACGTCGCTTCAACTGGGCGCGGATTGACGTCTGGACGGATTACATCACCGTCTGGTGGGGCGTCAAGCAGATCGACACCGTCTGGGCCGCCACTCTGCCGCGGCAGTACAAGGGCGCATTCAAAACGCTGTACTTCGGCAACAAGGCGGGCCTGCAGAACGCCTATCCGACGTACCTCGACACGCTGGCTCTCAACGGCGGGATCCTGACGCCATATCTCGAGCCGGGCCAGGGCGCCTGCTGCCTGAATAACGGAAGCTGCGCCGACGTCGGCCCGGAGCAGTGTGGTCCCGGCAGGTATTCGCCGTGGAAGAAGTGCGGCGATACGTCACTCCCGCGGTGCTGCCCGATCCCCTGGGCGGATTCGGACGGCGACAGCGACGTGGACATGGATGACTACGGGAAGTTCCAGGCGTGCTTCACCGGCTCCAACCAGCCCGTGCCCGCCGGGTGCGAGTGCCTCGACAAGGCCAAGACCGTGCCGGGCATCGACCTGGACGACTTCGCGGCATTCCTGAGCTGCGTCACGGGACCGAGTGTGCCGATGAACCTGGGGAACCCGCCGTCCGGCTGCACGCCGCAGTAGCGGGGCGACCGGACGCCCGGACCTCGGGGCGCGGCCGCGTGTGTTCCGATATGTGTCCTCCTCCGAAAACAGCCGGGGGTGGGCGGCGATCCCGACCCACCCCAGGCTGGTTTTTTTCCGACAGGTTGCGCATACTGAATGTCGTTCTTCTTTTCTGGAGGGTGAAAACGCATGAAGTTCTCCTCGTTCATCCTGTCCGCGGTATGCATCCTGGCGTGCCAGGTCGCGGCGATGGCTGTTCCCTGCCCGTCCGGTTATCCGAACGAAATCTTCTGCGACGACTTTGACACGTACTGCAGCACCGGCGGCTACCCCGGCGCAACGCATTGCGTCGACGGCGTGCGGAAACACGATCCGTCCCTGCGGCGGGTCTGGAGCCGCACCTCGACCAACGAGTACAATGGCAACGAGTGCGGATCAGAGTTTACGGGCGAGGAGGACGAGAACCAGTTCGCCGCCATCGCACTCTGGTACAACCCCGGCTCGACAGCGCCGCTGGCCGCCCGCTACCCGATGCAGGACGACCCGCGCGGCCAAATGTCGTTTCGCGACTGGGTGCTCTCGCCGCTGCCACCGGACACCCCGGGACAAATCTACAACTTCTCGCGGCTCGTCAAGAACGTCTTCGGTTCGGACTTTGATTCGGTAATCGGGACCGACGACGCTCCGCTCAACATGGAGTTCTTCATCGGTGGCGGCACCTCCGGTGCAATCGATATCTCCGGCGGCTACATCGAACTGGCGATGGATGGACCCAGCGGCTCGGCATACCAGCGACGGGCAAACACGGATTTCGCCTGGAGCGAGGACTGCCGGGTGCAGTGTCTGCCCGATCCGATCCAGATGGGGCCGTTCCCGATCCTGTGCGCGCAGGGCAACCCGGGCGAGCCGGGCAGCGGCAAGGTGCCGGATGCGTGCCCGCCCATCGGTTCGGCTCCAGTCCGCAAAGCCATCGCCATCGGCACGATGGAAATGCTCGACACCAATCCGTGTCACTGTGGCGTCACCCGCCACGGCCCCCAGAACGCCCAT
>CAZJTF010000442.1:0-5149 GCA_964548565.1 uncultured Planctomycetales bacterium | reverse complement strand
AGGCTGCAGGATTCACGAGCGTGGAGCAGGTGCGGCGCGATCCGTGGATGGATTCGGTGGTCCGGGCCGTTCGCGCATAGCCCAGGCCTGAACGCATCGTTTCCCTTCGGGTCGCCGTGGCCTCTGCTTCATAGCCGATCCTGTTCGGACGAACGGCCTCGCCACCGTGCCGCGCACCGAAACAGCCGTCGAACGCGCGTGTTGTTGCCTCCCCGGCGTTCGGGTATCGTCGTTCCCGCTTGTCGGTTAACCACATTCGATGCGGAGGAGCCGTGATGATTCCGTCGATCAGCTACTGGGCGTTCCCGGGCGGCCTCGAAGGCAAAATGAACATTGAGGAGGCCATCAACCAGGCGGCGGCCGCCGGGTTTGAGGGCATCGAGCTGGCGATCGCACCGGAGGGCGAGCTGACGCACCAGACACCGGCCGCGCGGTGCAAGGAGATCATTGCGGCAGCAAAGAAGGCGGGCATCAAGATCGTCAGTACGGCGAGCGGCGCGTTCTGGGGCATGTCGCTGACGGATTCGGACCCCGCGGTCCGAAAGAAGGCGCTCGCTTTCCTGAAAGACTCGCTCCGCGTGACGGCCGATCTCAAGGCCGGCGCGATGCTCGTCGTGCCGGGCTGCGTACAGGCGGATTTCATCCCCGGGTGCAAGCCGGTGCCCTACGACTTTGTGTACAAGACCGCGCTGCAGCAGCTCAAGGACGCGAACAAAGTCGCCAAAAAGCTGAAAGTGCAGATCGGCGTCGAAAACGTGTGGAACAAGTTCCTGCTCAGCCCGCTGGAGATGCTGCGCTTCATCAAGGAAGCGGGCGTGAAGTCGTACTACGACGTGGGCAACACCGTCGCGTTCGGCACCAGCGCCGACTGGGTGCGGATCCTCGGCAAGAACATTATTCGCGTGCACTTCAAAGAGTACAAAAAACGCCGTCTGCCCGACGGTTCAATGACCTTCGGCGATTTCCCCGAGGCTTTCGAAGTGCCGCTCGGTGAAGGCGACGTGGATTACCCGGCGGTGCTGCGGGAACTGCGGAAGTCGCGGTACAAGGGGCCGGTCACGTACGAGTACCTCAACTTCTCAGGCGACACCGGCGCGGTTCGGCGCTGCGCGGCGGAGATCAAGAAGGTGCTCGCCGCTTGAAGGAAGGGGCCGGTACACCGGCGGCAGTCAGTCCGCCGCCCGAGCACCGGGCGCAGCGTGCGGCCTGCAGAGGGTTAGTCGCTATCTCGCCTCGCCGAGCGCTTCGAGCAGACGTTCGAGGTCGTCCGGGGTGTGTTCAGACGACAGGCTGATCCGCAGGCGCGAGGAACCGCGCGGGACGGTCGGCGGGCGAATCGCCGGGACGAGCAGGCCGGATTCCTCCAGGCGACGCGAGAGCGCGACCGCTCGCTCTGCGTCCCCCACTATGACCGGGATGATCTGACTGCACGATGGGCCGGTCTTCCAGCCGAGGGCCTGGAGGGTTTCACGCACGCGTACCGCCGACTCGAGCACGCGACGGCGCCGCTCCGGCTCGCGCACGACGACATCGAGTGCCGCCATGGCCGCCACACAGGCAGCCGGCGGAATGCCGGTTGTGTAGATGAACGGGCCGGCCGTGTTGATGATCCAGTCGATGACCAGACGTGCGGCTGCGATAAACCCGCCGATCCCTCCGAGCGCTTTGCTCAACGTGCCGACCACGACATCGATTTGATGCTCCACGCCCTGCCATTCGGCCACGCCCGCCCCGCGCTTGCCGAACACGCCCGTCGCGTGGGCCTCGTCGACCACGAGCATGGCTCTGTAGCGCTGCTTCAGCTCGACCAGCCGCGGCAGGTCCGCCAAGTCGCCATCCATGCTGAAAACCGAGTCGGTCACGATGATGCGCCGCGGAGCGTCGGCCGTCCGCTCCAGCAGGCGCTCGAGTTTCGACAGGTCGCCGTGCGGATACACGCGAACAATGGCCCCGCTGCCCATCGCAGCGTCGATGATGCTCGCGTGATTGAGCTTGTCGAGCAAAATCGCGTCGCCGGAGCGACCGAGAGCGCGGACGGCCGCCAGGTTCGCGGCGTAGCCTGTGGGACAGACGAGCGCCGCCTCCGCGCGTTTGAACGCGGCCAGGCGTTCTTCCAGGCAGCGGTGTGGCTCCATGTGGCCGCTGACCAGGCGCGACGCTCCGGCCCCCCAGCCCCACTCATCAACCGCCGCCTTGACCGCGGATGTCACGTGCGGATGGGCGGCGAGGCCCAGGTAGTTGTTGCTGGCGAAGTTGACGAGTTCGCGGCCGGCGGAGGTGATGTGATGGTTCTGTGCGGAGCTGATGAGCCGAAGCGAGCGACGCAGCCCCAGGGCGGCCAGATCGTCAAGTTGCTCGTTCCAGTCGTCCGCAGTCATGAGGCGGGCGGCCCGTTGCCGGCGGCCTGGCGTTCGGCGTGCCTCCGGCGGGCGGCGGCCGTGAGCTCGTCCGATGTCACGATCGGAGTCGCCTTCCCGAGGCGGCTCTCGGCGGGCGACTCCGGATGACATACAGAAGTCCCGCAGCAGCCGCCTCCCCGCTGCTTCCAACTGCGGCGGAGCACGACGCCCAGGTAGCCGGCGGCCGCGAAGACGATAAGAACGGTTGCGAAAGTCTGTGCCGCATCGGCAAGCATCATAGGGTATTGTTGTGTCGCACCGGGCCCGCAGCAAGCGTCGGCCCCGGATCCTGACGGAGACCAACGCATGAGGCGATACCGGGCACTCGCAATCGCAGGCCCCTTCTTGATCGCCGGCGTCGCCCGTGCCGGGGCACCCGCGACTCAGCCGAGCGCCTCACGGCCGGTGAGCCCGTTCGGCGAGCGGTACACGTGGCTGCGTGTGGAACCGGGGGTGCGGGTACTCATAAGCGAGACTCCGGAGGTGAAGCCGGGCCGCCCCGTTGAGCTGATCCTCTACGCCCTGCCGAACGGCAACACGATCGAGTGGACGGCAGGCAAGCGCGTGCAGCCGGGGGACGACTGGCATTTCGGAATCCAGCACGTCGCCGCCCAAGTCCGCCGCTTGCGCGAGGTGGTGGATGACCGCACGTTTGTGCTGGCCTACCTCGAGGCAGACGGACGGAGTTGGCCGGCGTGGAAGCAGAAACACTCGGACTATCGTGCACTGCTTCCGCGGGTCGTTGAAACGCTCGCGCGCCGGATCGGCCCCGGGGTCAGCCTTCACTTGACAGGTCACAGCGGCGGCGGGAGCTTCGTATTCGGGTACATCGATGCCTTCGACCGGATTCCGTCCAATGTCGAGCGGATCTCCTTCCTGGACTCGAACTACGGCTACAGCGACGCACTCCAGCACAGCGAGAAGTTGATCGAATGGCTGCGGCGGAGCGACAAGAACGTGCTCTGTGTGATCTGCTATGATGACCGGCACATCACCTTGAACGGCAAGCCCGTGCTGAAGACCCCGCTCGGCGGGACGTGGGGCTCCACGCAGCGCATGATGGACCGCCTGCGTCGAGATCTCGAGTTGCGTCCCGTATCAGCGGAGGGCTATGAGCGGTACCAGGCCCTCGGCGGCCGGGTGGACATCCTGATCCACCCGAATCCCGAAAACAAGATCCTGCACAGCGAGCTCGTGCGATGGAACGGGCTGATTCACGCCGCGACAGCCGGCGGGCGGTGGGAGAACCGGGCGGGCGTGTTCAACGGTCCCATTGCCTACGAGGAATGGATCGAGCGCGACGAGAGGTGAAACGGGACAAGCCGGACACTACCACTGCTCGATCACGGGTCAACGAATGGTACGGATTTCCTCACCAACCGCCTCGGGGATGACTGCGCCGCACTCGGAGCAGCGGTCCGTCGTGCTGCCCCGCAAGTCATAGCCGCAGGCCGGGCAGGTCGCGGGCGGGCGTCGGCGCCGCTTGACGTGCCGATAGACACGCCGAGCGTCGTAGGCGAGGAACGTCATCGCGACGAGGGCCGCGATTGCATAAAGGATGTCGTACTGCTCAAGCATCGTGCGGCGGACGAGCACCACGACGGGGTCGCCGGCGTTCAGCGTGATCGCGTGCGACTCGAAACGGTCCCCGCCACCCGTGGGGCGCACGCGCAGCCGGCCGCGCAGACTCGACGGCGGCTGCAGCCCGTATTCGGGGTTCACAATCATGGTGAACGTGCCGTCGAGGCGGGTCGTGTCGTAGTTGATCCGGACCCACTTGCCCACAATATCGATGTTGGCACCGCCGACCGGACGACCGGCGACATCCGTCACGAGCCCATGAACGACGATGGACTGCGGGTCGATCGTCTCGGCGGCTTTCAGCTCCTTCAGTGTCGTTTCAAGCACCTCGCGGCTGTCGCAGTCGAAAACGAGGTCATCCCGCTGGAGCGTCATTCTCCGCCAGCCGGACCGCGGCCGGTACGCGCGTTCAATCGCGTTCAGCAGCGCCCCGGGAGTGCGGTAGATGGGGTAATAGCGCAGGCTGTAGCCTTCGGCCGTGTGGGTGATCCCGGAGGACGGGTGGACACGACCGATGGCAGCTGCATCCGCCGGTAGTACGGCGGTTCGGGCATGGTCGAGATACGCAGCAACAAGGAGCAGGACGCAGAGAATCGCGATCTGCCCGAAGATGCTGTACACCACGCGGCGCCACACAGGCTCAGGCGGGGTCCCAGCGGAGGTGATAGACGAAGTCAGTTCCAAGCCGGCTGACCCTGATGGAGGCTGGGCTGCGGAGATCGTGCATGTGGTCAGGTCCGGTCCCGCCGAGGGCGGAGGGCGCGTTATCTCCTCCGATGAGGCGGGGCGAGACGAATACGATCGCCTCGTCAGCGAGTGCGGCGTCATGAAACGCACCCAGCGTGCGCCCGCCACCCTCGACCATCACATTGGTCATGCCGCGCCGCCCCAGCTCGTCGAGAAGGCGCCCGAGATCGAAGTTCGCCTTGCTCCCCGGGAGCGGAAGAATCTCCGCGCCGCGGCGTGCCAGGGTGTTCGCTTTCCGGGTGCGGCCTCGTTGCGCCCCTGTCACAATGATCGTCGGGACTGCACCGGCCGTCCTGAGAACCCGTGCGCCTGGAGGGGTGCGGAGGTCGGGGTCGAGGACGATTCGGGCGGCAATGCGGCGCGGCCTCGTCGCGTGGCTACTCTGGCCCTGCACTTACCCAGAGGGAGCCAGAGATGAAGAC
>CAZJTF010000441.1:0-5155 GCA_964548565.1 uncultured Planctomycetales bacterium | reverse complement strand
GCTTCCCCGCCGACTTCATCAGCGAGGCCATCGACCAGACCCGCGGCTGGTTCTACACGTTGCTGGCGATCAGCACCATGCTGTTCGGGGAGGATGCACCACATGGATCCGCGGATTCCAGCCCGCGCGGTCTCACGTTCGAGAAAGCGTACCCCCACCCCTTCCGCAACTGCATCGTGCTCGGGCTGATGGCAGGCGAGGACGGCAAGAAACTCTCCAAGAGCAAGCGCAACTACAAGGAGCCGTCGTATATCTTCGACCGTGAAGGCGCCGACGCCATGCGCTGGAGCATGCTCAGCGGCCAGACGCCCTGGACCGGCGCGCGGTTCAAGGAAGACACGATCGCGACCGACCAGCGCGAGTTCCTGATCAAGCTGTACAACGTCTACAGCTTCTTCGTGATCTACGCGAACATCGACGGCTGGTCGCCCGCCGGCGTGCGCCCCGAGGACTGCACGGCTAGCGAACTCGACCGCTGGATCACCGCGGAGCTCGAGCAGACGATCGTCGATGTGCGGGCGGCCATGGATGCGTACGAGAACTACCCCGCCTGCCGCCGGCTCGTGAGTTTCGTCGATGCACTGTCGAACTGGTATGTACGCCGCTCGCGCGACCGCTTCTGGCGCAGCGGCATGGACGCCGACAAGCAGGCGGCCTACTTCACGTTGTGGACGTGCCTGGCGCGGACGTCGGAGCTGATCGCGCCGTTCACGCCGTTCTTCGCGGAGACGCTCTACCAGAACCTCGTGCGCACGCAGATGCCGGACGCCGCCGTCAGCGTTCATCTGCGCGACTACCCCGACCAGAAGGGGCAGCGGATCGACGCGCGCCTGCTGGAGGAGATGGACGTCGTGCGCGAGATCGCCTCGCTCGGCCGGGCCGCACGGATGGACGCGAAGCTGAAGGTGCGCCAGCCCCTGTCGGTGGTGGAACTCGTCCTCGCCGATCCGTCGCATCGCGCCTGGCTCGAAGGGCACCTGCCGCTCATCCAGGACGAGCTCAACGTCAAGCGCGTCGAGTTCGCGCCCGAGGCCGACAAGTACGTCAGCTACGAGATTAAACCCAACTTCAAGTCGCTCGGGCCGAAGTTCGGCTCGACGGCGCCGAAGATCAAGGCGGCGCTCGCAAAGGCCGACGCGGCGGAACTGCGCCGGCACATGGATGTCTCCGGGAAGGCCGTGCTGCTGGTTGATGGGCAGCAGGTGGAGCTTACGGCCGATGATGTACAGGTCACGCTGCAGGCCCGGCCGGGTTGGGCGGCCGCGCAGGGTCGGCAGGTTGTTGTCGTGCTCAGCACGGAGTTAACGGACGAGCTCAAGGCGGAGGGTCTCGCGCGGGACGTCGTGCACCTCGTGCAGACGGCCCGCAAGGACGAGCGGCTCGATTACCAGGCGCGCATCCGTGTCCGCGTGAACGCCGAGGGAGCGGTCGCCGACGCGATCCGCCGGTACGACGACTACATCCGCGGCGAAACGCTGGCGACGGAGATCACCCTCGGTACGGCGCCCGCCGACGCCCGGCACGGCGGCGAAGTCGAGGGCACGCCGGTCAAGCTGGTGATCGATACCGTGAGCTGAACCGGCGAGAACGGGTGAAACAAGCTCGTGAAACCGCTTCGAACAGCAGTCCTGATCTCCGGCTCCGGTCGGACGCTTGCAAACTTTATCGAGCAGGCGCGCGCGGGGACTCTGCCGATCGAGATCGTCCTCGTGATCAGCTCGCACGCCGACGTGAAGGGCAACGACATCGCGCGGGCGGCCGGGATTCCGCTCGAGATCATCCCGCGCCGGGGCACGCCGAAGGATGTGTTCGACAGCCGGATCAACGCCGCCCTGGACGCCGCGCGCCCGGACCTGGTGTGCCTGGCCGGCTTTATCTGCCACTGGCAGATCCCGGCGCGGTACGAAGGGCGCGTGATGAACATCCACCCAGCGCTGATTCCAAAGTACTGCGGGAAGGGGTTTCACGGTCACCACGTGCACGAGGCGGTCCTGGCGTCAGGTGATCGCGAGAGCGGCTGCACTGTGCACTTCGCGAACAACGACTACGATGCCGGCCCCATCATCCTGCAGAAACGTGTTCCGGTCCTGCCGGACGACACGCCCGACACGCTGGCGGCGCGGGTGTTTGAGCAGGAAACAATCGCCTACCCCGAAGCGATCCGGCTGTTTGCCGCCGGACGCCTGCAGCTGTCCGGAGGCAAGGTCCTCATCCGGAATTAAACGGCAGCTCATCGCGTCCGGCGGAGGACGAGGAGAGTGACGTCGTCAGAGCGGTCGCCCTCCTGGAAAGCGTCGACGTCGCGCGTGATGGCGGCGCAGAGGTCGGGTAGTGCGGCCCGCGGGTGCTCGGCCAGGCGCTGCATCAGACGCTCGCTCTGGTACAGCGCGCCGGCCGGATTCTGGGCCTCCGGGACGCCGTCCGTGAACAGCACAAGCGTTTCGCCCACACGGAGGCGCTCGGTGCCTTCGCTGTACTGCTCTTCGTCCACGACACCGAGAGGCAGGCCTGTCGGTTCGCCGAAGACGGTCACGTTGCCGTCGGCGGTCACGCGATACGGTGGCGGGTGGCCGGCGTTCGCATAAACGACCGTTCCGGTGGCGGTGTCGTACTGCCCGATGAAGAGCGTCACGAACATCGAGGAGGAGCTGTCCTCGAACAGCGTCCGGTTGGCGGTGGTCAGGATCTCCGCGGCCGATTTTCCGGTGTGCGCGAGGTTGCGGATGATCGTGCGCGTCACCGCCATCAGCAGGGCAGCCGGAACACCCTTGCCCGACACGTCCGCGATGATGAACGTCAGCCGGTCGGGGCCCACGAAGAAGAAGTCGAAAAAGTCGCCGGCGACCAGGCGGGCGGGTGCGTTCACCGCGTGGAGCTGAAACTCGAGCCGCTCGGGGTAGGGGGGGAACGTCCGCGGCAGCAGCGATGTCTGGATGGTCCGGGCGATGCGAAGCTCGCTCTCGACGGCCTCCCGCGCCGCGGTTTCGCGCGTGAGCGCCTGCACCTGCGTGCGGAGTTCCGCGATCATGTTGTTGAAGGCACGGGCGAGGTCGCCGATTTCGTCGTTGTAGTCCACGCTGACCGGCGGCAGATCGAAGTTGCCGCGTCCGAGCTCGGCGACGGCCTCGGAAAGTCGGATCATGGGACGGCTGATGCGCGAGGCGGTGACGAGGAGCATGATCAGCATCACGACCAGGCCCGCGATCAGGACGTGGATGCCGGTGCGGAGCTGCTCGTACATAAAGCGCGTGAGCTGCGATTCCGGGTAGGCGGCTGCCAGGGACCAGCCGGCCGAGCGAATCGGCGCGTAGAAAAGCCATGCCGGCTCACTGTTTCGGAAGCTCCGGAATCGCATGGACCCGCTTTCGCCTCTGAGCATGCGGTCGATCGCGCCCGGGTCGGAAATGTCCCCGCGAAACCCGCTCACGATCTCCTGCACTTTTCGAGTCAGGACCTGCGTCGGATCGGGATGCGAGATGAAATGCCCCTCGCGGCTGAGGATTGCGAACGAGCCAGGTCCGAACCCGCCGAGCAGGGGGCTCTGCTGCAGGTTACCTGCCGCGATATCGACAGTGACGACACCGCGGGCTTGCCCCTGCCGCGCAAACGGCACGGAGTACGTGCACATCACCCGATTCCCGCCGCCCTCGTCGAAGTAGGGCTCCGTCCAGACAGCGCGCCCCGAGGTGATCGCCTTGGCGTACCACTGCCAGCGCGGCTGCGTGTAGTCGTACCCCTCCGACAGGTCTTTCGTGCAGATCCGGTCGCCGCAGCGCTGGGCGTACGGCGCGAAGAGCCGGTGCCCGCTGTGAGCGTTGGGCTCAAATGCGACGCACGCCCCGTAGACGAGCGGATCCGCCTGAACGTTGCGGCGCACGATCTGGAACAGCTCGTCATCACTCATGTCCGGGCTGAGAGAGAGGATCGTCGCGGTGGAGCGGGCGATCTGCGCGAGTGATTCGAGCTGGGCGTCAGCGGCGATCGCGTAGTGGGCCACGCGCTCCGCCATGTCGGTCTGCATCCGCTCATACGCGCGCCGGTTGAGCTTCCACGCGGCTACGCCGACGACGGCCGTATAGGCGACGAGAAGCGGCAGGCCGATCGAGAGGATCAGTTTCCAGCGGATGGACAGTCGCATCAGGGTGCGTTGCTCCGGAGGTACCGGAGCGTATTGTCGCGGCGGGCGGGAAGGGCTGTCAAAGAAAAGAGACAGGGCGCCGCATCAGGCGGACGCCCTGTTCTCAGGTCTCACGCGTGTCACTGCCGATCAGGCTGCGCACCTGTCCGGCGATCTCGCCGCTGCCGAACACGAAGGTCGTTTTCGTGCCCGCGAGGATCTCCTGCAGGAGCTCGAGTTCCTTGATCCGTGCGAGCAACGGGTTCTCCGCGAGCAGCCGTGCCGTGTTGGCCTGGCTGCGGGCGGCCGCCGTTTCCTCGCGGCGCTTGATCAAGTTGGCCTGCGCCTGCTTCTCGGCCGCGATCACCTGGTTGAGGATCGCCTTCATCTCTCCGGGCAGGATGATATCACGGAGACCCACGCTGCGGACGGCGACACCGAATTCCGCCGCCCGTCGCGCGATGACCTCGCGCACCTCGCCGCCGATCGACTCCTTGTCGGCAAGCAGCGTGTCAAGCGGACGCGTGCCAACCGCCGCGCGGAGGGCCAGCTGTGCCTCGCGGTACAGCGCCTGGGCATAGTCACCCACGCTGCCGACCGCGCGCTCCGCGTCCGTCACCACGTAGGTGACGAGCAGGTTGACCCGCAGCGTCACCTTGTCGGCGGTCATGATTTCCTGACCGGCGACATCGGCGACCTGCTCGCGACGATCCACGTTCTTCCAGTGGATGCGGCCTGCACCCTTCCAGAAGACGTGGCGGCCCTCCCCCAGCGTGCCCGCCGGTCGCCCGTTTACGAACAGGAGCACCTGCTCGTGCGCCTCGACCTGGACGCCCTCGAAGAAGCGCGGGGCATCGGCGTGCGCGAGGATGGCCTCGAGCCGCGGGTGCTCGAAGCGAAGCGCCTTGATGTCGAAGATCTCGACGTCGAGCCGGTACGGCTCACGCCAGAAGGCATGGCGGCCGGGAGCGAGAATCCGGGCCAGCCGGTCATCCTTCCAGACGAGCGCCCGTTCGGCGTCATTGAGATCGACGATGC
>CAZJTF010000440.1:0-5173 GCA_964548565.1 uncultured Planctomycetales bacterium | reverse complement strand
CGCGCCCGCGTTCCAGCTGGACCGTCAGCCGCGTGTGCCCGGCCTCAGCCGTCCGCACGACCGCCTCGGTAGCCGGCTGCGTCGTCGATGCCGGTCGCGATTCCCCGCACCCGCCCAGGGCGAGACACACCACCGTCAGCAGCCGGACTGCGCGACCCGTCCGCGCGCGGATCGTGCCTTCACCGTCGGCCCGGCGGGCGGTCTTCACTCCTGCCGCACTGACCCCCATCCGCCTCATCGCCTGGCCTCGCGCCGCCGGAAATACCGTGCGATCGGCTCGACGAACGACTCGCCCGTCCGCACATGGATCGCGTCAATATCCATACGTCGCAGGAGCTGGTCGCGTGCGTCCACGCCGGTCCGTGCCCGCTCCGCATATTCCGTACGAACCCGTCGGCTGGACGTGTCCACAAGCACCATCCGACCCGATTCGGCGTCGACCAGCTCGATCAGGCCCACGTTCGGAAGCTCCAGCTCGCGGGGGTCGGTCACGACGATGGGGATCAGGTCATGCCGGCGCTTGGCGACACGCATCGGCTGTTCCCACCCCACGTCGAGGAAGTCGCTCACCAGGAACACCACCGCCTTGCGCCGCACCGCCGAGTTCAAATGATCGAGCGCCGCACTGATCCGCGTCCGCCGACCCGCCGGTCTGTGGTACAGCAGCTCCCGGATCACTCGCAGCACGTGCCGCGCGCCTTTCCGCGCCGGAACGACCTTCTCGACCTCCTCGCTGAAGCAGACCAGCCCGACCTTGTCGTTGTTCTTGATGGCCGAAAACGCCAGCGTCGCGCAGACCTCCGCCACGAGGTCGCGCTTGAGCTGCCCGGCCGTCCCGAACGACTGCGACGCGCTCATGTCCACGAGCAGCAGCACCGTCAGCTCGCGTTCCTCGCGGAACACCTTCACGAACGGGTGCCCGTACCGCGCACTGACGTTCCAGTCGATCGTCCGGACATCGTCCCCCATCTGGTACGGCCGCACCTCCTCGAATTCCATCCCCCGCCCGCGAAAAGCAGAGTGATACTGCCCCGAGAGCACGTCGTTGACCATATGCGACGTGCGGATCTCGATGCGCCGAACCTTTTTCAGAAGGTCAGAGGGAGCTGTCGCGGGCGCTCCGACGATTGCGGATTGCGAATTGCGAATTGCGGAATTCATTCACCTGTCCGCTTGCTGTTCTGTTTGGCCGTACGACCGGACCGCGCGGCGATCGCGCAGATCTCGTTCGCTTCGGTCAGCAGGGGGCTGAGACGCCTTTTCGGCATTGTGCCCGACTCGATGAGCAGTTCCAGCCAGAAGGCAGACTCGTCCGCCTCTTCCTCAACGATGCCGATCTTCGAGATGAAGTCCGCGCGCGAACGGGCGCGGCACGCCGCGCGGTAGTTCGACCCGACCGAGGTGCCGGACCGCAGCAACTGGCCGCCGACAACGCGCGACGCCTGCGTTGACGGCAGCGCCGTGCACAACCTGACAACGCGAAGGGCAAACTGCTTTGTGCGTTCCTTGAGGTCATTCTTGTCCATTGCGCTTTCGCCTCCCGGACTGCCGTACCAAAGATCGAAATCACCCGCTATTCGCGACGTCCCGGCCTGCTCATGTTCCGCAATTCGAAATCCGCAATCCGCAATCCAAGGTGCCTACGGCACCTTCACATGGTCCAGCACCGCCCGCACCACCTCGTCCGCCGTCTTCTCTTCCGCCTCCGCCTCGTACGTCAGGATCACGCGGTGGCGGAGGATCGGCATCGCGACGTCCTTCACGTCCTGCGGCACGACGTAGCCCCGTCCCGCCAGGAAGGCCTGGGCACGCGCCGCGATCGTCAGGTAGATCGTCGCGCGGGGCGATGCGCCGTACTGGATCAGCCCCGCGACCGGCACGTCGAAGCGCGCCGGGTCCCGCGTCGCCACCACCAGGTCCACGATGTAGTCCTTGATCTTGTCGTCCATGTAGATCAGGTCGACGATCCGGCGTGCCTGCTCGATGGCCTCCGGCTGCATGACCGGCTCGATGCTGCGGTCAGGGCTCGTGCTCGACATACGATCGAGGATTCTCCGCTCCTGCTCGCGTGTCGGGTACGTGACGATCAGCTTCATCATGAACCGGTCGACCTGTGCTTCCGGGAGGGGGTAAGTACCTTCCTGCTCGATGGGGTTCTGTGTTGCGAGCACCAGGAACGGTTCCTTCAGCGGAAACGTCTCCCGCCCGATCGTCACCTGCCGCTCCTGCATCGCCTCCAGCAGCGCGCTCTGCACCTTCGCCGGCGCGCGGTTGATCTCGTCCGCCAGGATGATGTTCGAGAAGATCGGCCCCTTCTGCACGACGAACGCCCCGTCCTGCGGCCGGTAGATCAGCGTCCCGATCAGGTCCGCCGGGAGGAGGTCCGGCGTGAACTGCAGCCGCTGGAAACCGGTGTGGATGCCGGCGGCCAGGCACGAGACGGCCGTTGTCTTTGCCAGGCCCGGGACGCCCTCGATGAGCAGGTGCCCGTTGGAGAGCAGCCCCAGCAACATGTGGTGCAGCAGTTCGTCCTGGCCGACGATCACACGGTGCAGTTGCTCGAGCAGTCGCTGGAACGGCTCGCTTGCCGCGCGGACCTGGTCGGCGATCTGCCGGACGTCGAGCGGTGTGGCAGCCATGCGCGTGTCCCCATCTGCGTTTTCAAATTCAAAAGAAAAGGGGCGCGTCAACTTGCCGTCAACACGCCCCGCCGGTTCGCCGTGGCAGGGTAACACCCCCCGCGCCTGCTGACAAGCACGGGCGCCCCGCCGATGCGGCACTGTTACTTGTGTCCGAGCGCGGCCTTGACCGGAACGCGCTTCGGGAGCAGCTTCTCATCCTTCCGCAGGGTCACCGTCAGCACGCCGTTCTTGTACTCGGCGGAAATGCTGTCCGGATCGACGCCGCGCGGCAGCGGAACCTGCCGTCGGAACGAGCCGTAGTGCCGCTCCGAGCGATAGAAACCACGGCCCTTCTGCTCCTCTTCCTGCCTCTTCTCGCCCGAGATGAGGAGCGAGTCGCCGGAGACCGCGACGTCCAGGTCTTTCGGATCCACTCCGGGAATCTCCGCGCGGATCGTCAGGTCCTTTTCGCTTTCGCTGACGTCGACCGCCGGCAGCCATCCGCCGCCCGGCCATGAATCCGGCCCGAACGCCCGGTCAAACAGTCGATCCATCTCGTTCCACAGGGCGCTGATCGGCTCGTATGCCGCCAGCGAGCCGCGATCCCTCTCCTTTCTCCAGGGTATCAGGTTCATCACAAACCTCCTTTCAATCCTGTCGTGCAGGCGGCCGATACGCCCCCGCACGCACACCTCCTTTCCCGTCGATCGAGTCGCACGCATCGCCTCACGCCGTTTGCACCGTGATGCGTCGCGGCTTGGCCGCTTCCACCTTGGGCAGGTGCAGCGTCAGCACGCCGTCTCGGTACTCGGCCGTGATGCCGTTGGCATCGATCGACTCGCCAATTTCGAAGCTCCGGTAGAAATCACCAATCCCATACTCCCGGAGCAGGTAATCCTGGTTTGCGGACTGGCGCTCTTGAACACGTCCGTGGATCGTCAGGGTGCCGTTCTCGAAGTCAATCGAGATGTCCTCACCCTTGACGCCCGGCATGTCCGCCAGCACGGTAAGCTCGTCCGCCCGCTCGAGAATATCGACGTTGGGCCGGTAGCATCGGCCGCTGCGGGTCCTCTCCGCCCGGCCCACTTCCGTCTCCGGATGTTTCTGCATTTCAACAGCTGCCATCTTCATCACTCCCTTCTCGCAGACCTCTGATCGTCTGACTCCGCGTTACGCCGTCTGGACCTTGATCTTCCGCGGCTTGGCCGCTTCTGCCTTCGGCATGCGGACCGTCAGCACGCCGTCCTTGAACGTCCCTTCGACCTTGTCGGCATCGATCTGCATGGGCAGGTTCACTGTCCGGCTGAAAACGCCGGTCGCCCGCTCGCGCCGATGGTATGCGACGTTCTCCTCCTGCACCGGCCTCCGCTCGCCCTTGATCGTGAGTTCGTTGCCGACGACGAACACCTCGACGTCATCCATGCTCATGCCCGGCATTTCCGCTTCCGCGTAGAGGGCATCCTGGTCCTCCCACACGTTCAGCGCGGGGTACGCGGGCGCTCCGAACCAGCCCGTCGGGTTCCACGTCGGCATCTCGCCGGTGAAATCCTGGAACAGCCGATCCATTTCCTCCCGGAGCCGGTGCACCGGGTGTGCGCCGTTGGTACGACGTCCCAACATAAAACACCTCCTTCAAGGATCCCTTGGTTTTCCCAATGCCCGCCGAACTGGAAAGCAAACACCGTGCCAGTTGGCGGGTCTGCCGCAAACCGCGAGAAAACAGGGACTTATTGCCGCTGGGGGTCCGCGATGACGCGCCGCGCAATGTCAGTTTGACAGGGGTGGCAGGCAGTGGGCTCCCACGAACCCCGACGATAACACCCGGATTGCGTATGCTTGTGGGAAGAAACCACCCCCGCGGCGCAACCATATGCTCGAGCGGCGCCGACGGTGCCGGATGAGGCGCTTCAGGTGCCCGACGATCGTGAACTGGTACGGCAGATCGGCCTCGGCGACCCAGACGCGTTCGAGGCGTTGCTCGAGCGGCATGCGCGCTATCTCTTCGGTATCGCACAGGCGCTCGTCGGCAACGCCGATGCCGAGGATCTGGTCCAGGAGACCTTCGCCGCGATCCTGCAGACGCGGTTCCGGGGTGAGGCCTCCGTCAGGACCTGGCTCGTGCAGATCCTCGTGCGTCGCGCCGGGATGCTCCACCGCTCGCGGGCCCGGCGGGAACGCTGGCACGCGGCCGCTGCCGACGGCAGTTCGCAGGAGGCTCGTTCGACGCCCGGCGCGGACGCCCGGATGGATCTCACGACCATGCTGGAGAGCCTCACGCCCGAGCATCGGGCCGTAATCGTCCTCCGCGAGATCCAGGGGCTCAGCTACGAGGAAATGGCATCGGCGCTCGGCGTTCCCAGGGGCACGGTGGAGTCGCGACTGCATCGCGCACGTGAAGAGCTCCGCCGCCGGTACGAGGGCTACCTGACAGAAGGAAGGTAAAACCGAACAGGCGCATCATGAGCTGCAACCAGACCGATATTCATCGCTACCACGACGGCGAGCTCGAGCCCGGCGACCTCCGCAGGACGGAAACGCAACTCGCGGAATGC
>CAZJTF010000439.1:0-5175 GCA_964548565.1 uncultured Planctomycetales bacterium | reverse complement strand
CCGGTCCGCGTGGTGCAGACGATCACGCCCGTGAAGATGACGCAGCCGGTGCCGGGCGTCGCCGTGTACGACATGGGGCAGGCGTTCGCGGGTTGGGCGAGGCTCTCGGTCCGCGGCCCCGTCGGCACGAAGGTCGTGCTCAAATACGGCGAGCGTCTCAACCCGGGCGGCACCGTCCGCCAGGACGAGATAAAACCGTACATCTTCGAGCCGGCGTTCCAGACGGATACATACATCCTCAGCGGCCGCGAATCCGAGGTCTGGGAGCCCCGGTTCAACTATCACGGCTTCCGCTATGTCGAGGTGACCGGCCTCCCCGGCGAGCCTGCACTCGACAACATCAGCGGACGCGTGATTCACACCGACTATCCCGAAGCGGGCACCTTCTCCTGCTCGGATCCGCTCCTCAATCGCATCCAGCACTGCACCGTCTGGTCGTACGGGGCGAATTTCATCGGCTACCCGACCGACTGCCCGCACCGCGAGAAGAACGGTTGGACCGGTGATGCGCATCTCGCTGCCGAGCAGGCCATGTTCAATGTCGACAACATCGCCGCCTACGAAAAGTGGATGGATGACCTCTTCGACGAGCAGCGCGACTCGGGCGAGCTCCCGGGGATCGTCCCCACCAGCGGCTGGGGCTACCACTGGGGCAACGGGCCCGCGTGGGACAGCGCGTACGTGCTGATCCCCTGGTACCTCTATCAGTACGCCGGCGATGTGCGCGTCCTCGAGCGGCATTACGACCGGATGAAGCGGTACGTGGATTATCTGACAAGCCGCGCCAAGGACGGCATCGTCGATTTCGGCCTCGGCGACTGGGTGCCCGCCAAAAGCGAGACGCCAGTGGCCGTCACCTCGACCGGCTATTACTACGCCGACACGAGGATCGTCGCGGCGGCCGCGGCCGTGCTCGGCAAAAACGAGGACGCCGCCCGATATGCGGAACTCGCCGGCCGGATCCGCGCCGCCTTCAACAAGCGGTTCGTGAATCCGGAGACGGGGCAGGTCGCTAACGGCACCCAGACCGCCCAGAGCTGCGCGCTGTACCAGGGGCTCGCGGATCAGAGCGATGCCACGCGCATCCTGG
This sequence comes from uncultured Planctomycetales bacterium, assembly GCA_964548565.1. GTDB lineage: Bacteria > Planctomycetota > Phycisphaerae > UBA1845 > PWPN01 > CAYLLT01. The sequence continues at coordinate 4,085 of CAZJTF010000439.1, read as the reverse complement.
ACGTGCTCGTGCGGAACGTCGATGCGTCAGGGCACCTCGACACCGGGATTCTTGGCGCCAAGTACCTGCTGCACGCACTGACCGATGGCGGCCATGCGGATCTGGCGTACCGCGTCGTGTCGCAGCGGACGCTCCCGGGCTGGGGTTACTGGATCGAGCAGGGCGCGACAACGCTCTGGGAGGACTGGAAGGGTGAGGCGTCGCTGATCCACATCATGCTGGGCGATGTCAGTGCATGGTTCTACCGGGCGCTGGCGGGCATCAATCCCGATCCCGAGCAGCCCGGGTTCCGGCACATCATCATCCGCCCGCAGCTCGTGGGCGATCTGACCGAGGCATCCGCGGAGTATCGCTCGGTGCGCGGCCTCATCCGCAGTGCCTGGAAACGCCACGGCGGGCAGGTGCGCTTCGAGATCACGGTTCCCGCAAACGCCACAGCGACACTCGTGCTTCCCTGCGCCAATCCCGCTGCCGTGACGGAGGGCGGCGCCCGCCCGGAATCACGCCCGGGTATCACGCCGGGCACTCCGCAGAAGAACCGCGCGGTGTACGAGCTCGGATCCGGCACGTACACGTTCCTCTGCCCGGCGCCTTGAGCGCAAAGGCTCAGCAGCGCGCCTGCACAGGCATCGGACCTGGGCAGCTGCGCACCACGTGGGCAGCCGGGGAGCGGCCGTCCGTTATCTCAGTGCCAGCGGGTTTGCGGAGATGCGTTCCCGCAGCTCCTGCTGGAAGCCGGGGTGCTGCGCGACCCAGTCGGGCTCCCGGTACAAGCCGATATTCGGCCGGACGTGCCAGGAGTAGAAGTACGTCACCGCGAACACGCCGACGAAGAGCGCCGGCACGGCGGCCAGCCGCAGGAACGCCGCGGGCCTGCAGTTTTTCGGGTATCCGCCTCCGGGTTGCGGCTCGAGGAGCCCGGCCAGCATGCCCACACCAGCCCGGCCAGCAGGAGCACCCACAAACCCGTCTCCGCCAGTTCCCCCCGGCTCTCGCGCCAATCCACGCTGAGCTGCAGGAGGAGTTCGAACATCCCCAGGTAGATCAGCGCCGCGATCAGGGTTCTGAGTGCCAGCCGTCGCATGGGTGTGCTCGCGAGGTGATTCGGACCGGCAATTCCAGTCCGACGAATAGGAGCCGGCGAATCAAGGCCCGGCCGGTCATGGACACTCCGCGCACGTGGATCCGAGTCCCTGGAACAAGCCATCCTGTCCGATGCATTGGAGAAAAGTCGTCACGATGCACTGAGTTCCCAGGCAGCACGCGCCGGTATTTGCGCACGCTGTTGCCGAGCACGGTGCGTCGTCCCCCAGGTAGATCCCTTCGACAGCCGTGCACTGGGCCCGGGTCATGACGCTGCAGTTCCCCCCCGTGCAGCAACCGCCCGTTGCCGCCTGACCCCGGACCACGATGGAGCGGCTGTGCGTCAGGCCTCCGCTGACGGCGGAGACGACCAGTGTGATTTCGAAGGGTGCGTTCCTGCTGGTCCTGCCCACGACAAACGTCCCACCCTTGCCGGCGCCGTCAGCGAAGCTGAGGGTGGGTGGCGTGACATCGCTGCTCAGCTCCAGTGGGGGAGCGAAACCCGTGACCGAAATGTCGACGTTCCCGTCAAAGTCATTGAGCGGCCGGATGTAATATGTGAACGTCGGGGCGAAATCGCCGCTGCTGAAGTCGTGTTCGAGCGGCTCTACCTCCAGTGCAAAATCCGGCGCTCCGCCGCTGCTGTCGATGATCACTTCGACGCTATTCTGGATCGTCGCCCCTCCGGCCTCCGTCGCGGACACCAGAAAATCGTAGAAGCCCGGCTCAGCCTCCGCTGGCGCCTGGATGGTCAGCACGCTGGTCGTGGCCGTGTCCGGCAGGACCTGCGGATCGAACGTGGCGGACCAGTTCGATGGCACGCCCTGGATCGTGAACGAGACTTCCGCGTTGATGTTCGTCTTGCTTGCGACGGTGAGAGTGAAGATGGCCGCCCCGCCAGGGGGGATGCTCTGGCGGTCGGGCGAGACCGACCACCTCAGTGTGTCGGACAGGTCTACGGCACATTCACTGTTTCCGACCAGAAGCGAAGAAACCAGCACCAGCCCAGCGTAAGCCCGCGTGTATGCGATTGAGTTTCGCATGAGGATGGTTCCTTTCTGTCTCGACCACATGTGTTCTGGCCGGAAGCTCCGCCCGGTCGGAAAAGGTCCTGCCCCGGCCGGCCGCCGCTCAGCGAAAGCCGCGGCGATGGTCTAACCGCATGCCGCAGTAGTTCCGCAGGTCAGGCGATCCGCAGCCGTCCTGGCTGCAAGCCCACGATGTGAGAGATTGATCGAAAGCCGGCCCGGCCTTCAGCAGCTGTGTGCATTCTACCGCCGTGCCCCTCGGCGGGAAACGGTCTGCCAGCGCACAGCAGATCGTTCACAGGGCTAGGGGGGGCCATGATGAGCTTCCATCATGGGGGTCTCGGCGTCCACGGAGTTGGCTGTCGTCTGCAGTGCGGCGGCTCCGCTTATCCGATCGTGCCGCGCACGCCGAACAGCCGCTGCAGGACGGAGAAGCGGTAGCCGCAACGGGCGCAAAGCGCCGGCATAAAGCCCCTGTTCAGGTGCTCGCAGTTCGGGCAACGCATCGATCGCGTCTCGAAGAAGGCGACGTTCGGCCGCAGTTTCTCGCCCGGACGCACGATCGCGAACTGGTTCCCGCACTCCGGGCAGCGGAGCGACATGAGCCCGCGAAGGTCGTAGCCGCAGAAGGGGCAGTGCGGAGCCTGCGCGTCGTCGGTGGTATCAGCCGAGCTCAGCCGGTTCGTGTCCATGCCCTGCGTTGTACCTGACCAACGGGCCTGTGTGCAACACACGGGGCTCCGACTCCGGCATTCTGCCCGAGCTGTAGGAACGTCCTTTCGATGCACTCCACACGCAGCACGTGCCCGCGTTTGCGGAAGCGAAGAGATGATTGCACCGGCACGTCCTTCCCCAGCAGGCAGGACCTTCCGATGGCCGGACTCTGGGTGTGCGATAACGTCATTCCCGCCATGTCTTGGGCGCATCGAGTGCCTTGAAGGTAATCAGCGGGAGAATAGTTTAACAGAAGGTACCGGTAGCCGCCTGTTTGCCGCATTTCGGGATCCGCAGCCCTGGTGGTCATGCTCCCGAGCCAGGCCGAAATGCACTGGCAAAAGAATCTGTCTGCGAGCGGGTGTTGCTTGCAGGTCGCAGACGAGTGTGTATACTGTACGCTGGAAGCCGATGGGAAAGCGCCCGCTCCTGCCGCGGGAGCATCCCCAATGCAGGGCGGCATCGTGCTCAGGTTTCCACAGCAGTTCCACCCGAAAAACCGGAGGGTGTATGGTGCGGGCGCCGTCTATCGTGCTCCTGGCAATTCTCACCGCCGCGCCTGTCCGGGCGGACAGCTATGTTCGGCACACGCTGGAACTGGGCGGCGATAACCATGCTGACAACTGGGAGGCAGGTCAGCCCGCTTACTTCACGCCCGGACAGCCAGGGGACGGCCAGGAGTTCCCGGTCGCGCAGCCAATCACCTGGGACCTCGTCCTGGAGGCGTGGGGCACGAACAGTGCGAACGGACGCCCGATTTACGGCCTGGCCAACATTGTATTCAGCTTGGAGCTGCGCATGGGCAGCCCCACCGGGCCACTTGCCGAAAGCGTGAATTGGTTCAGCTCAATTCATGACGGTGACGGCGGGGACGCTCAGCACAACGCGGCTTTCGCACTCAGCTACAACATCGCCGGGAACGGCCCGGGGACGGTAACCGATCCGCTGACGCACGGCGGACCCTTTCTGTCGGTACACAGTTATCCTGTGCAAGAAGGAGCCCGGCTGAAAGTGATGGGCGCAGGGTACTTCCCCTTCCTGACGACCGGCGAGCCCGCAGAGATCAGCACGCCCGGTGTGGGGATGAGTCTGCTGCCGAACGGCCAACGCGGCGCAGGTGTCGTTCCGGTCGCCGAAGGCCAGATCGATACCAGCGGGCTGTCGCCCGGCGTGTACTACCTGTTGGTCCTGCCCGGCATGGGAGTGAACGTGATAAAGGAGGAGGCGGTGGTGGAGGGTAACCGCTCGTTCGCGGTCCGC
>CAZJTF010000438.1:0-5209 GCA_964548565.1 uncultured Planctomycetales bacterium | reverse complement strand
CCCTGCCTTTCCACGTGCCGCCGCAACGCAGCCAGGCATCTCGAATTCCACCATCTCCGGCAGCGGCGTCGAAGCATCGCAACCGGCCGCTCCAATCGAGACGGCGGAAGAGCCTGTCGTGACGCCCGAGCCCGAGGCTCCTGCGGTTTCGGAGCCCGCCGAGAAGGAGCCCGGCGTCCTCCGACTTTTGCAGGAAGGCCACTTCCGCGGCGTGGCGGCCATGCGGCTGCGGATCAATTTCGCCGACGCACTGCAGGGAGAGGAGTTGCCGGAGCCCGTGCTGCCCAAAGGTCGCGGTAAGGCGTTCGACAAGTTCGCCGCTCAGTACGAGGCAATGCAACCGCCTGGGCCGGAGGAGCCGTCACCCACTGAGCCGCCGATCCCGGAATTACCCGCAGCGCCAGGGTCAGGCCAGGAACCCGGCGCCAGCTCGCAGGTACCGTCCGAGCCGCTGGATGTCCTCGCCTGAGCCGCGTTCTCACCCGATCGGATGGTAGTAGCAGTTGCGTTTCTGCGGAGTCCACCCCGCGTCGGTGATGAGTCGGCGGATCTCCCCCTCCGACAGTCGGTAGGTCGTGCCGGCCGCGCTGACGACGTTCTCCTCCATCATCACCGAGCCCATGTCATTAGCCCCGAAGAACAGAGCAAGCTGCCCGATCTTGGGCCCCTGCGTGACCCAGCTGGACTGGACGTTGGGAATGTTGTCCAGGAAGATCCGCGCGAGCGAGAGCATCCGCAGATATTCGGTGGCATCCGCCAGGAGCAGGTGCTTGCCATCCGGTATGGGCCGCCGGGGAGTGCGCGTGCCCCCGCCGGAGCCTGCATCGGTCATCTCCAGGGGCCTCACGCGCCCGAGCGGCGTGTTTTCCGGCTGAAATGTCCAGCAGATGAACGCCGTAAACCCGCCTGTCTCGTCCTGCAGCTCCCGGATCAGCCGCAGATGCTCGATGCGTTCCTCCACCGTCTCGATGTGCCCGAACATCATGGTGATGCTGGTCCGCATGCCGATCCGGTGCGCCTCGCGCATCACCTCCAGGTATTCGGACGACCGCGTTTTGCCCCGCCCGATCCGGTCGCGCACGCGATCGGAGAGAATCTCCGCCCCGCCGCCGGGGATCGTGTCGAGCCCCGCCTCGTGCAGCCGCAGCAGCACCTCGCGGATCGGCATCCCGAACACCTTGTGAAACGCAAAGATCTCCGGCGGGCTGAAAGCGTGCACGTGAATCTGCGGGAACTCGCGCTTGATGAACCGCAGCAGGTCAATGTACCACGCGAACGGCAGAATCTCCGGCGGCACCAGCCCGCCCTGCATCAGGATTTGCGTGCCACCGATCGCGACCAGCTCCTCGATCTTGCGCGCGATCTGCTCGTGTGTCAGCACGTAGCCGCCGGGCAGTTCCGGCCGGCTCGAGTTCATGCCCGGCGGGTCCGCTTTGAAATTGCAGAAGATGCACTTGGCCGTACACCAGTTGGCATAGTTGATATTGCGATCGACGACGTACGTCCGGTATGCCTCCGGGTGCAGGCGCTGCGTGACCTCGAAGGCGCGCCGCCCGAGTTCGTGGATCGAACAGTCGAAGTACAGGTCCAGGGCCTCAGCAGAGCTGATGCGATGCGCGGAAACGCGTGCCGGTGGGGATGCCGAAACGCTCATGGTTACACCGCCGGCTGCGGCACGGGACCGGCGATGCCTTCGCGTGCCGCGAGCTCCATAAACCGCCGCATCCCTTCGCGGTGACGCGCCGTGAGCATGAACGAGAGGGTTCGCGTCAGGTAATCCTCCGCCAGTTCCCGCGGCCAGCCCCGCGCGGGGGCGAATTCCCGGGCGATCTCCCGCGCCCGCGATACGCCGCGGTCCCGCGCCGCCGACAGGACGCCGGCCAGTTCCGGTCTCGCCTGCCGGGCCGGCGCCGCCCAGACGGCAAAGACGAACGGCAGCCCCGTGAGAGCCCGCCAGGCGCCGCCGAGGTCGATGTCGTATGTGTGCTCCATCAATGGCGTGGTGACGACCTTGTCCCCGATCAGCAGGACGCTGTCGCACGCCTCCGCCGGCATGTCGGTCAGCGGCCGCAGCTCGAGCCGCCGCTCGTAGTGGTGCAGCCACACCAGGTATGCCAGCGCCACGGAGGTGTGCGAATCCGGGTCCACGTACAAGACTCGCATCTCGTCCGGTGGAACCTTCGAAAAGACCCGCACCGTCATCGTTTCGCCTTCCGAGCTGATGCAGGCATCAGAAACCGGCTCCCAGGCTCCCCCGGACCGGGCCAGGTCGATGACAGGAATCAGTGAGGCGTCCACTTCCCCGCGTCGAAGCAGCCCCGGGAGTGCCGAGGGCACGTCGTAGTGAAGACTGACCCCACGGTCCGCGTCCAGCCCATCGATCAGCGGACGCGAGTTCAGGAAGGACACAACGCCCAATGTTATCGGCTCTGCAGGTTTACCCATACGCGGCGATTATAGCGATGAGGCGCCAACCCGCATGGCCGCCCCTGCAGCCTTCAAAACTTTTGAAAACCTCCCTCCCGACACCCGCGTGCAACATGCATGCCACTTCGTGGCGACGCTCCTTAGCCGGAAACCTCGACGAACCGATCGCAGATCATGATTGAGCTGCCGATACGGGTAAATGGCGGGTAGGAACGAAGAGCCTGCTCGTTCTGAGGCAACTCGCATGACACTTTCAAGAGTCAAAAGGGACTTGCCATGCCAGCACGGCGGCTGAGGAGCCATCCCGCGCATGCAGCCGGAGAGCCCAAACTGCTGTCTGCGGCGGCTTACGATGACAGAGTAAGTTGCCGTTTTTGTTTGCTTGACATTTATGTTAATGCATGCTTATATGTCAGGGAGAAACCAGGAGCGATGGAGTGATTCCCCCTTTTGGGCCTGATGGCCTGCTTCCTCACGGCGACTACCGCGTTACCTTCCAGGAACTGCGGAATTCGATTCTGGTTCTCGGACCGGAAGATCGGGGGAACCATCCAACATGGGACACAGACGATTCAGCTCACGAGCCAGTTCGCGGCAGCCCCAGAGGATCGTGAGCATTCGCTACGGAGGCGTGACATGATCCGAAACGAGACCGAGTACCAGGAAGCCGCGGCTCGTCTCACCGAGGAACAAAAACGCCTGACGGAGCATCGCTCGCGGCTCCAGAACACGGGATTGACAGACGAGGAAATCAAACGGGTTATCGACCCCATTGAGTCCTTCCATCTGCAACTCAAGGAGGAAGTGGAGAGCTACGAGCGGCTGAAGCGCGGCGAGTTCGAAGAGCTCGAGAATCTCCGCGGGCTCGGACAGCTCCTGGTTTCTCTTCGTATCGCCCGGGGCATTTCGCAGCGCGATCTGGCGCGACGCCTCGGTGTCCACGAGTCACAGGTCTCGCGCGACGAACGAAATGAGTATTTCGGCATGACTCTCGAACGTGCGATCAGGATTCTCGACGCACTTGGCGTCCGACTGCGCACAACAGTGGAGATCGAGCCCCCCACGCGAGCTGTCTCTGCCTGATCGCTTCTCTGATTCCCGCGACCGCTGTTGATGCATTCCTCGCCCGTTCGAGGCACCGACCAGGTTGCGATCGGTAGACTCCGGGACTGGCCAGAACCTGTCTCCTTTTGGTACAGTCCTGCCGTCCCATTTGTCCCGGGCGAGTGGTCGACGACCTGCAGGAGAAACTCGCGTGCGCACCAGCCTTTACCTGACGGTGGTTTCGGCGATCGCCCTTGCGACCGGCTGCGGTGCCGAGCGCACCCGCGTCGACATCCGTACCTACGACGAGGCCGGCCAGGAGCAGCAGCACTTCTCGGCGTTCAACCACGCTTCGTACCGCCTCTCGCCGGGCGGTCTGCTCGAACTGGTCATGCGGGCCGAACGCGCCAGCACGATCGACCCGACGCAGACCATCACGCAGATCGTGTACCTCAAGACGTTCTGGACGCCGCGTCCGGGCACCACCTACATCGAGGAGACGCAGATCAACGCCCGGATCCGTTACGCTCTGCTCACGCCGCCGACGGGCGTGCGCTACGACGGCGCCGGCTTCCTTACCTACAAGCGTGACGGCTCCACCGGCGACCTGGTCTGCCACCTCGAATCCGCCACGCTTGCCCCGCGGTATCGCATGGGCGAAGCCGTCGAACCGTTCGGCTCCGCCCGTCTCAGCGGTACCGTCCGCGCGACAGAGGACCCCCGCGACGTCGTGACCACGCTGCAGATGCTCGACGCGCAGTTCCGCGAGGAAATCCCTTCCGTCCAGTGAAGGGCCGCCGCGCGCTATCATTCCGGGGCCCGTCGTCCCACAGGTGTCAACCGTGACGATCTGGTCGATCATCGGCTGGACAGCTTTGTCGGTCCTCGTCTGGCGGGTGTGGCCTGTCTGGCTGGGCGTCCTGCTCCATCGCCGCATTCTCGACGTGCCGCCGGAACTCGGCCCCGGCGATCCGCCTCTCGTGTCCATCATCGTGCCCGCGCGGGACGAGGCCGAGGCCATCGAGGCGGCACTGCGCCGCTTCCTCGCTCTTGACTATCCGCGTTTCGAGGTCATCGCGATCGACGATCGTTCGCGGGACGAAACCGGCGCGATCATGGACCGCATTGCAGCCGGTGACTCCCGCTGCCGTGTGAGCCACGTAACCGCGCTTCCCCCCGGCTGGCTCGGAAAGAACCACGCCAACATGCTCGGAGCATCCGAGGCCCGCGGGGACTACCTGCTGTTCACCGATGGGGATGTGCTCTTCGAGCCCACCATCCTCCAGAGGGCGATGCGGTTTGTGCGTGAGCGGCAGCTCGATCACCTGGTGCTCTTTCCAAGGGCGCTGGCCCTGGGCTTCTGGGAATCGCTGCTCATGACGCAGTTCGTGATCCTGTTCGGAATGCTGACGCGGTACTCGCTCGTGCGGTTCCGCTGGGCGAAGCGGGCGTATATCGGCGTCGGTGCGTTCAATCTCGTGCGGCGCGAGGCCTACGACCGGATCGGCACGCACGAACGCCTCCGGCTGGAAGTTGCCGACGACCTGATGCTCGGGAAGCTCGTCAAGGTCGCCGGACTGCACCAGGATGCCCTGGACGGCTCGCCTCTGGTTTCAGTGCAGTGTCAGAAGGGCGTAACCGGCATCATCCGGGGCCTCGAGAAGAATGCGTTCGCCGGCGTCCGTTACTCCGCTGTGCTCGCGACGCTGGCCATCCTCGCGCAGATCTTCAGCGCGAC
>CAZJTF010000437.1:0-5215 GCA_964548565.1 uncultured Planctomycetales bacterium | reverse complement strand
CTCGTTCACCAGCTTGACGACCGTGGCCTCCTGGGCCATCTCGATCAGGTCGCCGTTCTCGTCCACGCTCTCGCTGAGGAGCTCGACGCTGCCGGTGTCCTGCTGCTCCTCGATCATCTCGTCGATCGTGGAGCCGCCGACGCCGAAGTGCTGACGGATCAACCGCTGGATTTCCGACTCGCTCGCGAGCAGCGGCTCGATCTTGAGCCCCGTGAGCATGCGCAGTTCGTCGAGGGCCGTGATGTCGAACGGGTCGGCAGTGGCGACGCGCAGCGTGTCGGCGGTTTTCTCGACGGGGATCAGCCCGCGCTTGTGGATCAGGCGGGCGGGCATCTGCTTGAGGAGGTTGGGGTCGATTTCGACCTGGGAGAGGTCGATGACGGCGATGCTCATCTGCTGGCCGAGGACGCGCAGCACGTCGCGTTCATCGACGAAGCCCATTTTGACGAGGATGCGGTCGATGCGGTCGTGGGGGCTCTTCCGAGCGGCCAGGGCGGCCTGCAGATGGTCGGAGGTGATCTTGCCCTGTTCCAGAAGGATGTCGCCGACGCTCACCGGTTCTGTTCCTGTCGTTTCGCAGGCCACTTCTCACTCCTGATCGCGCCAGCCACTGGCGGGCTCATCCCCCCTCTGCGGGCGCGGCGGGTACAGACTTTACGCACTGTCTTGTACAGGCGGCCAAGAGCAGGGTTGCAGAATTCTCCCCATTCGCCGCAGGCGGTCTTGCGTCGTATGTTGCCGCGGTGTAAAGGGTTGCGGCTGATGAGGTTCACTATTTTCGGGACTGCCGGCAGGCGCTGGAACGAGGCATTCTGCCATCGCGACCGGGGGCCGCGGCAGGGCGTTATAATACCGCCCGTGCGCGGCCAAAATGGGGGAGGGCACATCTTGCCGGGCAGGGCAAGCCCACGGGAATCCGCCGCCCGGAGCGGCATGGGAGATGCGATGAAGCACCTGGATCCGGACACGCTGAAGCTGTTCTGGTTCGATAACGACGCGCGGGAGGTACACCTCCGGGCGGTCGTCGAGGAACGCCTGGCCGAGCGGCCTGCGCCGAAGATCGATGATCAACTGGTCGCCACCTACTTTTTCAGCTTCCGCACGCTCACGCTCGAGAAGGCGGTCAAAGAGATCGCGTACCACGCGACGAGCGGGACGAAAAACGTCGAGCCGGGGTCACTCATCGAGCAGTGTACGGGGAAGGCCGCCGGGATCGACGCGTTCGACGCCACGGGGCGGATCGGGCTGCTGCACATGGCATTCCCGCTCAAGATGATGCTGCAGCCGGACGGGCATCTCACCAGCGTGGATATCCTGCACACGGCCGCCAACGCCGTGATTTTCGACATGTTCGAGAACCAGGATGCCCGCCTGATCTCGCTGCAGATCCCCGACAAGGTGGTCCGCACGTTCCCGGGGCCGGCGTACGGGCCGGTGGGGCTGCGGAAACGCACCGGATTCGCGCCTGACCAGCCGGCGTTCGGGACAATTCTCAAGCCGACAACGGGTATTACGCCGGAGCAGGTGGGGGAGCTGGTGGGCGAGGCGGCGAAGTGCCCGCTGTTCCTTTTCATCAAGGAAGACGAGAACCTCTACCCGAGCCTGGACTACTCACCGGTGAAGGAGCGGACCCGCCGTGCCGTGGAGGGGATCGCGCGGGCGAAAGCGGAGCGGGGCGGGCTGGGGCTGATCTTCGCGCCGCACATCACCGGCGCGCCGCACGAGATTCTGGAGACGGTGCACGCGGTGCTGGAGGCCGGCGCGACGGGCGTGATGTTCAGCGAGACGTTCGCGGGCGGCATCGTGCGGATGGTCCGCGAGGAGACGAGGAAGCTGGCGAATCCACCGGCAATCTACGGTCACAACGCGGGAATCGGCGTGAAGACGCGATCGATCTGGCGCGAGGTGATCGATCTGCTGGCGCGGCTGGACGGCATCGACTTCCGGCAGACGGCGCCGCTGCGGCGCGGAGCCCCGTTCATCTACCCGCACGGTGCCGAGTGGCGGGCGTCGGAAGAAGTGCTGTCCCGTCCGCTGCCGGGCATCGCCCCGACGATGATCGCGCGGGCGGGCGGCCTCGACCAGGGCAACATCATTACCAACCTGATGGACGCGGAGCAGCGCGGGCTGACGCCGAACATCCTGTTCCTGGCGGGGTCGGCCATCAACTCGATCAAGAACGAGAAGGGCAAGGCGGATCCCAAGGTCGGCGCCGCGGCGATGACCGAAGCGCTGGAGGTGCACCGTTCGGGCGAGATGCGCGGCATACCGGTCGAGCAGCACGTGAGACTGCTGGCGGCGCTCGCGGAGCGCAAGGGATACAAGGCGCTGCGCGAGGCGCTGCGGCAGCGGTACCCCGAGGAAGTGGGTTAAGCCGTCATCCCGCCAATGCTCTGCAAAAAGAGCTTACAGGTTGTTCCGAAAGTGCAAGCTGGAGACATGTTCGTTTCGACCAGCGGTTGTCCGGCCGGCGCGACAGCGTCCTGGTGGTGCTCATGAGTTCGATTCTGCACGACGGGATTGCGTTCCACTATCGCGAGAGCGGCGCGGGGCTGCCGTTTTTCTTTCAGCATGGGCTGGGAGGGGACGTCAACCAGACCTTCGGGCTCTTCGCACCGCCAGCGGGGATCCGGCTGATCACATTCGACTGCCGCGGGCATGGGCAGACGCGCCCGCTCGGCCCGGCAGAGAAGATCAGCATCGCCTCGTACGCGGACGATCTTGCGACCCTCATGGACCGGCTGGAAATCGAGCGCGCGATCGTCGGCGGGATCTCCATGGGCGCGGCCGTGGCGCTCAATTTCACGGTGCGACGTCCCGAGCGCGTCCTCGCGATGGTGATGTCGCGGCCGGCGTGGCTCGAGGGCCGACGGCGCGAGAACGTTCACCTGTATCTGACCATCGCCCGGCTGATCCGCGAGCACGGGGCCCGGCGCGGCCAGGAGATTTTCCGGACATCACCTGAATACGAGGCGGCGCTCCGATTGTCGGTCGACGTGGCGGGGTCGCTGCTGCGACAGTTCGAGAATCCTCGCGTCGAGGAGGTAGTGGATATCCTGGAGCGGATCCCGCAGGACCAGCCGGTGCGGACGCTCGACGACGTGCGGCGAATCCGCGTGCCGACGCTCGTGCTGGCGAACCGGCAGGATATCGTGCACCCCTACGAGTTTGGCACCGCACTCGCGGAGGCGATCCCGGGGGCGGAGTTTCGGGAACTTACCCCGAAATCGGTGGATCGGGAGCGGTATGCGGAGGAGACGCAGCGGTTTATCGCGGCGTTTGTCTCGCGCGTGGCCGTGACCAGCCGGCACGGCGGGGTGACGTAAAGGCCTGAGAGTTGGCGCGGCGCGATCTCCTAACGATTTCCCGATTGCGCGTGAACCGCTGGTTCCCGTGCGTGTAGAAGAGGGTAGCGTGCGGCCGAAATCCGCGCGCTCTGCGCGGGCCATCCCGTCTGTGACGACGGGCCCGCGGCCGAGAGACTGACTGGCTGGGGTCGGCGATGCGACCTAGGATTCCCCGGGTTCACGGGGTACACGCGCCGGCTCTACTGTGCGTGTTTGCACCGGCCTCGCGAGTCTGCCATACTGGCCTGACTGGTCGCGACACTGGCAACCGGTACTTTTCCAGCGGGTTTCAGCGTGCAGGAGCGGACACCCTGGTCTCGTCGGCGGTTCCTCACCAGCCGGGGTGCAGGCGCATCTGCCGGCGGCATGATCGGCGCGATCCTCGGCCTGAACGAACGTCCCCGCATTCGCTCTCCCCGGACTTTCGGCCACTGGTGCGTCACGCGGCGCGCCATGGCCTGTGACTTCAGCATTTACCTCACGCCGGATGGGCAAGACGCGGTGGCGGCGGCGAACACCGCGTTCGCGGAGATTGAGGAGATGGAGGATCTCCTCAGCATTTACCGCGAATCGAGCGCGATGAGCTACATCAACCGCTGTGCGCCGGAGCGAGCAGTCCGGTGCGACGCCCGGGTGTATGGGCTGTTGAAACGGTCAGCGGAACTGACCGCGGCGACGGAGGGCGGGTTCGATGTCTCCGCGGGGGCGCTCGTACGGGCCTGGGGCTTCTACCGTGGCCCGCGGCGTGTGCCGGACGAGAGCGAACGCCTGGACGCGCTCGCGCGGACGGGCATGCAACATGTCACGTTCGATGACGACCAACTGAGTGTGCGGTACGAGGTGCCGCTCGAGATCAACCTGGGCAGCATCGGCAAGGGATATGCCATCGACCGGGCCGCCCAGCGGCTGCAGTCGGAGCATGGCGTGCGCTGCGCCCTCATGCATGGCGGGCAGAGCAGCATGCTCGCGTTCGGCTCGCCGGGTCGCGACGGACGCGGGTGGCTGGTGGGCATCGAGAACCCGGTGAAGCCGTCCGAGTCTCTTGCGACCGTCCGGCTTCGGAACTGCGGCCTGGGGACATCTGGCACGGCGAACCAGTACTTCGAAGCCGGTGGGCGGCTTTACGGCCACGTGATGGACCCCCGGCGCGGCGAGCCGGCGGACGAACTCGCGTCGGTTTCAGTGATCGCCAGGGATGCGGCCACGGCGGATGCGCTGTCGACAGGGTTGTTCGTGCTCGGGCTCGACAAGGCGATCGAATTCTGTGAGAATCACCGGGACATTGCCGCGTTGATCGTGCTCAAACCTGACGGGGAGCCGGTCGGCCACGGCCGGCCGCGTGTCCTGACACTGAACCTGTCGCCGCAGGACGTCAACGTACGACCCGAGTATCGAGTCCCGCAGGTTCCGCGCGGGCGAAGTGAGACGTGAGATGCAGACAGCGGGGGAGCGGGTCCGGGATGCATTTTTCCGGGTGCTGCCTTCCCAGGGACGGACATCCAGGAGCCGCCGCTGCAACTTCGGCGGGTGTGACTGGTCGGGCGGCTCCGTGAGCGTTTTTGTCGAGGTGCCAAAAGCTTATGGCAGAGATCCAGGTCAATGCGAGGAGCCGGCCACGCATCGCAACCGTGACCGGCTGGACAATTCTGTTTTTCGTGCTGCTCCGGGTCGCAATCGGGTGGCACTTCTTCTACGAGGGCGTCTGGAAGATCAAATCCGGCACGTTCTCGTCGACGCCGTACCTGCTGGCGTCGGTCGGTCCGCTGAAGGACGTGTTCGTCTCGATGGTCCACGATGCGGACGGGTTCAAGCGGGTCGGCATCCAGCAGAATGCGGAGGGGGCGGTCACCGGGATCTCACCCGATTAC
>CAZJTF010000436.1:0-5227 GCA_964548565.1 uncultured Planctomycetales bacterium | reverse complement strand
GTCGAGGTGGTCAGAATATCCGGAAAAAAGTGGTCAAAATTTCCGGAACGCGCACGCCAGATCGTGGTGTCGCTCTGATCGACATCCTCGTCGCGATCGAAATCGCCGGGGAGCTGATTGCCATGAAAGACTGCATTCACGGCTCTCTTCAGCCGCCCGTCAGCCTCCGCAGTGCGGTAGATCACATCCCGCCGTCTGTCCCGGCTACAGAGGCCGTGGTACAGGCCGAAGACGTTGAACGCGGCATTCAACGAGATCTGGACGCGGTGCCAGCGATGGACGCTGCCGTCGTCGTTCAGTTCGATTGACTCGGCCGGGCCATTGATCGGTGGCCAGACACCCAGGCTACGGATCTTCTCGATGCGATCAGCCGCCGCGCAAGGGTCAAGGACCGCAACCATGCTCATGTAATGCGGCGCGATCCACGGGCCGTCGCCGTGGTTGGGCACCGTCTGGAGCGGTTCGCACGCCGGTGCAGCGGCACCAATGCCACCCTCCAGATAAGCCGTTGCCGGATTCTCGTAGCTGATGATCTCGACCGGGCTCATTCCCCAGAGCGAGTGACCCGTGAATGCTGCCTGGGCCTGCATGTGCTGCACACGCCGGGCATGCCAGTCCACGCCGTACTTCAATCGGCTACGTGGCGGGCTCGACGTTCACGCGAGCTTCAACGTCAGGCAGGAGCTGAAGGAGGAGCGCGATCGGCGAAAAGACTGCCCAGATTGCGCAAAACTGGAATTGCAGCGCTGCCTCCATGCCGACGCTGCGGATGCGCCGTTCAGGCAGAGAGCGGGGACAAGGCCGCTTGACGAACGAGGGCACGCTTCGATGCACGGTGAACAACTCCGCAAGCGATGCGAAGGGCACGAGCGTCAGAAGGAACTTGTCATCCTCGTCGGGCACATGCCTTCTGGAGAGCGACAGGAGGATGGAGAGGATGCCGAATGGGACCGAGTACACAAAAAGATGCTCTCCCCAGCCGACCGATTTCACGATCATGGCAAACCCGGCCAACAGGACTGCGGCAGCAGCCTGTCTCCACGACCAGACCCGGCGCCGCTGCACTCGAACCGATGCGTCTGACTTGAGGAGCAGAAGCAGCCGCTGGAAGTAGTTCCACGCCCCCTTCGCGAGGACCACCTTATGGTCTCGGCAGTCGTCGTAGTAGTACCAGAGCATCTCTCGAACGTGGTGTACGGTTTCGTCCTTGGTGGCACCAGCAACCTGCGTGATCTGGTCGTCCAACTCAAACGCGGTGATCTTCTCGTCGAGATAGCTCTCGATGATCGCGACCATCTTGTCTCGTGCAGCACGGCCCAGCATATCACCCACACCGAAGACCTTATCTCCGTCCCGCCCGGCCTGCCACCGACTTACCGATGCGATCGATCAAAGGAGCGATCGGTCTGACCAGTCGACGCGCGGCCACGCAGCGTCTGGGCTGAACGATTGTACCCGAGCACGCCGATGGCGAACCCCTCCGTTTCGACGCGCCTCCACTGCTTCCATGAGGGACACACCGCCGTGCTCGTGGTGGGCAACAGGATCTCCGGCCATGCAATTCCGCCGCAGACTGCGCGACGGTCAGGGCAGGAAGTGGATCAGTTCTCCTGTGGCATGCCTCGATACACTCCCGGCCCATTCAGCGCCGCCGAGCGGTTATCAGAAAGACCGGAAAGTCCCGCTCTTCACCGCCCTCGACCGGCTTGCGAATCGTATGGACGGTGACATCGCGAACCTCGTGAAAACCCGTTCGCTCAAGCCGCTGCTTCAACTGACCTCGATCAAGACCGTGATGATGGACGGTGCCGAGGGCTTCAGCGGAATGGAAGACACCCGGCTCAGAATCCAGATCGGAGATGCAGAGCGTTCCGGCCGGACGGAGAAGTTCGTGAAATCCCCGCAATACCCGGTCCGTGTCGGCAACGTGGTGCATCGTCATGACCGTCACGATCATGTCGTAGCGGTCCGGTGGCACCGGCTCGCGCTCAAGATCGAAAAGGATCGTGCTCATGTTCCTGATCCCGGCCGCAGCGATCTTGCCTCGCAACACTTCGAGCATCTTTGGTGAACTGTCTGCCCCGGTCACGCTTCGGACGTGTGGCAGCAGGAAAAGCCCGACCAGTCCGGTGCCCGTGCCGTAGTCGAGCACGTCCATCGCGTTGTTGGGCCGGGCCTCGCGGACGATGGCCTCGCCGACCGCTTTTGCCAGGGCGAGGCGGCGGGGCTCGTTCTCCCATTCGGCGGCTGCACCATCGAAATAGCTCGTGCTCACGATGATCTCCATGCCCCAGAACGTCCGCGTGCTGCGTCAAGTCGCACGAGGCGCGCACAAGCCAGGAAACTCACGTTGCGCCGCCTCCCAGTTCGTCCAGCAACAACTCCCTCGCCCCGCTCTAAGAGCAAGAGATTGCGTGCATCCTCTCTCAGAAGGGCTTGGTCACCCGGCTGAGATCGCAGCACGACGTGCATCTCCTCATCGGCGGCGTGGCCCAGGGCTCCCAGCCGTCGGTCGGTCTCAGAATACACCTTGAGCTGCCACGGCTCGAAGATCCTCCTGATCTCGCCCGCAAAGTCCGGGACTGCCGCTGCCCACTCAGGATCGGTCTCGGCGGCTTCAAGGAAGTTCAGGAACTTCTCGCCGACGACATAGCCCAGCGCCTTCTCCGTCCGGAGCTGATCGAGGATGCCGCGAGCCGCTTCACACTGGGATGACCATACGTCGTGAGGGTCCATCGGATGCGCCTCCAGTATCACGCCAGCTCGAAGAAGCTCTCCTGGCCCAGATGCCTGACGTACTTGTCTGCCAGCTTCGCCAACGGGGCAGGACCGTCCAGAAACAGCCAGTCATCGATCCCGCCCAGGAAGCACCATCGGGACACATGGAACAGCCGTCTGTCTCGATCGACCAGCTCGAATCGCATCATCTTCGTGTACGGCGATCCTTTCATGATCCCCTCCAGCGCTGCTTGTGCTCGTGAGCCGTAGATTTGCTCGCTGATGAGGGGGTGCAGTGCGCGTTCATCGAGGCTCGGCAGATAGACGACCAAGCTGTCCTTCTGCACATCGACCAGGAAGTTCTCCAGATGGGCCTGACGGCGAATGGCCTCGCAGAGCAGCTCCCGCTCGAACGGCGCGATCGCGGAAGGTACGGCCTTCCGCAGATGAACCTGCCCGCCCTCGGGGCTCTCGTAGATTTCGTACCCGGCCGGAAGAGACTCGGCGTTCGCCCCTTCCGGGTCTTTCGAGAAGAAGTACCTTGGCCTGCCTGTTCTCGTCCTGCCCTCGTGGAGGTAGTACACATCACCCTTGCGGTTGGTGTATTCGACACGCATGAATCGAGTCGCCCTGTGTAGGAGACTTCGAGCGCGGCAAGCACCCGAGGAATCTCGTAGACTTTCAACGTGCCCCAGACTTCCCGACAGCCCAGCTTGCTTGTGCCGCTGACGATCACCGTCTGCATGGCCGGATGCAGCTCAAATCATCCGGTGCACACGACGCTCCGCTGGATGCCGGACACCCTCCGATCCGTCTACGTCCCGCCGCCCGGTTTCTACTGCTACGCCCCGTCCGTCATCCAGAAGGGCCGCACTGACCACATCTTCGCTTGCCGGAATCGAGAGCCCCACGAGATCCGCGACCACATCTACGCCGGCACCGCCACCGCCCTCGCCGTCATGCTCGGGCCGAACAGCGAACCGGCCGCGTGGGACAGGTTCCACATCTGCGACCCTTCCGTCGTGGCGGGCCGGTTTCAGCATGGCCGCGTCATCTACCGCTACGCGATGTTCTACCTCGGCAACGATGTCGATGCGAGCCGCAACAACCAGATCGGCCTGGCTCTTGCGGAAAGCCTGGACGGGCCGTGGGTCCGCTACGCTCCGCCGATCGTGTCCGACGTAACAAAGGGCGTGTGGGGCATTGACGCGGTATGAGGGTCGGGGGCGAGATCACGCCTGCCGTGACCGGTTTTCCCCGAAATCATGACGCGGGGTGCGCTCGCACCGCCTACGGAGAGCTGCCCGAGCCGAACCGGCTTCGCGTCTTTTTCTCGTCAAGCCGCGCGGAACCCTCACTCCAGGGTCAGTTCGCCGTGTGGACGTACGCGCTGCACGAAATCTCTGCGGAACTGATCGAAACCGGTGAGCCGAGCGCAACCCAACGCTGATTCGGCCATCGGTTCTGCTCCGAAGCGCGAGTGCGGCGATAGAATTGCGTCCGGCACCCGAAGAGACACCGCGCGTGAAGCCAGAGCAATACAGCCCGTCCGACCTGAAGTTGATCTCCGATCTCCTCCGAGATGCCACGCTCGTGGGCGTATTCTGGGATCGTCCTCTTGCCACAATGGTCCTCACCTTCGCCTGCCTGCGCCGGAAGGCGGACGGCTCCGAGTTGGAAGAGCGCAGCGTCTCGTTTCAGTTGCGAGATGTCGCTGCCGTCGTGATCGGCTATGACAGCACCTGGCCCGAGACGCGCCCCTCACAATTCGATCCTGGCGGCAGGATCACGCCCGCCGATCTGGCCGAGTGGCGGTTCCGCCCACAGGAAGCCGCACTCCCGATCGACTCTCCCAGGCTCGGAGGAGTTGCTTGAAGCCGCATGGGTGGACCCTGATCTGTGAACAGCAGAAACTCATCTGCATCCCGCTCCCGGCACTCCCTGGCGCAAATTCCCGCCGCCTGTCGGCCATTCGCCGCTGCGCTCTGGCTTTTCCGCGGTCTGCACGACGCTCGGCGAACCTAACTCGTTGAGTCAATCAGAGTTGCTGATACTCTTCCGCGACTGTGAGTTGCTGGCACGACAAATGCTCAACGAGAAGGCGAAGGTCGGTGCTGTGGAATGCTAACAGCAGGAACAGCCTCGATCTTATTCCATCTTCCGATAGCGGAATGCCGCTTGGCGGGTGCGGCCATGCGAACTCCTTGGCGGAATCTCGGCTGGAGGACTGACTATGCGAGAACGAATAGCTTTGGGAGCGGTACTGGTATGGCTCGGCCTCGGAGTGGACGCGGTCGGGGCGGCGACGGTTACGATTTACACCGACAAGACTGAATGGGAGAACGCCCTCAGCCGAACGTTCCTGACGGAGGATTTCGCTGACGATCAACTCAATCCTGGCGTGAGCTTCGATTCAACCGAATCCGGCCACATCAACCCGATGCAGGAGTGTTATCAGGATGTTTTGGCTTCTGAGAGTCACAATGAGCCGATGACAACCTGGAGCTTT
>CAZJTF010000435.1:0-5246 GCA_964548565.1 uncultured Planctomycetales bacterium | reverse complement strand
TCGATTGCCGCGATCAGCTCTCTCACACTCCGGAACACGCCGCGACGAATGCGCTGGTCGGTGATCTCCCGGAACCCACCGCTCCACGAGATTCAACCAGGAGCTGCTTGTGGGCGTGAAGTGCAGATGCATCCGTGGATGGCGCTTCAGCCAGGACTTGGCCCTGGGATGCTTGTGCGTGGCGTAGTTGTCCACGATCAGGTGCAGGTCGAGCATCGGCGGGGGTTTCGGCGTCCACCAGCGCTGCTTCGAGCGGCTGTCTCAGGAGCTTCGTCCCAGCCTCGTGGCGAATCGCATTTGACGGCACGCTCGCGGTGATGATCAGCCTGCCTGGCTGTCACCCTCTCCAGGGCGTCGACCTGTGCCGGCTGAAGGACGCGGAAGAACGCCTGGGTTACCACCTCGTCGATCTGATGAATCAATAAAGGATGACATGAAGGGGTTAACACCATCTTCAAATACCTCAGCACCGCACTCGACCAGCAGCTGAAACCATGCCGGGTTCCTGGTCTCGTACACCCGCCCGCCATCGCATCCGTTGGTGCAGGGATACTCCGCACCAGTGATCGGATCGCGGTGAACTCCCGTACATCCGCACATGTGGCAGTACACCCACCTGGCCATAAACGCCTCCTCTCAACGGCATCAGAAACCCGGCTTCAAGCCGCTTCAGGCAGCAGCCGAAGACAGGTCACGAGCCGTCAAAGAAGTCAGCTCATCGCGGCCAGTTGCAGCCGGGCACCGTGGAGGCGATGACTGACGGCCTCTGCCACACCGCTCATCAGACGAAATCCCAGCACGTGGTCCTGCTCGCAGAGCACCCGGAGCTTCGGCGCATTAATCGCGATGACTCGGGTCGTCTCGCGGGCCACGGCGGTCGAATGAGTCTGGTGAGGCGGCACCAGCGCGGACCAGAGCATGAGCTCGCCAGCCACCAGCGTGTCGACACTGCGGTGCTCGTCCCCGACGGCATAGCTGATCTCCACTTCGCCCTCGGCGATGATGAAGAGATAATCAGCCGGCTCCCTTTCGCGGAACAGCACGCTGCCGCGCGTAAAGGTCTGCTCCTGGCTGATCATGGCAAGTGCTTTGAGCGTCTCATCCTGAACGCTGGCCAGGCAAGCGTACCGGCGCAGGGCCTCTGGGGAGATCATCATGAACCTCCTGTGCGAGTTGGCCGCCATCACCAATCCCACTGCCCGCGGGATCGCAGCCTGGAACTTGCGGTCTATCAGCCCGCCAGCGTCGGCGGAGCTGTGGGACGTCATCAGTCGAGGTTCTGCCGAATGCGATCGAGGATCTGCCCATCTCGACTCCGGAGCACGACCTCGAGGGGCATCCGGCCGGGCAGAAAGTGTGTCGCACAGCCGAAGCACGGATCGTATGCCCGGAAGGCCATTTCAACCTGGTTCAGCAGACCTTCAGTGACCCTGCCTTGACGGATCAACCCTCTCGCAGCCCTGGCGACCGACATATTGATCGGGGCGTTGTTGTTGGTTGTACCGACGATCAGGTTCACGTGGGTGAGGATGCCCTTGTCATCGGTCGCGTAGTGGTGCGTCAGCGTGCCGCGCGGGGCCTCCACGCTGCCGACGCCCTCGGTCGGCGTTGCCGTCGGAAGAACCCGGTACTCCTTGCCCGTGATCTCGGGGTCGGCGGCCAGTTCGACCCAGCGTTCGGCCGCGTAGAGCAACTCGATCAGCCTGGCCCAGTGAGTGGCCAGGGTATGGTGGACCGGCTTTCCGCCCAGGGCGTCGTAGAACCGGTCGTATTCGGCCTGGGCCAACGGCGTGGCCATCCCGTCCGCCGCGTTGAGTCGCGACAGAGGAGTGGCCTTGTAGACACCGGAATCGGGTCCATCCACGAACCCCCGCCATCCAACCTTCTTCAGGTACGGAAACTTGAGGTAGCTCCATGGCTCGACCCGCTCCGCCACGTATTCACGGTAGTTCTTTGCCTCGTATCTGGCGTGCTCCTCCCCGGCCGGCCCGACGACGCGAATCAGGCCGTCGTAAAAGTTCACGCAGTTGTTGTTGTCAACCGTTCCCATGTTGTAGGTGCGGTGGTGATAGAGATCGCCGGTAATCAGTTTTACGTATTCGGTGTTGTTGAGCACGAGATCTTCGAACACCTGGAGCGAGAAGCGGGCGAACTCCACGGCTTCCCGGCCGCGTGCCTCGACCTCTTTGCGCTGTTCCTCGTTGATGCCTCGGCTGACGCCGCCGGGCAGCCCCCAGTTGGGATGGACGCGCCGACCGGCCATCATCTTGATCAATTCGTGCCCGTCGCGGCGCATCTTGAGCACCTTGCCGGCGATGTCGAGGCCCACCCTCGCGACCACGCCGAGGATGTTCCGTTCGGCCGCCGGGGCGGTGGGGCCCACCACAAAATCGGGGCCGCCCAGCGCATAGAAATGCGTCGTATGGTCGGTCGCGAAAAAGATGCTGTAGAGCAGCTCGCGAAGTTTCTTCGCCGTTGGCGGGGGATCCACCTGGAACAGCGCATCCAGCGCCTTGCTGGCCGCCATGTGGTGGGCCTCGGGGCACACGCCGCAGATTCGCGACGTCAGGTTCGGCATCTCTTCGGCAGGTCGGCCCAGACAGAAGGCCTCAAAACCGCGAAGCTCGGGGATCTGCAGGTACGCGTTCTCGACATCGCCTGCGTCGTTGAGAAAAATGTCGATCTTGCCGTGGCCCTCAAGTCGCGTGACAGGATCGATGGAAATGCGTTTCATGGCTGAATTCCACCTATGCAGGTTGTCCCGCTGCCAGAGTGCCGCACGGGCTGGCGAGCTTGCTTCGCCGCAGATGGCCGGCCGCCAGGCTGAAGCGATAAAAACTTCCCACCGGATCGGGGATGCCGTCGCGGATGATCTGGTCGATCTCCGCCGGGTCATTCGAGTCGATCACCGAGGCGAGCGCCGCCATCATGCGGGCGCCCTGGTCGTGCACGCCCTCGTTGGGTCCGTAACAGCCGATGCATGGAGAGTTCACCTCGGGGCAGAGAGCGCCGCACCCGGCCCGCGTGGCGATGCCGCAACAGAGAATGCCCTGCTCCAGGAGACAGCTCTCCTCGTCCGGGATGATCTGCCACGTTCGGCGGAACTTCTTGATTTTCTTTTCGTTGCGGGTTCGTTTGCACTCGTCGCATACCGTGGTCTGCGCGCCGATGACCGACCCGGGGGGCGGCAACTGTTGTGAGAGGATGGCCGTAATCGCGTCCCAGATCCGCTCAGCCTCAGGTGGGCAGCCGGGCAGGTAGTAGTCCACCGGGACGGTCTGGTTCAGCGTGCGCAGCGTTTCATAGAAAACCGGGAGATGAAGCATGCCTTCGGCCATGGCGGTCCTGGGCTGTGGCTCGATGCCGTCGGGGTTCTCGGTCGACGGAGTGTGGTGGTACACGATCTGGAGGATCTCGCGCCGGGTGGTCGCGTTGGCCAGGCCGGGAATGCAGCCCTCCGAGGCGCACGAGCCGAATGCGACCAGGACCTTTGACTTCCTGCGGAGGAGCCGGGCCATGTACTCCTGTTCGCTGGTGCGGATACCGCCGTTGAAGAAGCAGACATCGATGCTGTCGTCCGGCATTCGTTCCACGTCGCGCACTTTGGCATCGACCGCCACCGGCCAGAAAACGATGTCGAATCGGTCGGCGACCTGGAGGATCTTTTCGTTGATGGCCAGCACGGCAATCTCGCACCCGCCGCACGAGGCGGCCCAGTACAGGGCCAGCTTTCCTTTCGGTGTGTCGCTCATGCCCGCACCTCCATGGCCTCAGCGTGTTCGGAGAGGATTTCCTCCAGCGCCCGCTCGCGGGCCCCGTTCTCCTGCCAGTTGGCGGGCCAGTTCAGCGGTCCCAGCTTCTGCACATCCTCCACGAAGCGGTCGATGGACTCCGCGAGGTACTGGCCCTCGGCCGCGGAGGCCCATACCAGGCGCAGCCGGTCGGGCTCAATGCCCATCCGCTCCAGGAAGTAGCGGAGCATGACCTGGCGCCGGATTGTCTTGTAGTTCTGTTCGATGTAGTGGCAGTCGCCGGGATGGCATCCGGCGATGAGCACGCCGTCGGCCCCCAGGGCGAAGGCCTTCAGAACGAAAGCCGGGTCCACGCGCCCGCTGCACATCACCCGGATGATCCTCGCACACGGCGAGTATTTGACTCGCGCAGTACCGGCCAGATCCGAAGCCGTGTAGCTGCACCAGTTGCACAGGAACGCAACGACGCGCGGCCTGGCCTGGCTCGGGCCGGAAAGGTGATCAGGCTCCTGCGAATCAAGTGAGCCAATTCCAGCGTCTCTCGCCGAAGATCCCGGTGGAGGGGGTCTACCCCTTTCGTCGTTCTTAGACATAGCTCATCAGTCCTTCGAGTTCTTCATTGACCTGCTCATCGGAGAACAAGTACTGTTTCGCCGCGCCGGACGGGCACGCCGCCGCGCACGTGCCGCAGCCTTTGCAGAGCGCCTGATCGACCACGGCGATGTTCCGCTCCGGGTCGTTGGTGATGGCCTGGTAGGGGCAGAGAAGAATGCAGGTCCTGCAGCCGGAGCACATGGCCTCGTCCACCCACACAGTATTTGGCTCCAGCTCGATCTGGCCGGCGTCGATCAGGGCCAGCGCCTTGGCCGCGGCGGCGTCCGCCTGGGCGACAGTATCGGGGATGTCCTTGGCGCCCTGGCAGGCGCCGGCCACGAACACGCCGTCATTGGCGGTATTTACCGGGGCGAGTTTGGGATGTTTCTCGAGGAAGAATCCTTCGGCGGAGCAGGAAATGCCAAATGTGCGGCGTACAGTGTTGGCATCCGCCTGGGGCTCCAGGGCCACTGCCAGAATGACCATGTCGACCTCCAGCTTGCGGATCGTGCCGCGCAGGGTGTCGTCCACTTGCATCACCAGAACGGTGCTGGCTGAGCCGCTGCCGTTGCCGTTTGCGGCCGGGGAAATGTCAGCGACTTTGCCGCGAATGAACTGCACGCCTTCGTTCTGGACGCGATTGTAGAACTCCTCAAAACCCTTCCCGGCGGTCCGGATATCGATATAGCAGTTGTAGACCTCGGCCCCGGTTTTCTCGCGGACAAGGTGGGCGAGCTTCAGTGCATACATGCAGCAGACGCGGGAGCAGTAACCGTGGAAGCGCTCGGATCGGCTGCCGACGTCGACAAGGCTGTCGCGGCCGCCCGCGCCGCTTTCGAGGGCTTCGCCGCCACCAGCGTCGAGGACAGGATGGCGCTCCTCGGCCGGATCGCCGACATC
>CAZJTF010000434.1:0-5246 GCA_964548565.1 uncultured Planctomycetales bacterium | reverse complement strand
GAAAAACGGGCGTTTCCGAGGCGACCTGCTCATCGGGAACGCACGAACCGCCCATGGCGTGGCACGCCAGCATTGCCAGGAGCACGCACCATCGGAACTGGAACGGTTTCGCACGAAGATGGATGTGGATCCGCCGCTGGTTCACGTCTGGCCCCCCTGAGTCTCCTGCCTGAAAACCCGCGTCTCCATGCTGCGGCAACAGAGGTATTCAGGCTGACTGAAGCATAACATAGAAGCACCGCCTCCGGTCGGCCGCACCACCCGTAAGCTCATGTGCTGCAACGTCCTGCCACATCCCGCCGCGGGACACAAAAACGCCGGATTTCGTGAAATTTGACACAAGCGCGCCGTTGTCCTATACATGAGACACGGACCGGGGACCTGCAGAGCTTGGCTTCTTCTTTGACAAAGCCGCGGTTTGCCCGGTAAGGTATCGCCCCACTCTCAAGGGCAACCGAACGGAAACCTGACTCTCCTCAGGGCCGGGCGGTGGGCTGTTTGACGGTGGGCCGGCACGATCGGACCGTGCTGCATTGAAGCGAGCCGGGAGCGCTGGTGGGCCGCCGCGCGTCCTGGATGATTTCCCCACTGCCAGCACCAGCAGCGCATCACTGCGCCCGGTGGAGCTCCGGTGTGGAACCACTTTGGATGCGGGTAAGACCGTTCCAGCGAAAAGAAGCTGACATGGCCGGTGACTGAGGCACTTGGATGGCTCAGATCTTCCATCGCAGCATGAACACCGTCGCGAAAGTGACGATCTTCGGCGCGGTGTTCATCCTGGCGGCAATCACGTGGGCCGTGGCGGAGATCAACCGCTCACCCTACGTGAACGAGGCCGGCGTCGTCCGCAGCCAGCCTGTCCCCTTCAGCCATAAGCACCACGTGGCCGGGCTGGGGATCGACTGCCGCTACTGCCACACCTCCGTCGAGACATCCGCCTTCGCCGGCCTGCCGCCGACGAAGACCTGCATGACCTGTCACTCGCAGATCTGGACGAACGCCGACATGCTCGAGCCCGTCCGTGAGAGCTACCGCAGCGACCGCTCCATCGAGTGGACGCGGGTCCATGACCTGCCCGAATTCGCGTACTTCAACCACAGTATCCATGTGAAGAAGGGCATCGGCTGCTCGACCTGCCACGGTGCGGTCGACCAGATGCCGCTCACGTGGCGCGAGAACACACTCAACATGGAGTGGTGCCTCGACTGCCACCGCAACCCCGAAAAGTACATCCGGCCACGCGAGGAAGTCTTCAACATGGCCTGGCAGGCGCCGGAAAACCAGCTTGAGCTCGGGCGAAAGCTGGTGGAGGAGTATCACGTGAAGCAGACGGCGAACAGGCTGTCGGACTGCTGGATCTGCCACCGATGAACGATCACGCTCATCACGCGGACACCGGGATCACCGCCCACGCGGAGCCGCTGAACCTCGCGGCCATCCGCGAGCGACTCTCCGCCGCGACCGGGCCGGAGTATTGGCGCAGCCTCGAAGAGGTGGCGGAAACGCCGGCGTTCCAGGAGTTCCTCCACCGCGAGTTCCCGCAGCAGGCATCCGAATTCACCGACCCCGTGGGCCGGCGCGACTTCCTGAAGCTGATGTCCGCCTCGCTGGCCCTCGCCGGCATCAGCGCCTGCACGCGGCAGCCCACGGAAAAAATCGTCCCCTACGTGCGGGCGCCGGAAGAATTCGTCCCCGGAATCCCGCTCTACTACGCGACGGCCATGCCCCTCGGCGGTTATGCAACCGGGCTCCTGGTCGAAAGCCATGAGGGGCGTCCCACGAAGGTTGAAGGCAACCCGCAGCATCCGGCGAGCCTGGGCGCAACCGACGCCTTCTCGCAGGCCTCGATTCTCTCGCTGTACGACCCGGATCGCTCGCAGGTGATCACCCGCGCGGGCAGCATCAGCACGTGGGGCACGTTCCTGGGGCAGCTCCGCGAAAAACTGGGCGACCAGGCCCGCGTCCGGCTGCGGATCCTCACTGAAACGGTGACGTCCCCCACGCTCGCCGGGCAGATCCAGTCGATTCTGAAGGCGTTCCCCGCGGCCCGTTGGTACCAGTACGAGCCGGTCTCGGGTGACAACATCCGCGCCGGGGCGAAGCTCGCGTTCGGCTCGCCCGTCACGACGCATTACCGCTTCGCCGAGGCCGACGTCGTCCTCGCCCTGGACGCGAACTTCATGGCGCAGGGCCCGTCCTCCGTCCGCGATGCGCGCGAATTCACGTCGCGCCGCAAGCTCGTTGGCGGCCAGCGGAGCATGAACCGCCTGTACTGCATCGAGTCGTCCCCCACGCCGACCGGCAGCATCGCGGATCACCGCCTGCCGGTGCGGGCCTCGGCGATCGGCTCGCTCGCACGGGCCATCGCCGCCGCGCTGGGCGTATCGCAGGGGCGACAGGAAGCAGCACTCTCCGGGCCGCAGGCACGCTGGGTGGAAGCCGTAGCCGCTGACCTCAAGGCGCATCCCGGACGGTCGGTCGTGATCGCCGGCCTCCAGCAGCCCCCGGAGGTCCACGCCCTTGCCCACGCCATGAACGCCGCGCTCGGCAACGAGGGCAAGACCGTCGTCCACACAGAGCCGGTCGAGGCCAGTCCGGTCAGTCAGTTCGCCGGAATCCGCGAGCTGGCCGAGGAGATGCGCGCCGGCAAGGTGGACGCCCTGATCATTCTTGGAGGAAACCCGGTCTACGCCGCCCCGGCCGACGTCGAGTTCGCCCGGGCCATGGACACCGTGCCGTTCCGCGTGCATCTGGGGATGTACAACGACGAAACCGCCGAACTCTGCCACTGGCACATCCCCGAGTCGCACTATCTCGAAGCCTGGGGCGACGCCCGCGCGTTCGACGGCACCGTGACGATCATGCAGCCGCTGATCGCCCCGCTGTACGCGACGAAATCCGCCTGCGAGCTGCTGGCGGCCATCGCGGGCAAGGCCGACGCCTCCGGTTATGACATCGTGCGGGAATACTGGCGCGCGCAGCGCGCCGGCGACGGTTTCGAAGCCTTCTGGCGACGCTGTCTGCACGACGGCATCGTCGATGGCACCGCCCTGCCCGCCGCCCGCGTCACGCTGCAGGCGAATGTCGCCGAGGCGTCCGCCAACCAGGCGGAGGCGTCTGGTAGCGGACTCGAACTGGTCTTCGCACCCGACCCGAGCATCTGGGACGGGCGCTTCGCGAACAACGGCTGGCTCCAGGAGCTGCCCAAGCCCGGCTCCAAACTGACGTGGGACAACGCGGTCCTGGTCAGCCCCCGCACCGCTGAACGACTCGCCCTCTCCAACGAGGATCTCGTCGAGCTCAGCCTCGGCGGGCGCAAGGTGCAGGGCCCTGTGTTCATCCTGCCTGGTCAGGCAGACGAGAGCATCACGGTGTACCTCGGTTACGGCCGCAGGCGGACCGGCCGCGTGGGGACGGGCACCGGTTTCGACGCCGGGCTCCTGCGGACCTCCGACGCTCCCTGGTTCAGCACGGGCCTGGAGATCCGTCCCCTCGGACGACGGTACAAGCTGGCCGCCACGCAGCAGCATTTCACGCTCGAAGGACGCAACATCGTCCGCTCTGCAACGCTCGAGCAGTTCACGAAGGACCCGGAGTTTGCCCACCACATCGGGCACGAACCGCCGAAAAGCCTCTCGCTCTACCCCGAGTACGAGTACGACGGCTACGCGTGGGGCATGGCCATCAACCAGAACGCCTGCATCGGCTGCAATGCGTGCGTCGTCGCCTGCCAGGCCGAAAACAACATCCCCGTTGTCGGCAAGCAGCAGGTGATGATGAACCGCGAGATGCACTGGCTCCGCATCGATCGCTACTACAAGGGCGGCCTCGACAACCCCGAGACGTACCACCAGCCGATGCTCTGCCAGCACTGCGAAAAGGCCCCGTGCGAGGTCGTCTGCCCGGTGGCCGCCACCGTCCACAGCCCCGAGGGGCTCAACGACATGGTGTACAACCGCTGCGTGGGCACGCGGTACTGCGCCAACAACTGCCCCTACAAGGTGCGTCGGTTCAACTTCCTGCTCTACTCCGACTGGAACACCGACAGTCTCAAGGCGATGCGCAACCCGGACGTTTCGGTCCGCTCGCGCGGCGTCATGGAAAAGTGCACCTTCTGCGTCCAGCGCATCAACGCGGCCCGGATCGAGGCCGAGAAGGAAGACCGCCAGATCCGGGACGGCGAGGTCGTCACCGCCTGCCAGGGAGCATGCCCGACGCAGGCGATCGTCTTCGGCAACATCAACGACCCGAACAGCGCCGTTTCGAAACTCAAACGCGAGCCGCTCAACTACGGCGTGCTCGCCGACCTGAATACACAGCCCCGGACGACGTACCTGGCGAATGTGCGCAACCCGAACCCGGCACTCGTCGAGACGGGATCGGATCACTCCGGGGACAGCGCCCACCACGCGTGAGGCGGGCGCAGATCGGCACCGGCGGACTCACCGGTGCTCAATGAAGAGACACCGGCACCACCGGTGCGGACGACGGCCCCGGGGCCGGTCGGTAGACTCGGAAGGAAGATTGCGTGGCCGCACGAGAGGGACATGTCACGGTCGCCAACCCGCACATGGCGCCGCCGGTGATCGAGCCGGGCCATGATTTCGCGTCCGTCACCGACAAGATCAGCTCGGTGGTGCTGACGCAGAAGACGCCGCGCGGCTGGATCCTCGGCTTCGGCATCTCGTTCCTGCTGATGATGATGCTGCTCTGGGCGTCGGCGTACCTGCTGGTGCGCGGCACCGGCATCTGGGGCATCAACATCCCCATCGGTTGGGGATTCGCGATCATCAACTTCGTCTGGTGGATCGGGATCGGCCACGCCGGCACCCTGATCTCCGCGATTCTCCTCCTGTTCCGCCAGCAGTGGCGAACCTCGATCAACCGCTTCGCCGAGGCCATGACGCTGTTCGCCGTCGCGTGCGCCGGCCTGTTCCCGCTGCTCCACATGGGGCGCCCGTGGCTCTTCTACTGGATGATGCCGTACCCGAACACGATGCAGATGTGGCCGCAGTTCCGCAGCCCGCTCGTCTGGGACGTGTTCGCGGTGAGCACCTACGCGACGGTTTCGCTGCTGTTCTGGTACGTCGGTCTCATCCCCGATCTCGCGACGCTCCGCGACCGCTCGCACAACCGCGTCGGCCGGATCATCTACGGCATGATGGCGCTCGGCTGGCGCGGCTCCGCGGCGCACTGGCACCGCTACCAGACCGCCTACCTGCTGCTGGCCGGCCTGGCCACGCCGC
>CAZJTF010000433.1:0-5279 GCA_964548565.1 uncultured Planctomycetales bacterium | reverse complement strand
TCCCTGATGTACTCCTGCACGATCGGATCGCTCATCAGGGTCTCCACCTCGGCGCAGGACAGCTTACGTGTCGGTCGGGGTGCCATCGTTCCCGGAATGGTGGAACAGCGGGATCACAAGCCTGTTTGTCGCCTGCTCAATGGTCCGAAAGGTGGGCCTCGAATCTTTCTACGTGAAGATTCTCCTCTTCGTCCTGCCATGGCGAACATGCCGTCGAGCTGCTCGCGCAGGCCGTGTGTTCTCCCTTGTCTCGGCTGACTAGCTGTGTTCAAATACTTGCGGCTCCGGCGCTACTGAAGGCGGGACCGGCGCTGGGGCATCGGTCCCAGCCGTCCGCAGGGTGGTAACCGGGACCAGTCCACTCCGCGGGCGGCCCCTGCGGCTGCGATTCCCATTGAAGACTGCGGATCTCTTCAGCTTTGCATTTCGAGAGTAGGGCCACAATAGGCGCCGTGTGCGCGCGAGGTCCATACCAGTCCTGACCTGCCTTCCCCTCGTCGCTTTCATGGTGCCGGGATTGGTCGACCAGATCGGCGGGCGAATCTTCAGGCACTTCAGGGTGACCCGCCGGAGTTGCACTTGTGGAGCGCGTATTTGTTCCGCCGCGCGGCGCTGCATCATAAAAGTCCAGGAAGCTGCGACGAACGCCTCCAGTCTGCATCGGCCTGTGAGTTCGGCACGGGAGGTTGGATGTCGCTGCAGAGCTACCCGTCAGCGGGCAATCGCACGGATCCGTTCGTGAGTGCCTCGTACCTTCAGGTCGACACCGGCACGACAGGTGGGTCTCGGCAGGCTCTTGACACCGTGCCGCCCTCCGCAGTATGCTTCCCGGCTAGACCGTGCTAGCAACCGTGCTAGCACGTGACTGCACGTTCTGATCGTCATCAGTGTCTGAGAGTTCATGAGAGCTATGGCCGTGCGACCACCGGTTACGGCTGCCATGATTGCGGAAGAGTTGAATCTCTCTCGCACGACGGTCTCGGCTGTCCTCAGCGGGACGGCTGCGCGGCATCGCATTTCCAGCAGCACCGCTCGTCGCGTGATGGCCACGGCCCAGCGTCTGAATTATCGACCGAACGCGGCGGCACGGCAGTTGGCGGGGCAGCGCAGCAACTCTGTCGGCGTACTCGTGACCAGCCAACTCATGATCGACCTGCGGTTGATCGCGTTGATGGAGGTTCTGGCGTCTGCCCGTGGCATTCGCTTCATCGTCGGGCATGCGGCGGGATCAGAGGTCCAGGTATCCAACTATCTTGCCGATTTCCGGGCCCGGGGCGTGGACGGCGTTTTCAGCTTCTTCCACAGTCACATGGCGGATAAAGGGATTCTGCGGCGGCTCCGTGACATTCCAAACATCGTGTTCTATGAGGCGCCCACCGAGCCGGACTGTGCCGGGCGCCCACGGCCGCATTACGTTGGCCCGGACTTCTTCCAAGTCGGGTACATGGCGGCTCGCCATCTGCTGGATCGCGGGCGGCGGCGCATCGGGCTTTACTTCCGCGAAATGGCGTTTCCGTACGCCGGGCAGAGGCGACAGGGCCTCGTGGTCGCTCTGCGTGAAGCGGGGCTCTCACTCGAAGATGATCTCGTGTGGCTCATGACCGAGCGGACCGGGCGGCATTGGATGGATCTGCCCACGCGCGAGACAGCCGACCAGGCGGTCGAGGACCTCGTCAAGAAGGGCGGAGTGGATGCGGTTATTGCAGCGAACGACCTGTACGGTGCCTCGCTGATAGCCGCGCTGCGCAACCGCGGCTATCGCGTGCCGGATGATGTGGCGGTGGTGGGCTCCGACAACCAGGAGTTCGGTGCGTTCGTGGATCCGCCCATCACGACCGTCGATCTTCGGCTCGACGAAGTGGCGAGAGAACTGGTGCAAATGATGTTCCACCTGCTGGACGGCCAGCCGCTTCCGGAGGACAGCCGCGGTGTGGTGGTGCAACCGGCGATGGTGATCCGCAACTCCGGCTGAATCTGCAGCCAGTTTGTGTCTTTTTGGTTTGTTGCGAGGCGTGTGGCGGCGAGCGACGCATCGTAGCGAGTTCATTCAGAGGAACGTCTCGATGTCCCCAGGAATGCCCAGGAAAGGCGCGCGTGAGGCATTTACGCTCATCGAGGTGCTGGTGGTCGTTGCGATTATCGCGCTCCTGGTCGCGATTCTCCTGCCCTCGCTGAACTCGGCGCGGAAGAACACCAGGCGAACCATCTGCCTGAGCAATCTCCACCAGATCAGCGTCGCCCTCATGTCGTACGCAGCCGACCACAAGAGCAGCCCACCCCGATGGATGCCCTACAGGGGTGAGCAGGTCACCGACGGCGTGGCGCTGTGGGTCTACAACGCCGATACCAGGACCGGGCATGCGACCCGGCTGGGCATGCTCTACCCGCGGTACGTGGGGAAGAACGAAAACCTGTTCTACTGCCCGGATGCACGGTACAACCGGCTTCTCTCCAAGGGTGACGGGGTTCCTGCCTATTACCCATGGACGAACTATGGCAGAACCAACGTGAACGGCTGGGCCTACGGCTCGTACGAGTACCGGCCGCGGTATGCCTTCTCGGGCACGCGGCTCGAGTGGGTCGGCGCCAACTACGACAAGTTCCGCACGGCACGGCTCGCGATCGTCGCCGACGGATTCGCGGGAAGTTGGGACACATTCGGACCATTCCCGGTCCATACGCCCGTCAACGAAATGCCGCAGATGCTTTTCTACAATGTTGCCTACATGGACGGCAGCGCCAGCCGCGTGAGAGATTTCCGGCGCACGTCCCCCAGCGGCTCGACTCGTGAGTTCGGGACCCGTTCTGGTCCGCTCAAGCAGCAGCAACCTCTTTATCGCAACAGCGATCCGCGGGGTCCATCGGTGACGCTGCCTTCGGAATACACGCCGCTCGAGCCCGGGCCTTTGAATCCGCCTCTTCCCACGGACGTCTCCAAGCGGGAGCAGGCGTTGCAGGGCAATCACATCGAGCGCGGCTGGACGTTCTTCGACAAGAGCAGGTGAAACCGGCGGTCGCCGCGTGGCGCCCGCCTCAACCAGGTGAGTTCATCAGATCAGGAGGAGAAGTCATGCGAGAAGGCATGGCTGGGAAGAAGTTTTGGAGCTTGGCTCTGCTGGCAGCGGTGGCCTTCGGTCCAAGTGCGGTGGGCGCGGTCGTGTTTTTCGTCAACCCGGACGGCAACCTGGGCACCGCCGATCCGACGCGCGACCTGGCCTTCCAGGCGGCGCTCACCGGACCGATGACGGAGTTTGATTTCGCGCAGTTCGGGCACGAGTACGTGATGGAGCCGTCCAACCTGTATGCCGGGGCGGTGCAGGTCCGTCCGAACGTGGTCGATGCCGCGGGGAATCCTGTCGCCAGTCTGGCCGCGAACGGGAATCGGCTGATCGAGACGTACCCCCATGTGCCGGATATCGCGGGAATCATCGAAGGCGGCGCCGGAGCGAGCGGAGCGACGCTCCTCAACCGGACGTTCGATGGCGTGCCCGACCCGATCGATCCGATTGGGGCAGGGATTGAATTCACCTTCTCTCAGCCGGTGCAGGGTTTCGGGACCTGGATTCTCGATGACATTGCGGAGATCGGCCAGTACGTGCTGCTCGTGACCGAAGTGGGAGGAGCCACGTCCGTTTCCGGGGCGATGGACAGCGGCAACGGTGCCAACCTTGCCATTGAAGGGTTCATCGGGGCAGTGTCTGACCTGGGGATCACGAAGGTCGTCGTCCAGCAGCAGACCCTCGCCGGGGTCCCGAGCAACGTGGATTTCTTCTACCTGGATCATGTGCAGGTGGGGCTTGTTCCGGAGCCGGCGACCCTGTGCCTGCTCGGCCTGGGCGGCCTCGGACTGCTGCGCCGTCGGCGTGCGGCGTGACTGAGCACCGACAGGGCACGTGAACGTGCTGTTCGCGGGTATTTCAGGCGGGAGCTCCTCCGGTGGCACAATTCCGCCGGAGGAGCCTCGCGGATCGTCATCCGTTTGTGTGGGGCCCGACAAGGGCGGAATGGAAAGGCACACCAGTAATCGGAGCACAAGTCATGGGGCGTATGAATGAACCACGGCGATTGGCCCCGGGGATGTGGCGGCGCTGCGTGGGCAGCGGCCTCCTCGCGGGCTGGCTTTGTGCGTCAGCGACAGCCAGCGTGACGTTCTTCGTTCATCCGGACGGCAATCTGGCGACCGCCGATCCGACGCGCGATCTGGCATTCCAGACCGCGTTGACCGGACCCATGACCGAGTTCGACTTTGCCCAGTTCGGGCACGAGTACGTCATGGAGCCCTCCAACCTCCTGGCCGGTCCGGTGCGCGTCCGCCCGATCGTTGTGGACGCGTCGGGCAATCCGGTGGCCGACCTGGGCGTCAACGGGAACCGGCTCGTGGAGACCTACCCGAACGTTCCAGACGTCGCTGGAATCGTGGAAGGCGGAGCCGGTGCGGGTGGGGCGGCACTCTTGAACCGGACGTTCGACGGCGTTCCCGATCCGATCGATCCCATTGGCGCCGGCATCGAGTTCACCTTCT
Organism: uncultured Planctomycetales bacterium; assembly: GCA_964548565.1. GTDB lineage: Bacteria > Planctomycetota > Phycisphaerae > UBA1845 > PWPN01 > CAYLLT01. The sequence continues at coordinate 757 of CAZJTF010000433.1, read as the reverse complement.
CCGAGCCCGTGGAGGGTTTCGGAACGTGGATTCTGGATGACATCGTCGAGGACAGCCAGTACGTGCTGCAGGTCACGGAGGTCGGCGGGGCGACCTACACCTCGTCGCCGATGGACGGCGGTAACGGAGTCAATCTCGCAGTGGACGGATTCATTGCGGTCGTCTCCAACGTGGGTATCACGAAAGTCGTGGTCCAGCAGCAGACCCTTTCGGGCTCGCCGAGCAACGTCGATTTCTTCTACCTGGACCACGTGCAGGTGGGGGATCGGTTCCCGCCGGAGATCTGCAACAACGGCGTCGACGACAATGCGGACGGTGCGATCGACTGCGGGGATTCGGAATGCGCCACCGATCCCACATGCCCCGAGATCTGCACGGACGGCGTGGATAACAACGGTGACGGCTTGGTCGATTGCGACGACCCGGATTGTCAGAACAACCCTGCGCATCCGAACTGCGGTGAGACACTCTGTGCAGACGGCGTCGATAACGATGGCGACGGCGGTTCCGACTGCGCTGACGCCGACTGCTTCGGCGAGACCGGCTGCACGGTCGAGGCGCTGTGCGCCGACGGGCTGGACAATGACGGAGATGGCTTGACTGACTGTGCAGATATCGACTGCACGGACGATGCGGCCTGCCCGGAGAACTGCACCGACGGGATCGACAACGACGGCGACGGGCGGATCGACTGCAATGATCGGGAGTGCAGCACTGCCCCGAATTGCCCCGAGATCTGCGGGGACGGGCTGGACAA
>CAZJTF010000432.1:0-5319 GCA_964548565.1 uncultured Planctomycetales bacterium | reverse complement strand
ACGGCGCCGGCATTGCTGTCGACTTTGGCCCTGGCGGCCGACACGTTCAGCAGATCGCAAGCAGCTCCGCACTGCAGCCGAACCGGGTTTATGGCAATACCTGCTGGGGCAATGCCCGTGACGGAATCACGGTGTTCGGAGAGTACAGCGTGTCGCCGCAACGCATTATCAACAACATCTCGGTCTCCAACAAAGGGTACGCACTTTCTGTTATTCTCGACAATGACACAGGTTCCCGCGTCAATGCCGTCTTCGACTATAACTTTGTCAGCGCGACACGGCCGAAAGGCTCATGGTATACAGATGCACCCGGATCATGGGGGTTGCACAATGTGACGGACGACGCGTGGCCCTTCCTGAACCCGCAATACGGCTTGCTGGTAAGCACCTCACGTGCCAGGAGGGCCGGCAATACTGAATTTCTCCCCGTCACTGACCTTTTCGGACGCGCCCGGTCTGATGATCCTCCAGACATTGGAGCAACGCCGTTCGGAGACTATTCGGTGATTCCCTGGGAAATGTGGCAGAAATGAGCCGAGGAGCTGCTCCAGAGCTTCGTATTGGCGCTAATTAGAGTTGCATGAGATCTCACGAGCGGCACGCCGGCGATTTCGTTATGCCCGGTAGTGCGGCAGGTGAACCCGCCGGAAACTGCTCAGCACTACGGCGAAGGTCATCCACGAACAATCGCATCCATGTCTCGAACAGGAATACGTGATACAGCTGGTAACCCAGCTCACGATGCTCTTCAAAAAAACCGCGTTTAAGCCACTCGACGAATTCGACGTTGAACACGCCCCTTTCGCGGACCCTCCGCGCAGTTAACACGTCGCAGATCTGTTCGCGCAGTGGACCCTGCAGCCATATTTCCAGAGGGGCCCCAAATCCCTTTTTTTCACGATAAATACATCGCCTGGGTATATACTTTTCCGCGAGGCATTTCAGGACCACCTTTAGCATGCGGCCGCGTATCTTTGAGGATGCCGGCACTGTCGCTGCGAGTTCGACTAGTCTGTGATCGAGAAACGGGACACGGGCCTCGAGCGAAACGGCCATGCTCATTTTGTCCTGCAGCAGGAGCAACTGATCCGCAAGATACATCTTGTGGTCCATGTAGAGCCCACGATCTACGAGATCAGGCAATTCTTGTGCATACATCCAATGCCGCTCGAACGCCTCGCAGGTGTACGTTTCAGCTGTGCGGGAAGTAGCATCTCCGGTGAAAATGGGACCCTCGTAGCCGGGAAGGAAACTGGTCATCGCTGCCCACGCAGAGCGCGGTTCCGCATTCGCCGTGTTGAAAAACCTCTTGATGAGCCTCGCGTAGTTCGTGAGCCGGCTCGTCCTTGACTCCGGCAGAAGACTGACGAGGGGCCGCACGAGACCATTCCGAATACCCGCCGGGATTTGCCTGTAGAGGCCCTGGAGTTTCATTGCCATGTGGCGCCGGTACCCGCCGAAGAGCTCGTCGCCCCCAACGCCGGAGAGCGTAACCGTCACATGCTGTCGCGCGAATTGACTGAGCGCCAGCGTCAAGAACGCCGAAGGATCTCCGTTGAGTTCGTCCAAGTGCCACACGACGCGATCAAGCTCGCGGACCAGGTCATTCGAATCGAGTATGAGGATATTGTGTTTCATGCCGTAGCGATCTGCGACCGCGCGTGCGTACTCCAGCTCGTTGAGGTAATTACCCTCCTTATTATAACCGATAGAGAACATCTCCACGGGCCTGGAACTGAACTCCGCCATCATGGCGGCAACGAGACTTGAATCCACTCCACCTGAGAGAAAGGCGCCAAGCGGCACATCGCCGATCATCTGTCGCTGCACGGAGTCCCGAAGGAGTGCCTCAACCGCCTCCTGCAGATCGCCGTCTTTCCAGTCGCGCTGTCGCGAGAAGTCAACATCCCAATACTGCTGTTCGGAGAATCCGCTGCGGCCGAGCACGGCGATGTGTCCCGGTGACAGACGCCGAATTCCTGAGAAACAGGTCTGTTTATCCGGGACCGACATGAAGTTGAACCAGGCCCGCACAGCATCCATGTCCAAATTGTAGGAATGCTCGCTACCCAGCAGGATCGCCTTCGTTTCAGAGGCGAAATACACCTGGTCTCCATGAACCGCATAATACAACGGCTTTATTCCAAGCCTGTCTCTAGCTAACACAAGCCTTTGGCGGTTGACATCCCAGACTGCGATCGCGAACATGCCGTTCAGGTGGTCAACGAAATCGAGTCCATGGTCCTCGTAGAGATGTACAATGGTTTCAGTGTCGCCGCTGGTGGCGAATCGGTGCCCGCGCGTGGCGAGTTCCTGTCGCAGCTCCTTGAAATTGTAGATCTCCCCGTTGAACACCACCCAGACGGTGCCGTTCTCGTTGCTCATCGGCTGGTGACTGCTGGCAAGATCAATGATGCTCAGGCGGCGGAACCCTAAGGCAGCGGCCCCGAGCATCTGCAGCCCTGCTTCATCAGGTCCGCGGTGCCGGATGATCCTCATCATGCGTTCGACAGCGTCCTGACCAGGCGCCCGGCTGAAGTCGACGACACCACAGATGCCGCACATGATAACCCCCGTAAACTCGCATTATCAGCGGGCCGAATAGCAGGAGGCTGAATCTGCTGAGAAGTGTGTACCCGTCTAGTCCAGCTGTTCGCGCAGGAGGTAGAAGGTGAGACCCGTGGTTAGTATCGAGACCATCAGATATGAAAGGGCGATCGGAGCTCTAAGAAACCCCACTTCGGCTGCAAGGCCCGTGTTCATGACCCGGTCTGTGGCGATTGCCCCAATCAAAATCACCGGGATGTTTGTTCCCCAGAACAGCAAAGACCGGTGCCGGAGCCGGCCGAATCCGCGAACCAGAAGCGTGCAATTGCCGATCCTGACACAGAGCACAAACGAGCAGAACGCCAGCAACATTGACTGCCTTACGGTGCCGGCGAGGTGCCCGAGTGCGAACGGCAGGAACAGGATCATCGCCCGCAGTGCCAACACCGCATTCAACAGGATCGCGACAAGAGGCAGCCACCCTCGGTACCAGGGGCCTCGAAGAATCCTGTCGTGCAGCCATGGCCCGACGTGACGCTGCCCCCTGATCTCCTCAGCTTTAAGCCAGGAGAGGCTGACCGGTTCGCAGGCCCAATGCCCATCAGGCATCATCGTAAACCCGTGACTGCGCAGCCAGCGATCCAGTTCCCCGTATCCACGCTCAACACCGTCTGTTTCGGCCAGCCGCTCGCGGAGACATGAGAGATTGACGTCCACGAGGAGGCTGAAGCTTGGGGCACGCGTCACGACGACAACTCCGCAGACGAACTACATGAGCGACCGGCATCAGCTCCTGAGAGGGCCCACCTGCTTCCCTGCAGTTGTGGCAGGATCTTGCGTCTGACGATGCACACCGATCGAAGACAGCGGTCTACACGCCGCTACGGGGATGATCACGAACGACAAGGTGCGGCGGACCGCAACGCTTGGATCATATCCGTCAACGACCTCTCAAGCGAAATGCGAGGCTGCCAGTCAGTGAGTGCTCGCAGTTTTCCGGGATTCCCATGAATGACGGGAGGATCCGCCGTCCGCACCCGGCTTGGGTCGACGCGCACCCGAACCGAGCGTTGAACAAGCGACTCCAGCACTTCGATCAGCCGGCGGACTGCAACCGCCGTTCCGGAGCACACGTTGTAGATCTCCCCGCTGACTCCCTCCCTCACCAGACACCAGTATGCTTCCACGGCGTCGCGTATGTCTACGAAATCACGGGAGGAGTCGAGGTTCCCGACCACAATCTCATCATGATTGCCGGCGTCCGCGTATTGCTCGCAGAGCCAACCGGCGATCAATCTGCTCGGCAGCGAGGGCCCGATCAAATTGAATGGCCGGGCAACGATCGTGGCAAGACCGAAATGCGGCCCAGAGTGGAGCGCCAGGAGTGTCTGAGCCCATTTCGTCCGGCCGTATGGAGACGCTCCTCCCGCCAGGGCCTGTTCGGACAAAGGTGCGTTCGAGCCGGATGGAAGGTACTCGGCGGCCGACCCGATCGCCAGCACCCGTGTACCCCGACAGCCTGCCCGCGACAATCCGTCCAGCAGACCGAGCGTTCCACCGACGTTCGCCTGCCACATCGTCTGTTCACTGGCCGGGGGCATCGCGCCAGCCAGGTGAATGACCCAGCGAGGCGTCTCCTCTTTTCCAAGCGCGGCGACCGTCCCTGTTGACAATACATCGAGCACGTGGAAGACGTCTGCTCCGGGATCAGCGGCTCCGGGGAGGTCGATGCCTACAATCCGCGGTCGATCGGCCAACCGGCGCAGATGCGCAATCAGGTGCCGCCCGCTAAACCCGGAGGCTCCGGTAATCCAGAGTGTGCCGTTCACGATTCGTCCTGCAGGAAACGGTGTCGGTTCTCCGTGAACTCATCCTGCGCGAGCGCGTAGTCGTCCATGCGACCGATGTCGAGCCAGTAACAGTCCTCGCGATAGCAGCGAACGCGACCCCCAGTCTCGTGCACCTTTGTAATGAGGTCGGGCATATCGAGGTGTTTCCCACTGATAACATGTTCCATCACCGACCGGCTGAGGACATTCACGCCCATGCTCACCTCGAAATGATAGACCGGCTTCTCGCTGAACTTCTGGAAGCGGCCTTGATGATCAGCTTGGACAACACCAAAATCGATCTTCACGTCGCGCCTGTAAACGCCAACCGTGATGTCAGCCTTCTCTTCGAGGTGAAAAGACAGGAGTTTCCCGAAACTGAGTGTCGTCAGCAGGTCGCCGTTCATCACGATGAAGGGATCCGTAAGCTCTCCGATGCCGCCCAGGGGCCCGGCCGTGCCCAGCGGCCCCTCCTCGTGCACGTATGTGATACTCAGCCCGAAGCGCGAGCCATCGCCGCAGACCGCCACGAGCAATTCGGCGAGGTAACCCGTGCAGAGCGTCACATTCCGGAAACCGGCCGAGCTCAGGCGCCGAAGAAGTATCTCTACGATGGGAGTGTCTCCGAGAGGAACGAGCGGCTTCGGAAAGACCACCGTGAGAGGCTTGAGACGCGTACCGCGCCCGCCGGCCAGGATCACCGCTCTCGTTTCGGCGGGAGTAATCTGGGACATCCGGGAGTGCTCCTTTTATCCGGGCAGCTTAGACGCAGTACAAGTGCGCCTTGTACGAGTCGAGGTATTGCCGGATGTGCTCCAGCGTCGCCTGCAACCCGGCGCTGAGGGTAACCTGCGGCGACCACCCCATCAATTCGCGGGCTTTTCTGTTGTTGCTCAGCAGTCGCATCACCTCGCTCCGGGATGGACGGACGCGCTGCGGGTCC
>CAZJTF010000431.1:0-5352 GCA_964548565.1 uncultured Planctomycetales bacterium | reverse complement strand
CGGGGCTTTCCGGTGATGTACCTGGCGCCCGGGGCGGCCAGGTGGGGGATGAACGCCTGGTTGCCGTGGCCGTCGATGATCACGACTTCGCCGGCGCCGGCATCGCGGAAACCGCGGACGACCGCCTCCAGGTCGCCCATGAGGTAGGCGCACGCCTGGAGATTCGCAGGCGTTCCCTTGTCGCGCGTCTGATCGAAGCGGTAGACGCCGCTGGCGCCTTCGAGGTCCGTCTCGACGTAAATCCGCGGGCCGGGCGAGGCGGAGGGCGTGTGGGTGCAGCCCGTACAGGCGGTGAGAAGCGAGAGTGCGGCCGCACATCCTGTCGACTGTTGCCACGCCCGCATGGTCAATCCTCCTGGTGCCTGGGCATTTCAGCGAGACGCGAGGATACACGACCGCCGCGAGCGCGACGAGGAGGGACTCCCCGGAGCGGTCTTCGAGCGGAGGCGACCGATGGAGTGCGGCACGTGGAAGAGCGACAACCTGACGGCGGGGGCGACTGCGAGCGGGAGCTCCGCCGCCCGAGGATGAGGAATTCGTCAGGCGCGTCCGCCTGAGCACTGACACCGGACGTCCACTGGCGACCGACGACTTTCTGGAGTAAGCTGGAACATCAGATCGGCCGCGCCTGCGTCCGCTGCCGTCGACCGTCGATGGAAGAAGAAGGGCGAGACGCGGTGAGAGGACGCGGAAACAAGCGACTGTCCGCGGCCGGCCGCCAAGCAGCGTGTAGAGGAGGCCGGAGGGTGATAAAATCGAACCTGTCCCGCTTGTATTTTCCCGCTGCTCTACCGCTTCCGGTGCGACGGTCTTCGGTGGACCCCCGACAGACAGAACGCGCCGCCTGTCAGTAGCCGAGGCGCCAGGCCTGTGCGGGACGTGGTTCAAGCCCCACTCTGCGGCCGTCCGTGGCCAGCAGGGCTCCACCCGTAACAGCCACGGGGGACTCCTTTCGTCGACTTTATAGGAACAAGCTTGAGATCCGTCCGGGGCACCCCGTCAAGTACCTAGAAAAGCGAAAGACAGGGTAGGCGCAGCGAAACCGAACATGATAGCATGGAAAGAAGGTCCGGCCGCCCGGGCGGGCATCGTCGACATCGTCAACTCACGAACGCCCTGTGTTCCGCAGCCATGGACAGCTCACCGGACCGCCCGCAACTGGAGAAAGGAGAGGAGAATGATCAGGCAATCGTTTTGCCCGTTGCTCAATCCTTGTTTTCCCGGGATGGGTCTTCTGCTGCTCACATGTGTCGCGGCTGAAGGAGCGCCGTTGCTGTGCTGGACGACGGCGAACGGCATCAACACAGCTCAACGCGACGGTACGCACGTTGGCACACTGATCAACGGGCCCTCCGGCGACCGATTCGCCGAAATCCAGGTCAACACTGCCAACGAGCAGATCTACTGGTTCGAGTACCGCTCCATCAAGCGTGCCGGCTATGACGGCAGCAATCCCCAGGCAGTCATCACCGACAACAACATGTACACCACCGCCGGCGACTTCGCGCTGGACCGGGCGAACGGCCGCGTGTACTGGGCGAACCAGCTCGGCGAACTCAGACGCGCCAACCTCGACGGCTCAAGTCCACAGACACTCCGCACCGGTTTGCTCTCGTCTGGAGCCCTCGAGGTCGATCCCGTCAACCGGAAGCTCTTCTGGCTGGAATACGAAGGCAATGGCAGCGCAATCTACATGGGCGACCTCAACGGCGGCGGCCGGACATACCTTGCCTACGTCGAACCGACATGGAAAGTCACCGACCTGGCCGTCGATACGCAGACCGCTCGCCTCTACTGGAGCGAGACCGCGATGTCGGTGAACGAGCGCGTGCGCCGTCTGTCCTACGCGCCGGGAACACCCACCGTACTCATCAACGCCGAACTCGGCTACCTGAGCAACGTCACCCTCGACCTCGACTTGGGAAAGATGCTGCTCGTCGACCGTTCCGGCGGCCGCATTCTCGAAGCCGGTCTCGATGGCAGCGGACTCACCACCCTCATCACCGGGGAGACGCGCCCCAGCCACCTGACCATCCTGCCGGTCCCCGAGGCATCATCGCTGACGCTGCTCGCTGTCGGCACACTGACCGCCTTCCGGCGCCGTGCACCTCGCAGACGGTGAGGGGGCAGGGAGTCCCCGTCGCAGCTGCCATGCGGGGCATAATCGGGGACCATCACAGGACCGGTACAACCGTGCCGGCGCGACACGCGCGGGACGCCGGTGCGACATGCTGCCCGCTGCACCGGCTGGCAATGGTGGGCGTGCGCATCGCTGGGGTCGCTTTCGCCCTGCGTGTGCCGCGTCTGCCGCAACCGAAGATCGCAGGGCAGAAGCGTTTTAGCTGTTTGACCCCTCCTTTAGAAACAGGCAACTGTCCGAATGGCATGAAGCTAATCAAGAATGTTGGTAAGTCTTTTGACGCCGTATAGTGACAATCATCGCGCAAAGAACGGCCTCCTGCGATGATGTTGTCGCCCGACAGCACTCATCGAAAGGAGGCCACGGATGGCCCCTCTTACTCACTGGAAGGGGCAGCTCAAGAGGGGCCTTCTGGTCAACGCCGCGATGTGCGAGGCGCTCGCTCCCGCGGTCATCGAGGCGTGCTGCCCCGAGGCGGGGCATGCCTGGCGCGACTCGTTCTGGTCGGCGTCGACGACCTTCGTGACGTTCCTGCTCCAGGTGCTGGACGACGCCAAGACGCTCCGGGCGGCCGCCGGGACGCTGCTGGCGCAGTTCGGCGCCCGCGGAGACGCCGGAATCCAAACGGGACGGACGTCCACTGGCGACCGGCGGCTTTCAAGAGTAAGCTGGAACATCAGATCGGCCGCTGCCGGCGTACGCTGCCGGCGTCCGTCGAGGGAAGAAGAAGAACGAGGCAGTGAGACGACGCGGAAAACAGGCGACTGTCCACGAGGTCTCCGCGGCCGGCAGCACAAGCAGGAGAGCAGGCCGGAGGGTAAAACAAACGAACCGGTCCCGTTTGTATTGTCCCCCCCGACCTCACCGGCGAGCTTGACCAGAGGATTCATCAGGATAGCTATGGGCGCGGGGCGATGCAATCAACTCTCCTTGGCGACGAGTACCCGGGAGCGGTTGGTGGAGCAGCCGTCAACTCCGTGGGACCACACGAACCTTTGCTGCCGCTGTCCTGGATTAACGAAGATCTCTTCAGTGACCCAGATTTTGGCGAACTTGGAGCAGTAGTTACCCCGTGACCGACCGATGGCAGCAGCTGATGTCGTGGGTTCCTGCGCAGTGGGACGCCTCTGCTCCACTCACTTCAGAGGAGATCGGTCCGGCACAGGTCCATAAAGCAAGAAAAGCCGGGTTTCTTGTTGGGGTCGCCGCCCCGCAGACCTTCGGAAATTCTTTGCGGTGCTCGTTGATGGGTACTGAAGGGGGCTTTCCAATGACACTGGAACGGCACGAATTCGAGACCCGCAAGCTGATGTCCTGGATGTGCGCACAATGGGATTCGTCGTCGCTCCTCACGCCGGAGCAAGCCGAATCGGTCCTCAAGGCGTTCGTTGAGGCCTGTGTCCCCGCGGATCTGCAGAAGAAGTTTGTGAAGGAGGCCGGAACCGCCACCAAGAAGATATCTGCCAGGTTCTTTCGTCGCCCGCTGCTTTGTGGCGAGGATAGCCCGGTCTGGGAAAAGGGGATATGTACACTGCAGCTCTTATTCCCGCCGTTTTGGGGCGATCACGCGTATCGAGTCAAGGGGTCGCAGGTCCTGCTTCCGGAGGTCTGCCGATCGCTTGACCAGGATGCACTCGCTCGAATCGAGGCGCGCGACGGCGTTCTTTACTGCTACTACACCTGTGGGCAAAACGTTTTCTACCTGGTTGGGCCGTGGAGGAGTACACAGCGAAAGTCGAAATCAAAGCGCGGCTCGGATTGACGCAGTGTGCCTTGGGCCCAGGCAGATATAAACGGGCAAATGCAAGCGGGACAGGCTCGGTTGTCGCGCGTCCCACGCACCCGAGGGTCGCCCACCACATCACCCAGCGCGGCAACAACCGCCAGAACGTCCTCTGCACCGATGGCGACCGGCGGGTACTGCCTGTCCGGGCCTGCGCGACGACGACACGCGCCTGTGGCGGGCGAGGCGTACCCGTGGTCCAGCGCGGCGGCCGATTGGGGCTGGCCGGACTGGAGCGGCCTGCTGGACGCCCGGCTGTGGCGTTGAGTCTGTGGGGCCGGGGCGACCTCCGCCGCCCGGGGGATGACGAACTGGTCAAGCGCGTCCGCGTGAGCACGCGCACCGGGCGTCCGCTGGCGTCCGACGACTTTCTGGAGTAAGCTGGAACATCAGATCGGCCGCGCCTGCGTCCGCTGCCGTCGACCGTCGATGGAAGAAGAAGGGCGAGACGCGGTGAGAGGACGCGGAATCAGGCGACTGCCCGCGGCCGGCCGCACAAGCAGCGTGGAGAGGAGGCCGGAGGGTGATAAAATCGAACCTGTCCCGCTTGTATTTCCCGTACCCCGCACCTGCATCACGGCCGAGCGCGCCCGCCAGTCGGAAGCCTGCTTCCGAACGGCGTCAGGTACGACCACAGGAGCGGTCAGAGGGAAACGCGACCTCACGTCCGACTATCCCGGAAAACTGAGCTGCACCCAGGGCAGTATCTGGCATCGGTACGGCTTGTCGCATTGTGAGGGAAAACGGACGAATGCAAACGGAAGACTGAAAGGTGACATGTTGCGGCCCGTCAGCACGACGGTTCTGATGTTCTAGCCATCGCACGAAGTAAAAGCGTCTATTGAGCGCAATGGGGCAGAAACACTGTATTTATCGAAAGGCAGGCAATGTGATTAAGTTGCTGATTGTCCACATATACGTGAGTATCGTTTTCTGCCTGTGTGCATGTTGCATCAGGCATGGGTCCAGGTGTATTAATCATCCTGAAGACCTGAAGCCCGGCCCAGAAGCGTCTGGCGCTCCAACGGAGAGCGCAACTGCGACTGTCCAGAACTCCCCTTTGCTTTCTGGACAGCTTCCAGAATACGCCATAGAACATGTCTTGTCGGTAGTGCGTCCGGGTATGACATACAAAGAGGTGATGCAGGTACTTGGGCCGCCGATCCATCTGATTGGTTATGGACCTGGCTACCTGACTCTGATCTACATAGATGAGCCACCGTGGGGCGTCCGGATACGGTGTGACCCAACTGTCTCCCGCATCGAGCCCATTGAGTTTGTGCGCGAAGCGGCTTCGTCGCCGGCGGCTCATCTAGACGATTAGCAGCCCGTGTTGAAAATCCTCTTGGCAGGGAAATTCAAACGGGACGGCTTCGAATGCCATTAAGTTAGCAGAGATCTTCCGTAAGTCCTTTCACCCCAGGCACTT
>CAZJTF010000430.1:0-5383 GCA_964548565.1 uncultured Planctomycetales bacterium | reverse complement strand
CCGACCGGCGCATCCCCCGCAGCCACGGCGCCACGATCTCGGCCGTCACCACGCCGTCGATCACCAGCACCGAGGCACGCTCGCAGAGATTCTCGATTTCCCGCACGTTGCCCGGCCAGTCGTATTCGCGGATCAGCCGCATGGCCGCGTCATCGACGCGCAGCGGCGGGCGTCCCGTCCGCGCGGCCGCACGCGAGAGGAAATGCTGCATCAGCAGCGGCAGGTCCTCGCGGCGCTCGCGGAGCGGCGGCACGATGATCGGCAGGACGCTCAGTCGGAAATACAGGTCCTCGCGGAATCGCTTGCGGGCCACCCAGTCCATCAGGTTCCGGTTCGTCGTCGCGATCACGCGCACGTCCACGCTGCGTGTGATGCTGCTGCCCACGCGCTCGAACTGCCGTTCCTGCAGGACCCGCAGCAGCTTCGCCTGGAGCGACAGCGGGATCTCACTGACCTCGTCGAGCAGCAGCGTGCCGCCGTCTGCCAGTTCGAAACGTCCCTTGCGCACCCGGTCCGCGCCGGTGAAAGCCCCCCGCTCGTGACCGAACAGCTCGCTTTCGAGCAGGTTCGCGGAGAGAGCGGCACAGTTCAGACACAGCATCGGCTTGTCCGCCCGCGGCGATGCGCGGTGGACCGCCCGGGCCAGCATCTCCTTGCCCGTGCCCGATTCACCCTGGATCAGGACCGTGTTGCTGCTCGGCGCGACGCGCATCAGCGTCTCCCGCAGCGCGCGCATCGCGGATGACTCTCCCACCATCTCGCGTTCGTCGCCGTCGGTGAGAGATCGCCGCAATGCCTCGTTTTCACTCCGCAGCACGGCATTCTGGATGGCCCGATCGACGACGAGGCACAGCTTCTCGGCATCGAACGGCTTCTGGATGTAGTCGTACGCCCCCAGCTTCATCGCCGCGACCGCCGAATCGACCGTCGCGAACGCGGTCATCAGGATCACCGACGCCTCGCACCCGCCGGACCGCGCTTCGCGCAGCAGGGTTACCCCGTCCATGCCCGGCATCTTCAGATCCGTTACGATGCAGTCGAACGTGCCGGCGCGGATCGCCTTGAGCGCCTCCGCCGGATCGGCATAACTGGCAACCGAGTGATCCTCTCGCCGAAGCGCCTCGGCGACCGATTCCCGCACCATCTCGTTGTCATCGACGACGCAGATGCGACCCATTCGTCAACCTCCTGTCATCCGCTCCGCCGCGGCCGCACATTCCACCGGCTCGCATGGCAGACACATCGAAAACACGGCGCCGCCGCCCGAGCGGTTGGCCGCCCGCACCGTTCCCCCCAGCGACTCGGCGATCTGATGCACGATCGAGAGGCCGAGCCCGGTCCCGCTGTCCTTCGTGGTGAAAAACGGGTTGAAGATGCGGTCCATCCATTCCACGGGAATCCCGTTCCCGTTGTCAGACACGCTGATCGTCACGTTCCCGGCGGCCGCACGACATTCAACCCGCACGAGTCCGCCTTCCGCCTTCCGTGCCGCCGCGTCCACCGCGTTGAACAGCAGGTTGAGCAGCGCACGCTGCAGCAAATGCGGATCCGTCGTCATCTCCGCGCAGGATGCCCCCGCACGGACTTCCACCCGGACGTTCTGCGCGTGGGCCCGCTCGACGACGAGTTCCGCGGTCTCCCGCAGCAGCGTTCCGAGCTGGATCGGTACCGGGTTGGGGTCGGACGGACGCCCGAAGTCGAGTGTGTCGCTGACCACGCGTTCCAGCGCCGCAACACCCTTCACGATCTTGTCCACGAGCCGCACCGCGTCCGGGCGGTCCGCCACATCCTTCCGCAGCAGTGACGCGAACATCCGGATGCCGCCCAGCGGGTTGCGGATCTCGTGCGCCACACCGGCCGCCATCTCGCCGAGCGCCGCCAGGCGTTCCCGCCGGCGCAATTGCCGGTTCTTTCGCGAGAGCTCCTCGCGCAGCCCCTTCACCTGCGCCCCGAGTTGCTCGTGCGCATGCTTGAGCTGCTCGGTCACCTCGCTGTACGCGTGGATGAGCGCTCCGAGCTCTTTTTCACGCGGCGTCAATTCCTGGGTTGCCGTACTCATTCGTCTGTCCAGTCCACGTGGCTGCCGCTGCCCGCGCCGGCCCTCGCGTAGGCGCTGCCCGCCACACGCGTCTGCCGCAGCTCCGCAATCTCCTGGCCCGCCACCTGCCGCCGGGCCGACAGCAGCTGCGCATCCGCCTCGTCCCGCACCAGCACTGCTGAGAGCAGCGCGTTCACTTCCGCGACGAGTCGATCCGCCGCCTCCGCGCTGGCGGCATCCATGCACGCCCGGATCTCGCGCCAACGCTGCTGCAGCGGTCGGAGACGCGCCCCGAGCGTCGAAAGCCGGTCCAGGAGCGTCTGCCGCTCGCTGAGCACCGACAGCAACCGGTCTGCCGCCTCGCCCGTGATCAGGTCGCGCTGGCAATCGGACAGTTCGCCCAGGCGCGCGCACAGGTCACGCTGCTCGCGCAGCATGACAAGGATCTGTCGAACCTGCTCCGGCGATATCGCTGTTGCCATCAGGCGTCCTTTCCTGCAGTCTCAGCCGGCCGCGAGCGCGAACGTCGGCGCCTTCTCGAGCCAGGTCAGATACGTTTCCCAGAAGGTGCGGTCCTCCGCCGGCGCGAATCGCCGGAAGTGCTCGTCCGGAATGCCCTTGAGGATCCAGCGGGCCCTCTGCAGGGTCATCCACGCTTTGTCGGCCTGCCCCATCTGCAGGTGGCAGTTGACCATCTGCACGTAAGCCGTCATCGCGATCGGGTCCGACTGGTAGAGCCACGCGGCCCGCTCATAGAGCTCGATCGCCTCCGCGAACGGCGCCATGTCGCCCGGGTCGCCCACGCGCGAGAGGTCGTACACGTTGTCCGCACGGTAAAAATGGCTCAGTTTCACGAACGTCTGCTCGAGTTCGCTGAGCGACTCCGCCGGCTGCGCCGAATACCGCGCGATGACCTCGTCGTAGAGCTGCCGTGCACGCTTGAGACGCTGCCGATGCTTGCCCGCCAGGTCGTCCTTGAACGGCGCAAGCGTTGGGTCGCCCAGATCGGTGCGAATCCGCGCCGCGCTCTGCCGGCAGGCCTCCGCCAGTTGAAAAACAGCGCGCCCGCTTCTCGGATCGTCCCGGTAGCGCTCCACCGCCTCCTCGTATCGCCCGATCGCCTTCTCGAATTCGCCGCCCCGCATGTAGAGATCGCCCAGCCGGAACAGCGCATCGCGGTACTCCAGGGCCGCCGGGGTAATGAGCGTGAGTGGATCGTTCGGCTGCCGCACGACGATCCGCAGCAGCACTTCTTCTGCCTTCTGCGGCGAGCCCGAGGCGGCAAAGCAGTCCGCCAGCGGCACGAGCGACGCAACCGCCGACGGCGTCCTCGGGAAATCGATCAGGTTTTGCTGGAATTTCGCGATCGCGTCGGGGATGCGCCCCATCGCCTGGTATGCCTGCCCGATCCGCAGCAGCGCCATGGGTGCCCGCGTGCTGTCGGAATGTTCCCGCACGAATGTCTCGAGCACCTCCACCGCTTGCGCCGGCATGCCTGCCAAGTCGAACGCGTCCGCCGCCTGCCACACCGCGGCTTCCGAGGCCGTACGGCTGATCGTCCGCCCGCGCGACAGCTTCAAATACTCCTCGGCCGACTCCGTCAGCAGAGTCAAAGCCTCGCGCGCCCGCTCCGGATCCGCCGCACGTGCATCTTCCGCCTCGGTCGCCAGCGACTTGCCCAGCGCGAACGTCAGTGAGGCGAGCCGTTCCGATGACTCGGCTTGCGCCTCGGCATCCGCGGGCGGTACAAGCCGCAGTCCCAGTCGCAGGTACGCCAGCGCTTCGCGCAGACGCCCGGCCGCGAGCTGCGCCTGGTACAACCCCATCGTGCTCTCCCGCACGACCCGCAGGTCGACCACCGATCCGTAGGGGTTCTCCGTCGTGAGTCGAATCGTTTCGCGGTACGCCGCGACCGAGTCCTCGTACCGCTCGAGCGACGCCAGCGCTTCGGCCCGCCCGAGAATCGAGGCGGTGCGGTACGGGCCCGGCACCGTATTGTCGATCACCTCGTCGAAGTAGCCGAGTGCCACTTCGGGAGACTCGTTCGCCTGGAGAATCCGCCCCAGCAGCCAGCCCGCCCGCGCATACAGCGAGTGGCCGGGCGGCACCTCGTCACGAATGGACCGCAGCAGCCGCTCGGCGTCGTCCAACCTCTGCACGTGGAACCACGCCAGCGCCTGCAGGTAGTCATACGCACGGCGCCACGCCGGCTCGACGAACCGGGCCGCATGTGCCGCCAGGAACTGCTCGGCCTCGCGGTGCTGCCCCTCCTGCTCGCAGAGGTCGACTTTCTGCTCCGCGGCCCAGTACCGCATCTCGTCCGAGATCCCCGGCGCCTCCAGAAACGCGTCGTAGTGCTTGTGCAGTTGCTCCGCCGACAGTGCGCCGAGTGTCCGCTGGATTTCGAGCACCCGCCGGCGAAGCTCCCACGGTCGGTCGCTCCCCGCGTCGAGCGCTGCCTGGTACTCCTTCACCGCGTCCGCCGCACGCTGCAGCCACTCCATCGCCAGCCCGCGCATCCGGTACGTTCGCGCGTCCGGTGCGGCGCCCCCGGCGGCCGCCTTGTCCGTGTGCTCGAGAATCCGCCGCACGTTGTTCGATCCGTGGACAACGTTGGCGGACTCGTGCATGAAGATGACGTCCGCCATCAGCCGGTGAAGCTGCGCCATCTCGGTCGGCGTCCGCACCGGGTCTGTCATCAGGGTGCCGATGTAGTCGCTTGCCTCGGGATAAAGACCCGCCTCGCGCAGTGCGACGGCGCGGTCGTAGAGTTGCTCGAACGAGGGAGGTACGGGAGCCGGCTTCAATCGCCAGATGCCGAGAACGAGCATCGTGACGGAGAAGAGGAGCAGTGGCATCTGCCACCGACCCGACACCCGCTGCGCAAAGTTGTCCTGTTGCGAATGCTCGCTCATCCAGAGCCTTCCGTCCGTCGGTCCTCCTGACCACCCGCTAACTACGCCCCACAGGCGGAGTTGCGGATCGGATGGGCTCCCTCTGTGTCGGCAATTCCGGACGCCGAAGATGAGTCGGAATCCCGTCGCACGAGGCGCATCCAGGCCTTCCCCCACCGCCCCGCGTGCTCGGACACTCTGAAACCGGGCGATGCCCTGAACTTGCGCGGGACCGTCGGGTGCGGACTGGCAACGACGGCCGGCTGGCGTCCGATAACCAGGCGGTCCCGCCCTGCACCTCAAAGACAACGCCCGCTCGCTGTCCGCTTTCCGGATTCCATCAGCACCGACAGGATTCATTGCAGCGCCCCGTGATTCATCGCGCGGACCGATCAGTTGGCGGGCCGCGGTCAGTATCCCGCTCCCGCACGGCGCCCCCGTCCGAACACGT
>CAZJTF010000429.1:0-5412 GCA_964548565.1 uncultured Planctomycetales bacterium | reverse complement strand
CTCTAGCGCCGGCCGGGCGTAATTCCAACCCCGCCCGGACGTTCCGGCTATTCGGGCCCTCGGCGACGGCGTACCGGTGGGTGTCGATACCGGTGCTACCTGGGCAGTGCGACCGCCGGCCTGCGCCGCCCGTGCGGTCTCGTCTCACATCACGCAAGATTGCCCTGGCGCCGGTCCAAGCGGCCAGAACGACAAAGTATGGAGAACCTGTCCGGGCGTGTCAATCTGGCTTCAAGCCGGACACCTTCGTCGTTGGACCGGCCCGGTCGGCGGAGTACACTGCGCCGCACGCCGTCGGCGCTGCGCCCGCCGGTGCAGGCCAAAGGCACTTCGTCATGTCACAAATGGAGCGGCTCAGAATGCATGCCTTCCGATCGCTCAGATTATCGCTCATCCGAAAGAGAGCATCCGGTTGCCCGCCATGCCACCCGATGACCTGAAGGATGTCCCAGACATTGCGCTGCACATCCGGCCGCCCCACTACGGCCTCGCCGAGGACGACTTGCGCGACCGTCTCCGGGGTTAACCGCCGCCGTGAGCTGTCTCGACGCGCAGATCGGCCAGTTGTTGCAGGGGCTCGAGCGCCTGGGCCTCAGCGACAACACGATCGTCGTCGTTTTCAGCGACAATGGTTTCCTCCTCGGCCAGCACGGACAGTGGCAAAAGCAGTTCTTATTCGACGACTCCGCGCGCGTCCCGCTCATCCTGTACGTGCCCGGTGCGAAGAGAAATGGCAAGCCCGTCCTCGGCCCTGTCGAACTGCTCGACGTCTACCCCACCCTGCGGGAACTCTGCGCCTCCCGCTCCCGCCGCAGCGGCTGGAAGGCCGGAGCCCTCACCGCCCCGCTGGATGACCCCACCGCCGCCTCCGACCGCCCCGCGTACTGCCAGGTCACGCGACGCACTGGTCGGGGACGGAACACGGAACGCATCATGGCATACAGCGTGCGGACGCCGCGGTGGCGCTACACGGAATGGGGACCGCGGGCTCGCGAGTTGTACGACCACGAGGCGGATCCGCAGGAATTCCGGAATCTCGCCGAAGACCCGCGTCACAGCGAGACCGTTCGCGAGATGCACGCGCTCCTGTCGCGCGTTCGGCCGTGAGCAGCGTGAGCCTTCACACCTCGACCTCGCGTCCAAGATTCTGCGAGCGGTAGACGCCGTCGAGAATCTTGATCACCTTGAGTGACTCTTCCGCCGTCACGGGCGAGGGCTTGCCGTTCATGAGCGCATCGTAAAAGTCCCACAGCTCGGACGTGTGCGTCGAAGGGCGGATCAGCACCGGCTTGATTGTCGCGTCGATGAGCGTTCCTGCCTGGGCCGTCGAGATGCTGCCGCTCGGCCAGCTGATGCCAGCCTTCGTGCCCAGGATCATGCAGCTCATATCCTCAGGCTGCGGCGTGTGAGCCAGCCAGCTGCTCTCCAGCGACAGCATGGCACCGTTCGAGAACCGCACGATGCCGCAGGCGAAGTCTTCGACGTCAAAGAGCTCGCGGTTCCACTCTCCCCACGCGCCGGGGATGATCTCTGTCTTCGCGAGTTGCGTCGTAGCAGACCCGCTGACCGTCACCGGCTCGGGAAATCCCATCAGCCACATCGCCAGGTCGAGCGCGTGCACGCCGATATCCATGCACGGCCCGCCGCCAGAAAGGTTTCGGCAGATGAAGCCCGCCGCCGTCGGCAGCAGGTTGCGCCGGATCGCCCACGCCCGCCCGTAATACACCTGCCCAAGGTTCCCCTCACGGACCCAGCGCTTGATGGCGATGGAGATGCCGCGGTAGCGGTTGTTCTGCGCGACCATCAGCATCTTCCCGGCCTTGTCGCGCGCCTCGATCATCTGAACAATCTCCGCCGGCGTCACCGCCAGCGGCTTTTCGCAGATGACATGCTTGCCCGCTGCAAACGCGTCAACCACCATCTGGGTGTGCAGCAGGTTAGGTGTACAGATGTCCGCCACGTCGATGTCCTTCTGGCGGAGCATATCTCGGTAATCCGTGTACCACTGCGGAATTCCGTCCTCGGCCGCAGCCGTGCGGACCGCCTGCTCGTTCACGTCCACAATCGCCGCGATTTCGACGTCCGGGTTGTCTTTCCAACCCGGCACGTGGAACTTCCGCGCGACCCCGCCGGCGCCCACAATGCCCACACGCAGTTTTCGTGATGTCATCCAGTCCTCGCTAATCGGAGTGCACAATTGATCAGGCCGACATGGGTGTACGCCTGCGGGTAGTTGCCAAGCGACTGTCGGCTGTCCGGGTCGTACTCTTCCGGGAAGAGCCCCGTCGGGCCCGCGAACTTGCAGTACGCCTCGAACAGCTCCCGCGCCTCATCTATCCGCCCGCTCAGCGCATAGGCCTCGATCAGCCAGGCCGTGCAGATCAGGAACCCGCCCTCGATCCCGGGCAGGCCGTCATCGTAGCGGTACCGGTACACGACCGCACCGTTGCGCAGCTCCCGCTCGACATATGCAATCGTGCCGAGCCACCGCGGGTCGTCCGGCGCAACGAGCCCGCTCAGGCCGACAACGAGGGTGGCCGCATCCGCCAGGCAGTGATCATACGTCGCACCGAACGCATTGCATTCCTGCCGCCAACCGTGCGTCAGCACGTCCTCCGCAATCGTTTTCCGCAGTTCCTCCCAGTCCGGACGCTTTTTGCCGAGATACC
Organism: uncultured Planctomycetales bacterium; assembly: GCA_964548565.1. Classification (GTDB taxonomy): domain Bacteria; phylum Planctomycetota; class Phycisphaerae; order UBA1845; family PWPN01; genus CAYLLT01. The sequence continues at coordinate 2,743 of CAZJTF010000429.1, read as the reverse complement.
GGGCCACCTGCAGCGCGCGATCCACCGTCTGCCAGCACATCACCTTCGAGTGCACGTAATGCTGACGCGAAGCGCGGATTTCCCAGATCCCGTGGTCCGGTTCGCGCCAGCGATTAGCGACGGCCGCCACGAGCGCGTCCAGCATCCGCCAGTGTTCGGTCGAAAGCGCCGCCCCCCGCTCCGCCAGCAGCGCCAGCAACTCGGCAATCGGCCCGAACACATCCAGCTGGATCTGCTGCGCCGCTGCGTTGCCCACCCGCACCGGACGGCTGCCGCGGTATCCCGCCAGTTCGCGGATCTCGCCTTCCGAGCCCAGGTGACCGCCCGTCACCGTGTAAACCGGGCGAAGCATGCCCGAATCCTCGCCGCGCTCGATGATTCCGAGCAGCCAGTCAAGGAACTTCATTGCCGGACCGTGGGCGCCGAGTCGAGCCAGCGCATGCGCCGACATCGCGGCATCCCGTGGCCAGCAGAAGCGGTAATCCCAGTTGCGCACGCCGCCCGCGTGCTCCGGCAGACTCGTTGTGGCGGCCGCGGCGATGGCACCCGTGGGGCCGTAGCACAGTGCCCGCAGAGCGAGCGCGCTGCGCCGGACAAGGTCGCTCGCGACGGACGGCAGGCTGAGGGTGCTTGACCACCCCGTCCAAAACCGCGCGTTGCGCTCCCGGCGTACGGACTCGGGCGTGAAATCCAGCTCCAGGTTCGCGGTCCCGTAGCGCAGGTCGAGAACGATCGGCTTGCCCTGGAGTTCAACCTCCGCCACCGCCGTCTGGTGCTGTCCCTCGGGAGTCAACTGCCATTCGACCCCCGGCGCGCGCAGGACGATCGGGTCGATTGTCCCTTCGATCTCGATGCCGCCGTCGGCAAGCCGCAGCCGCGTCTGCACGCGACCGAAATCAATCCGTGGCGCGAGCGTGATGCGGACGCGACCGCGCCCCTCGATCACCCGCACCAGATCGGTCCGTCCGGCCCGCTGGTACGCCCGCCCTTCCGCGCAGTCGAGGTAGTCCACGACAGTCAGGCCATCCCACTCGGTCCTCAGAATAAACGTGTCGGGGACGTAGACCTGGCGGACGGGTCGCTCCTGGTCAACGGGCCGAATCTCGAAGAAGCCGGCGCTCGGTCCTCCCAGAAGCTCTGAAAACAGGGAGGACGAGTCGATGCGCGGCAGGCACATCCACGAGAGGCGCCCCCGCGGATCCACGATCGCGATGGTCCGCTGGTCAGACAGCATCGCGTGCTGTTCGATCGGCACCGCATGCGAGCCGGCAATCCACGTCGCCCGGCGCTCGGACACGGTTGCGAGGAGACGGGCGACTCCGAGCGTATCCGGGATGTGGTGTTTCGCCGCCGTCTCACCGGGCCCAACCTTCACCCCAATATCCGGCCCGGCGAGCGTCCGGAAGACGTCCTCGTCGGTGACGTCGTCCCCCATGAACAGCACGGCCGTCGCGCCGAGCCGCTGCCGCAGCCGCTGAATGGCCATGCCCTTGTTCGTTTCAACGACGCTGAGCTCGATGACTTTTTTGCCGCTGCGGACATAAACCCCCGGCCAGGTCGCCGGGCCGCTCATCACCGCATCCACCGCGGCCCTGGCCGCCCCATCCGGCGCCTTGCGGTAGTGAAAGGCGGCCGCCGCCGGCTTGATCTCGACAATGAATCCGGGATCGGATCCGGCAATCCGCTGCAGTTCCTCGATCAGCCGCGCCAGCTTCTCCTGCACGTCAACGGGCAACGGCGCCACGAATCCGGCCTCGAACTCGCTCCCGTGGCTGCCGACCAGGTGGATTTCTTCGATCTCGCGCGTTCGCGGCGCGAGATCCGCCAGTGCGCGCCCCGAAATGATCGCGACGTGCGTCTGCGGCATCTGGGAGAGGGCTTTCAGAGCGACAACCGATTCGCGATCCGCCTCTGCCAGGAGCGGATCGTCCACGATCGGGGCGATCGTCCCGTCAAAGTCACTCGCAACCAGCAGCACCGGCGTCCGGGCAATCTCTTCCAGCAGTCCGTTCAGCTCGTGCATCCGTGAACTTCCGTGGTACCCAATTCCTCCGGCAGCCCGATGCCCGCCGGATCTGCGTGTTCCTCCCGGGCGGTCGTGTTCCAGGACGCCACACCGCAGGCCGCCAGGAACTGACGGGCCCACCAGTGGACGTCCTGCTGCCGGATCTTACGCCGGAGCTGTGCCATGGCCCGCCGTCGCTGCTCGCCCGACGTGTTCACGGCACGGTTGATCGCCTTCGCGACGGATTCGAGATCGTACGGGTTCACCAGGATCGCGCGATCGAGTTGAACGGCCGCCCCCGCAAACTCGCTCAGGATCAGCACGCCGTTGCCTTCCGCCTGGCAGGCACAGTACTCCTTGGCAACCAGGTTCATGCCATCCTTGAGCGGCGTGACGAAAGCGACATCCGCCGCGCGGTACGTCGCCACGAGTTCGCTCCGGTTCAGGTCGCGGAAGACATAGTGAATCGGCACCCACCCCGGCTGCGTGTATGCGCCGTTGATCTGCGCGACCAGGCGCTCGATCTCCGCCTTGAGATCCTGGTACTGCGGCACGATTTCCCGGCTCGGCACGACAACCTGGAACAGTGTCGTCTTGCGGTGCAGTTCAGGGAAACGCTCCAATGCGAGCTTGAAGGCTTTGAACCGGTAAGGAATCCCCTTCGTGTAGTCCAGCCGGTCCACCCCGAGGATGACCTGCCGGTCGGACAGCTGGGCCCGGATCGTCCGCATCCGCTCC
>CAZJTF010000428.1:0-5428 GCA_964548565.1 uncultured Planctomycetales bacterium | reverse complement strand
GCCACGTCGCCGCGGACGAAGCCCGTCGCGTAGCCACGCCCGACCTTCTCGAAGCCGACCAGGCGGACATTCGCCGCCTTCAGCATGGCGTCGCACGCTTCGATCAGCGTGACCAGCCCCTTGGTTTCGATCATTCCCAGCGCTTCCAGTGGCATCCTCGAACTCCTTTCATTGGCCCGCATTCGCGGGCGGCCGGTCGCTTCCGGCCTCGGTTCTCATGTCGTCGTGTCGCGGAGCGGGCGCTCGGGCGCCCCCGCGTCACTCGGTTCCTCACTGCTTGTACAGCTCGACGCGCTTCGCATTCGGCAGGTCGCACGCGTTGCCTTCGTCGGTGTCGATGTGGACCTCCAGCTTCAGCGCGGGATCGATGCGGGCGATCACCCCTTCAAACCGCATCGGGCAGCTGCTGTCGACCTCGAGCACCATCGGGTCGCCCGGCTTGACGCCGTAGTACTCTGCCTCTTTCGGGTTCATGTGCACGTGCCGCATCGCCCGAATGACGCCTTCCTTCAGCTCGATGTGCCCCTTCGGGCCGAGCACGATGCAACCCGGCGAGCCCTTTACATCTCCGCTCATCTTCACCGGCAGGTCGATGCCCATCGCGATTCCGTCCGTGAAGGACAGCTCGATCTGGTTGAGCGTCCGGCACGGCCCCAGGATCCGCAGATTCGTAATCGTGCGGTGCCGCGGCCCGATGATCGTCACCATCTGCTCGCTGGCAAACTGCCCCTCCTGGTAAAGCATCCGGTGCACGGTCAGCTTGGCGCCCGGCCCGAACAGGATCTCCAGGTTTTCCTGCGTGATGTGCATGTGACGCGCGGAGATGTTCACGTACAGGCTCGGTTTGCTCGGCGCGACGCTCGCGCCGTTTCCGCCCGCCGCGAAACGGGCCTTCACGACCTCCCGGACGACCCGCTCGACCGCCGAACGATCCAGCGCACCTCGGCTGATGACACTCATCCACCACCTCGCATGCCGGGAGCTAGCCCGGCCTGACCTCTCCATCCGAACTGCGCGCCGCCGCCCCGGTCAGGGCTTCCGGCGCCGCGAGTATCAGCTCCGCTCCCGCCTGCCGCACCACCTCCTGCCAGCGACTCTCGAGCCGCTCGTCGGAGACGACGCGATCCACCACGTCCCAGTCGCTGAGCCGCGCGAGTGCGCGCTTTCCGAACTTGCTGCGGTCAGCGGCGATGATCAGTTCGTCGGCACAGTCGATCATCTGCTGCTCGGCCTCGACCATCAGCACGTTCGCGTTGTAGAGCCCCTCGTCCGTGAGACCGGCAATTCCCATGATGCATTTGCTGACGTGCAGCGATTTGAGCGCCTGCACCGCCACCGGGCCGAGCGCCACGCCCGTCCGCGGGTAGATGTAACCGCCGACGAACGTCAGCTCGACGTTGGCCGCGCTGCCCAGGAGATTCGCGATCGGCAGCGAATTCGTCACCACCTGGAGCGACCGCAGGAGCAGGTGCCGGGCCACCTGGAAGGTCGTGGTACCGCCGTCCAGCAGCACCGTCTCGCCGTCCTCGATCAGGTCCGCCACCGCTTTCCCGATCGCCAGCTTTTCGGACACCGCCGCTGATTCGCGGGCGGAATAGTTCAGCACGCTGAACCGGTCGCTGACGAAGACGGCCCCCCCGTGCGTCCGGCGCACGATCCCTTCCTCTTCCAGCAGCGACAGGTCCCGGCGAACCGTAGATTCGGAGACGCCGAGTTCCGACACGAGAGTCCCCAGGTCCGCAAATCCCTTGCGGGCCAGGTACTCCGAAACCTGCTGTCGGCGTTCGTCCGCGGTCATCTCATCCTCGGGCGTTCCTGCCGCCCTGTGGCATTATCGACATTTTTTGATCGTTTGCAATCAGAAACGGTCAAATGGCAGAGGCAGATCTGGCGGGAATCCGCCGAGATGCGCAAGCTGTTGATGGCAAGACATTTATGTGAATAGACCCGGCGAAACGTCCGAAAGGAAACCGCCTCACACAGCTGTGAGTGGGGTCATCCGCTGCTCGTTTTCTGTCGCTTGGCGCCCGTGAACGTACCATTCTCGACCGGCTCAGCGAACTCCTGGGAGAGCCGCGAAACGAAATCACTCTCCAGTTCCACTGGTTCGAGGGCGTGGACCATCTCCAGAAAGGCAAACAGGACGCCCGCCAGCAGCAACCCTGCCCCCGCGAAGTAGACCGGCACCGCAACGTACGCCGCATTGGGCCATCGGACGCCGAGGCCCAGCGCCAGCGAGCACACCGTCAGGCAGGCGATCGTCCCCAGAAGACACAGGAGGGTCCGCCGGATCAGCCGGGCCCGCCGGATCACCCGCGTCGTCTGCTGTTCGAGCATCTCGAGCATCCGCTGGTGTCGGATCAGGACAAGGCGGTCCACCCGACCTTCCGCCACGCACCGCGCGTAGAGCTGGTGCTGATCCAGACGTTCACGCTGAAAATTCCGGAGACGCGAGACGATGGACGCAAGACGGTTGTAGAACGCCAGGCACAGCAGCCCGCAGGCCGAGATGATGACCACGGGGACGACCGACGCCGAAATGATCTGGGACCACTGCGACATGGGCAGAAGTCTATCGCCACCCCACTGCAACGCAACCGGGGCGCGCGCCGGTCAGTCAGGGGGAATGCGGTCGAAGTGGGCGCGACACTGTCCGCCAGAACGTGTGTACCAGCTCAATTGAAGCGGATCCGACGCGTCCCGCGCTCAGACCTTGCGGTGCGGCGTTTCCGCGCCGTGCGTGCCATCGGGGAGTTGCACCACTTTGTAGTCTCCGAACAGGTTGGGGGCCTCGGCCTGGAGAATCCTGAGCATCATGGCCGCCACCGCCCGGATCTCCACCTCGGCGTGCTCGTTGCACCGCAGTTCGATGAAATGCCGGAGAGCACGCGCATTGGCGGTGACGAAGATCTTGGTCTCGGTGGCATTCGGCAGCACGGACCGCGCGGCCTGGCGGGCCATCTTCCGGCGGAGCGTCTTGTCCTCGACCCCTGCAAACCGCCCCACAAGCCCCTCGACCAGCCGGGCATACGCCTCCTGGCAATGCTGGACGGCTTCCAGCCAGATCCCGTGCAGCTCGGGATCCTCCGCGATGCAGTCCGGCTCCACGTAGTCGGCGGTGGACTCGTCCACGTACCGCTGCGAGAGCTGCGAATATCCGAACCCCGCGCGGTGCCGGATCAGCTCGTGCGTGAAGCTGCGGGACACGCCCGTGATGATGAAGTTGAACACCGCATGCTCGAGGACGCTGCCGTGCCCCACCTCCAGGATGTGGTGCAGGTATGTAGAGTTTCCGCCTGGACGCGGGCGGGCGAAACTCATGTAGCACAGTCGCCCTGCCACTTCGCACAGCTTCTGGCCGGCAACGTCGGTGTCCGTCGTCCAGTGAGACACCTCGTGGTCCGCCAGGAAGCGATCGAGCTCCGCCTGGGAGGTCGTCTGGCGCCCGACAAGGTACACGCTGGGTTGGCGCACGATTTTCAAGGCAGGTCCCTCAACGCACCGGCTGACCCGGCGCCGATTCCGTTCGGCGGAGGATTCCGGCCTCCTCCGTGCACGGCCACTGTATAGACGCGGCGCAGCTTTTCAATCCGGCCGTCTCCACGAATTCCCCTTGGATGTGGCGAACGGTCATTCGCCATGGCAACCGTGCGGCCGCGCCCATGATCGTGCCGACCCGCCCGTCCGGTTATAATACGCGCCGACGCGCAGGGACCCGAATCTTCCAGGAGATTTCCGCATGGCGCTGGACGTCAGCCGCTTCAAGGGCAAGGTCACGATCGCCGACGGAGCGTGGGGTACGGAACTGGACAAGCTCGGATGCCCCCCCGGTTTCTGCCGCGAAGAATGGAACGTCACCCGCCCGGAGCTCGTCCGCAAGGTCGCTGACGCCTACGTGGACGCCGGCGCGACGATCATCCTCACGAATACTTTCGGGGCCAACCGCTTCGTTCTCGGCCGGCACGAGCGGGCGGACAAGGTGGATGACTTCAACCGCGCCGGGGCCGACATCAGCAAGCAGGCCATCGACGGCAAAGGTTTTGTCTTTGGCTCGATCGGCCCCAGCGGCAAAATCGTGATGATCGGCGAGGTGCAGGAGGACGAACTCTTCGAGGCCTTCCGGCAGCAGGCCGGGGCCCTGGCGGAAGGCGGCGCGGACGCGCTCGTCGTCGAGACGATGACCGAACTCGCCGAGGCGGTGGCGGCCGTCAAGGCCGCCAAAACGACCGGCCTGCCCGTCGTCGGCAGCATGACGTATGACTCCGGGCGCGAGCACACCAACACCATGATGGGCGTCACCCCCGAAAAGGCGGTCGAGGCCCTCACCGAGGCCGGCGCGGACATCATCGGCTGCAACTGCGGCATCGGCATCGAGAATTACATCAAGGTGGCGGCGCTGCTCCGGGCAGCCACGACAAAACCGATCTGGGTCAAGGCCAACGCCGGCCTCCCTGAAATTGAGAACGGCAAGGTCACCTACAAGATGTCCCCTCAGGAGTACGCCACCAGGGCCCGGGAACTGGTGACCGCCGGCGCCGACATCGTGGGCGGCTGCTGCGGTACAAGCCCTGACTTCATCCGCGCCCTGGCCGCCACTCTGACCTGAGTGTTGGCGGCGCCGGGACTTGCGCGATTTCAGCCCCGTCGGGCGTTTGACTTGCCGGCTGGTTTACGCTACAAAGAGTCAGCCTCCCACTGGGCTCACAACGTCCATCCAGGTGCGGGCACGTCGCACACCGTCACATCCGACGGGTGTGCCGATCCAGTCTGATTCATCCAGGGCAGGGCACGAATGTCCGACGCAGTCGTTGAAGGAACTTTGGAATTACACGAAAAGGGATACGGCTTCCTCCGCTCACCCAAGCGGAATTACGCAGTCCACCCCACCGATCCCTTCGTCTCCGGAGACATGGTGCGGCGCCTGGCCCTCCGCGGCGGCGAGACCGTTTCCGGCCAGTCGCAGCGCAGCAACGGGCGCGGATCCGGTCCGGGCCATTCCCAGTACATGCTGACTCGCGCCGAACTGATTAACGGCATGGCGGCCGACGCCTATGGCGAGGTGCCATCGTTCCAGGATCTCACCGTCGTCGACCCCCGGCAGCGCATCCGCTTCGAGACCGAGGGGGGGCCGCTCACCATGCGCGTCCTCGACCTGATGACCCCCATCGGCCGCGGGCAGCGCGGGCTCATTGCCGCCCCGCCGCGGACCGGCAAGACCATCCTGCTGCAGCAGATGGCGGCCGCCATTGCGAAGAACCACCCCGATATCTACATGATGGTTCTGCTCATCGACGAGCGCCCGGAAGAGGTCACGGAAATGCGCCGGACGGTCCACGGCGAGGTCGTCTCGTCCAGCAACGACCAGGACATCGCCAGCCACATCCGCATCGCCCGCCTGATGATCGAGAAGGGTAAGCGGATGGTCGAG
>CAZJTF010000427.1:0-5442 GCA_964548565.1 uncultured Planctomycetales bacterium | reverse complement strand
TCTTCCAGATGGAACTGCGCAAGCACCTTGCGGACCGCGCTGTGGCGGTGATGAATCTGGTTAACGGATGTGTGGGATATCTTTGGCCGGCCGATCTGGGCGACGTGGATATCTACCAGGTCTGGCAGAGTCCATTCGATCGGACGGCATTGGCCGAACTCACTGCCGCCTGCATCAAGCAAATGTCGGTCATGAACCGCGATTCAAGAGGTGATGCATGAAGGGGATGGATTCTTTTCAACTCTCGCCGCTGGACCTGGCCGCGTTTGTGGCCTACTTCGTCATGCTCTCCGTAGTCGGCTACGTGGCCGGACGCCGCCGCAAGCAGCAGTCCGACGACTATTTCCTGGCCGGACGCTCGTTGCCCTGGTATGTGGTGGGTTGCTCGTTCATCGCCAGCAACATCTCCAGCGAGCATTTCATCGGCATGATCGGTGCCGCGTTCGTCTACGGCATCTGCGTGGCCATGTTCGAGTGGGGCAACGTGGTGACCTTCAGCATCCTCATCTGGTTCTTCATCCCGTTCTTGCTGAGTTCCCGGGTGTTCACCACTCCGGAGTTCATGGAAAAGCGGTTCAATCTCATCCTACGTCAGTTCTTCGCCGTGGTGACCGTCATCACCAACGTGGTCGCCTTCCTGGCGGCGGTGCTCTACGGCGGCGGCCTGGCCATCCAGAAGCTCTTCGATGCACCGCTCAGCAAGCTGACGTTGCCGCTGGCCTCGCGCATTCACGTCGTCGATGCATTGCCTCAAGTTGTGCCGATCTGGAATCTCTGGCTGGCCATCGTCATCCTTGCATTGGCCGCCGCCGTCTGGGCCATCTACGGCGGACTCAGCTCGGTGGCCTGGATGGACGTGCTCACCGTGGTCATCATGATCTTCGGCGGTTTGTTAGTGACCGTGCTCGGTCTGGCGGCTTTGTCGCCGGGCGGAAACTCCATCGTCGAGGGTTTCCGCGTGATGATCGAACGCAACCAGGCACACAGCGGCATCTATGCCGAGGTGGTCCGGCAAAATGCGCCGGAAATCGTTCATGGGGTCGAATACAATCGCCTGTCGGTCATCCAGCCGAACACCCACATCATGGTGCCGTGGCTCGGCTTCGTGTTCATCATTTTCAGCGTGAGCATCTGGTATAACGTCATCAACCAGTTCATGATTCAACGTGTGCTGGGAGCCAAGGACATGTACCACGCGCGCATGGGCATCGTGCTGGCCGGTTATATGAAAATCATCCTGCCCACCATCGTGGTGTTGCCCGGCCTGATCCTGTTCGCCATGCATCCGGAAATCATGAAGCTGCCCTGGGGCGAGATCCAGCCGGAGGCCGACAAGGGCTACGTGCACATGCTGCAGACGTTGATCCCTATCGGCTTGCGCGGGTTGTTTCTCGCGGCGTTGTTCGGAGCCATTCAATCCACCGTGCAGGCGGTGCTCAACTCCAGTGCGACGGTATTCACGATCGATATCTACAGCCGTCTGCTTCGTCCGCTGGCCTCGCAGCGCGAGCTGGTCCTGGTCGGCCGACTGGCATCGGGGGTGATCCTGATTATCGCTGTCGGCCTGGCGGGCTTCATCCCCTATCTGGGGACGGGCCTGTTTCGGTACATCCAGACGCTTTACGCGTTTTTCGCTCCGCCGTTCGGTGCCATCTTCCTGCTGGGCATCCTGTTTCGCCGGATCAACGCCGCAGGCGCGACCGCTGCCGTCTTTCTCGGCTTTGGCTTGGCTATCGGCATGAAGGTGTATGTGGAGTATGTCGAAAGCCATCCCGTCTGGATGGAGCCGTTCATGATGCAGGCGTTCATCAATTGGGCCTTTTCCATTGTGGTCTGCGTGGTGGTGAGCTTGGCCACACCTCGACCGCTGCCTGCCCAGGTGACCAGCGATCTGACCATCGACTGGAAGCGCCTGAACATTCTCGACAACCTGGGCGATCGCTGGTATCGCAGCGTCATCCTGTGGTGGAGCATCTTCGTGCTGGCCATAGCGGCATTGATGCTGCTGTTTTCAGGGGTCTGGCTGTAGAGGCCAAGGCTCGACAGCAATCCATGGCCCGCTCACTGTAGAAACGCATCCTCTTGCATTGCTGTCTTCAGCTTATCCAGGGCGATGTTCTGAATCTGTCGCACGCGCTCCTTGCTGAGCCCCACCAGGCCCGCGATCTGCTGCAAGGTTCTTGCCGGGGCGTCGCTGAAGGGAAACCGCTCGTCGAGAATCCGCTTTTCGATCGAGTTCAACTCCGCGACGTTGCTGTCCATCACGTGCCTGAGCCGTTCCAGATGCAGGCCGGTCGCTTCGTCCGGTTTTTCCGTGACCGGATTCCACGGTACGTCGAACATGACGGCCATATACTCATGCTGCCGCTGCTGCTGCTTGCGGTGCCGCAGGCAGGCTCGTGCGATGCAGTTGCACGCATACGTGCTGAACCGATATCCCTTCCAGGGGTCGTAACGCTCCACGCCGCGGTAGAGCCCATACATCGCCTCGCTCACCAGTTCATCGGCATCGGCTTGCGCGGACGTAAACCGGCTGACCATGGAGTAAGCCAACCCGAGGTTCACTTCCACGAGGTAGTCGCGAATCTGCATCCAGTCCGCCAGCCACCTGTGACGAGCGGCTGAGCCGACTTTGGCGCGTCCATAACGAAAGGCACTGGTGTGCAGGGCCTTGAACAAGTCCGTTTCGTCGAGCTGAGTCGCGTGAGCGGGCAACGAGATCTGTTCAAGAACCCTGCGTTGTTGCGTCAAGGCTGCCTGGGTAGACAGCCACGGGTTCTTGGCATACCAAGGCTCGCTGGTTGAAGATCTGCGTTTCATGGCAGTTCCCCGCTTTGTACTCTGCGTGTGGACGTTGTGTTGAAGCATTTCACAAGTAGGCGCCATCTTCGTTCCTTTCCCGCAAGCAAAACTGCGGGCGGGAGGCCCGGCCGATCTCCCTTCGGCCAGGCTGCACCCGCCGCACGTAACGCAAACTCTGATTTTGGCCTGTTGCATCGTTCATGCGATGGGACTTTGAGTTTTCATCGCACGCGCCGCACAGACCGTTCGGTTGGTGGGCGGTTATCCCTCAGTGGGGTCCACCCGCCGTCGCCCCTGACCTGCTCAAGCGTGGGCGAGCTGAGGGGTTTCGCACCATCGTTTCTGGATGGCGCGGAACTGGATTGCCTGGTAGACTCCGGCGATGCCCACCAGCGTGTAGACGATTGCACTGAGCATCGTGCCTGAGCCCAGCAAGGCGGCCACAAGATCGAACTTGAACAGGCCGACCAGTCCCCAATTGAGGGCGCCCACTACCACCAGCACCGCTGCGATCACGTCTGTCGTTTTCATCTGCGTTCTCCTTTTCTTCTTGTTCTGTAAATCGTTCAATGCGTTCATGTGAACTATAGGATGGGCGGACATCGGCGGCAAGCAAAAAACGTGCAAATCGTGCATTGGTGTTGTAAGTCTCTTAACTGAAAACTCTTATGGGGCGAAAAAAAGATGAGTATCTTGCCACGAATCGCCCGTGGATTGCTTTCGCGCTACGTGAATGATTACAATACAGTCAAAACGTGCTCGAAATCCTCATCGTGGAGCTACTCTTGAAAGATCCCGTATCCCCCAGACAGGCGGCCGAGGCCCTTGGAGTCAGTGAAGCGTCGTTGAAACGATGGTGCGACCGCGGGCTGATCTCCGCGGTTCGCACCGCAGGAGGGCATCGGCGGCTGCCCATCGGCGACGTGCTGCGTTTCGTGCGTCAGCAAGGTCATCCCCTGATCCGACCCGAACTGCTGGGCTTGCCGCGCGGCGCCGGGAGCGGCGAACACTCCTTGGCTCGGGTCAAAGAACTCATGCGGACCGCAATCGAGACCGGCGACGAAGAGCAGTGCCGGCGATTGCTGTTCAACCTCTATTTGGGCGGACACGAGGTGCAGGAGGTGGCCGATGCCGTACTGGCCCCGGCGTTTCACGAAATCGGAGCTCGCTGGTGCAGCGGGGAGTTGGAGATTTATGAAGAGCGGCGTGGGGTGGAGGTGTGCACCCGGGCGCTGCATGCTTTGCGGGCCGCTCTACCGGCTGTCCCTGCGGACGCTCCCATCGCTGTCGGTGCGACTTTGGCCGGCGATCCCTATACGCTGCCCTCCTTGATGAGTGAACTGGTCTTGCGCGGCCTGGGGTGGAACGCGCAGAGTCTGGGGATCGGTCATCCGGCGGCTACGTTGTGCGCGGCCGTTGAGGAGATTCGGCCGAGGTTGTTGTGGATCAGCGTATCGACCGTTGCTGATCCTGACGCCTTTTTAGATGGTTATGGTCAGGTCTATGAGGCCGCATCGCTCCAGGGCACGCCGGTGGTGGTGGGCGGCCGGGCGCTGGATGAGGGCCTCCGCCAGCGCATGAGGTACACCGCCTTTTGCGACACGCTGACCCATTTGGCGGAATTCGCCGCTACCGTGGGCCGCCTCCATCGCACCGAGAGTCCCGCGACCGGCTGATCATCCGCGACCCGCGCGTGTCGGCTCATGGCTTGTGGCCCAGAGCCGACGATCCCACAATCAAAGCACTTCTTGTTTCTGTGGGTCGAAGGTGAACATCTTTCCTTCCCGGTAGCTGCGAACCGCCAGGCTCAGGGCGACCATGGCCTTGTATCCGGTCAGGGCGTCGTAGTGGGGTTTGCCGCGCGTTCGCATGCATTCGATGAAGTTTCGGTCGTGATCGGTGCGGGGTTGCTCCTCGACCTCCATTTCTTTGTGCTTGTCGGCGTAAGGTTGCTCGGGTGTGACCAGCACACGGGCAGGCACCTGCTGATGCGGCGAGAACCGGATGGTTCCCTCGTTGCCGCGGATGATCAGCCGATCGCCCTGTTCGGTAGTCTGGGTGCAGACGAACGTGCAGAGGTACTGACCGGGATATTCCACCTGCATGCTGAAGGTATCCGGGGTCTCACGGTCGTGGTGGACGTAGATGCCGCCGGCAGCGCTGATGCGGGTGGGGAATTCAGCTTTGACGCAAATCTGAACGCCGGCCAGCACGTGGGCGATGAGGTCGTGGGCGACCCCCCCGGAATAGTCCCAGAACTTGCGATATCGAAAATATCGCTCGGGCTCGAAAGCCCGCTTGGGTGCCGGGCCGAGGAACGCGTTCCAGTCGAGGTTGCGCGGCGAGCAGTCCGGATCCATCGGCCAGTTCCAGTCGCCCTCGGGATTGTTGCGATAGACGCCGCCGCTGACCCAGACCAGCTTGCCGATCGCGCCGTCTTCGATGAGCTTGCGAGCCTGCCAGAACATATCCCGTGAGGCCCCCTCGGCGCCCACCTGCACGACCCGGCCCAGCCGCTCGGACGCCTCGTAGACCTGCTTGGCTTCTTCCCAGTAGAGCGTCATCGGTTTTTCGACGTGGACGTCCTTACCGGCTTCCATGGCGTCGAGAGCCATCTTCGCGTGCCAGTGGTCCGGGGTG
>CAZJTF010000426.1:0-5479 GCA_964548565.1 uncultured Planctomycetales bacterium | reverse complement strand
CTACACATCGGATGTGGACTTCGAATTGTGGGTCGCAGTGGACAACTTGGTCGAAGGGAAACATGTTGTCGACCTCTACGAGGGGTATTGGTGGGGCTACGATTACGCATGCACAGTCCCTGAACCAGCGGGCGCCGTTCTGGTTGTGATCGGGCTCATGCTCTGTGCGCGGATGCGCGAGCAAGGCAGGGCGTGAGCGCATCGCCGTCGACTCATCTCGCCATCGAGCACCCTGCGCCGCATGGAAAAACGGATCGCTGCGGAGCCGATAATCGTGGATGTCCCATAAAAGCGAACCCGGGCGCACGTGCACGCGGGCTGCTTACGGTGCTTCATCACGCCGTGACCTCTTTCCGATAACCGGAGGAGTTTCCGCAGAGAAATCATTGTACCTGTAGGGTTTCGGCTGGTATCATTCAGATGCCGGACAAGGGAGGGTGAGAAGCACCGAATGAACGGTCGTGTTGTCGGGAAATATCGCGCGCCGCGAGTCGCCGCCTGGTTGTGTGCGGTCGGTCTCGGCGCTTCGGCGCAGGCGGGTCTTTCGCCCGCCTTCACGCTGCCCGGCAGACATGATGTCGGACGTCCCGCAGCGCCCTCCTGCGATTCGACCCTGCCGTTCGTCGTTCCCGTGGATGATATTTCGAGCACGGCATTCGATCCCGTAGCCGTCGCGCAGCCTTTCGGCCTGATTTACCCTGCAGGCCTCGACCTGCAATGTCTCCGTGCAGGCGCCTGCGGCCCCGGGCCGGAACCGGTGGTCATTCAACTCCCTCCACCGCCGGACAGCGCGCGGATTGCACTCTCGGGTCTGCTGACCATCGGCGTGTGGAGCGTCCTCCGCTCTGCCCGCGGGATGCATCTCGGTACGATCGCGGACTGGTATCACGCCAGTGCGCCGGCCCAGGTCGGACACGCGGTCGCGTTCGAGCCAGGCGGGCAGGTGCTGCCCGTCTGCTGGTCTCACGGTCCGCACCACGATCTTCGTCCTCAGCCGACACTCCGCGTGAACGCCCGCGCGCCTGTCGTGCGGTGCGTTTCGCAATTCAGCACGCTCGCCACCGCTGCACGCGGTCCCCCGCCCCGCGCCTGATTCCAGACTCTGCATCCACGTGTGACATCTGTGCGAGTTGACATCAGGAAGCGGCGTACACGCATCATCGAAGCGTGCAGCCGTCAAGACCAAAGGGGAGAAGCATCAAGTGAAAAAGTTTGGATTCGTGCTCGTTGCGTTGTTGACCATCGTTCCGGCCGCCACGGCGAATTTGACGCCGCTGGGCGATCCGCAGGAGATCGGCAGTTGGGCGCAGCGGTTCGAGGAGAGTGGTGCCGGGTCCTTCGATCTACTTGCGGTCGTGTGGGTTTCGCCAGCCACGACCGGCTTCGAGGCGCCCGTTTTTCGTAACTTCACCGATCCCAGTTGGGGAAACGCCATCAATACGAAGAGCGTTGCCACGGCTACAGGATCAGCGCTGAACTGGATGCAGTTCGATCTCGCTTTCCTGCCGGACACGAACGTGCCTATTTCCTTCATGTTCTACGCGTTTGCGCCGGGTGTGAATACCCCGGTGGACAGCGCGCTTGCCAGTTGGAATGGCGGTAGGTGGAGCTTCAGGATCGTCCAGGATGCGACGACCCGGGCAAGTCTTGCCACCCAGACTTCGATTCCTGTTCCGGCACCCGCGGCGGCCGGCCTGGTCGCTCTTGGTCTCGGTCTCGTTGGCTGGTTCAGGCGTCGGTTTGCCTGAGCCGCGACGAAGGCCGATTGGTTTCGAATTTGACATCGCCGGTCCGGCCCAGTGCCGCGCCGGCCTGCAGAAAAGGATAATCACATGAAACGATTGATCACGATTCTGGCGGTGACTTGTGTCGCCGCTCCCGCGATGGCCGGCCTGATCGGCTCCGCGGATGTCAGAGAAGTCAGTGTGTCGCCCGGTGCGGTTCTGACCCTTTACGGAAAGAACTTCATCGGCGGGGTGGGCGCCCAGGCGGGTGTTTACAACCTCCAAGTGCTGAACGCGACGCTGCCGATCGGCAACCGCGGATTCTGCATCGAGATGCAGTACTCGACCAGTAGTCTGAAGCCTTACGACATTCGCACCCTCGATGACGCTCCGCGGACTCAGGGCAACGGCCCCGGCGCCGACGGGACCATGGGTGCGACCAAGGCCGGCATGATCGCCGCCCTGTGGGGGCAGCACTTTGCCGAGATCGGCAATGACAATATCAAAGCGGCGGCATTCCAGGCTGCGGTCTGGGAGATCGTCTACGAGAACAGCGGGACGCTGGACGTGAGCGTCTGGGATAACACTGAGAACACGTTCAAGGTGACGGGCGATGCGAACGTGATCGCCCAGGCCAACGCGTGGCTCCAGGGCGGTACGAACTGGAACGGCGCGAAGGCACACCTCGTGGCCGTTTCGCACCCGGAGTTTCAGGACTACGTCGTGCCGATTCCCGCCCCTGCGGCGGCAGGCCTGTGCTTCCTCGGGCTCGGCCTGGTTGGCTGGGTCAGGCGTCGCCTCGCCTGATCGTCTCTGATGTCGTTTATACAACGGCGATGGTCCTCAGGGCATGGGGGCCATCGCCGGGTTCTTTCCTCCCTGCGAGAGCAATGCGCGGGGGACGCCAGTCAGTACTGACCCTCCTCCTCCACAAGATCGCGCATGATTTCGATCCGGTCCTCCGCGGCGCCGGGCGGGACCTGGTCACCGGCGGCCGCGATCAACCGCGAGCCCTGGCGGCGAAGATCCAGCCAGTCTGTCACCGCGCGCTTGAACCGGGCGACACTCGCGTTCGGCAGCCACAGGTCGGGGGAGACGCCGCCGGAGAGAATAAAGGCCGGGCCCGCTTCCTCGCGACACTGGGCTGCGGTCAGGTCGCCCATGGGCACCGGGGTCACTGCGTCGGCGCAGTCCGCACCGGCATCGCGAATCATGGCCAGCGCACCGCGCAACCGCCCGTCGATGTGCACGGCCACGCGCTTGCCGGCCGCATGCAGCCGGCGGATCGCCTCGACGTAGAACGGCCCCGACCACCGATGGAAGAACCGCGCCGGCTGCACATCGCTCGAGAAGTTGTCGCCCATGATGATGACCTCGGCCGGGCTCGAGGCGAGCAGGTCGATGCAGGCGAGGTTGTTTGCGTTGATCTGGTCAATGGCCTGGCGAACGTCCTCCGGCCAGTCGGCAATCGCATATACCGTGCCTTCGATGCCGAACCAGTAGTTGAGAAGCTGCCCCATCGCGCTGTAGCCGAGGGGCAGGTAGACCACCCCCATATCGCCGACGGCCTCTGCCCAGGCGTGGTAGCGGTCCCAGCGCGGGCGGTACGTACGGTCCTTGAGAGCGTACGTGAAGACTCGGAGGTCTTCGGCAGTGCGCCGTCCCCAGTCGGGAATGCCCCAGGCATAGGTGGCCTGCTCCCAGCGACGTGTCCTTTCGATGGATCCGAGTGGTGTGTCGAACCGCCACGTGATCTCACCGCCGTCCGGACTCCGGGTCACCGTGGCCTTCACGTCCGGCGGATACTGCACCTCGTAGAAGCTGCCCAGGTTGGGCATGTAAAAGCCGGCTCCGACCTTGCGGTGATACGCGATGAGTTCGTGCTCCGGCTCGTCATACGCCTTGCTCAGGTCCCAGGGTAAACCGTTGCGGTGGTAAAACCAGTGAGAGAGGTCGAGCATGAATGGCACGACATCAGGCGACTCGCCACGGTAAACGGCCAGGATGCGTTCACGGAGCGTCACGATCGATGACTCCAGGCGGGTGAGGGGCGCCTGCTGCCCCGACGGAGGGCGGGCGGCCAGCGAGAGAGCATGACGTGAGATGCCGCGCACTGCAAACGGGCGCGGCTTCGCAGAATGGGGGGTGTCGCTCCCGGCTGACCTTGATGCGGGCACGGTGCCGGGGGTACGCTGCGGTGCATGTACCAGTGGACTGTGATCTCAACGCGTCGGTGCTGTGCCGGCATCGTGGAGGGGCCGAAGGGGCTCTCCAATCTCCTCCTTCTGGACGGTCCCGTCGATCGCGCGCGGCGCGAGATGGCGTCGCGATTCCCCTCGGCCGAGCGAGACGACGATATTCTGCCGCAGCTCCAGCGCGACCTGAAGGAATACTTCGCGGGCAGGCCGGTGGAATTCCATGTGCGGCTCGATCTCCAGGGAGTTCCGCCGTTCCGGCGTCGGGCCCTCGAGGCGTGTGCGCGGATTCCCTATGGCCAGACCGCTACGTACGGAGAACTCGCGACCCGCATCGGAGCACCCCGGGCTGCCCGGGCCGTGGGGGGAGCCATGGCCTCCAACCGTATTCCCATTGTCATCCCGTGTCATCGTGTGCTGGCTTCCGGCGGTCGGCTGGGCGGGTTTTCGGCCGAACAGGGGGTCTCTCTGAAGCGCGCCCTCCTCGACATGGAGCAGGCGGCCTCCACGGCTGAGACCTTACTGTAACTCCGTTCCCGGTTCGACCGTCCGCACACTCCGGAGCAGTTCGCGCTGAGTCGATGAGCTTCGCGGATTCGCGTCTGCAGTGCTCCGGATGCGTAGTCGACCTTTCGGCTTGGGCCGCCAACAATCCACGGGCGGAGGATGCGGCACGTCCTCCAGGCCCTGCAAGGAGATCCGTATGCGCACCGCAGCATGGTCTGGCATCACTGCCGCGGTTTTTCTGACGTTTGCAGGCCAACTCCAGGCAATCGAGCCGGCGATCCGTGACAACGCCGGCGTGTTCACGTCCCGCGCGGTCGAGCAGGCGAATCGGATCATCGCCGAGATGCGTCGCGAGGGAAAACCCGATTTCGTCGTCGAGACGTTCTCCGGAATTCCGGACTCCCTCCGGTCACGCTACGAGCGGGAAGGCAAGGACGCTTTCTTCAACGCATGGGGACGCTCGCGGGCCCGCGATCTGGGGATCAGCGGCGTGTACGCGCTGATCGTGCAGGAGCCCGGACGTCTGGAGGTCGTGACCGAAGGGGGAATGTCGGCCGGCAATCGCGACCGCCTGCGTGACGTGATGCTGCGGCAGCTCCGCCAGCGGGACTACGATGCGGCGCTCATCGAAGGGGCGAAGTTCGCGCAGGCCAATTCCCAGGCAAAGGGCGGTGGATCTACCGGCGGGCTTCCCGGCCCGCGGGAGCGGACAACTCCCGGCACGACTTCGCCGCGCACCGATTCGCCGAACATGCCGGTGATTCCGACGTGCGGCGGAGGCATGGGCAGCGTTCTCTGCTGGGGGCTCGCCATTCTTGCGGTGGTGATGATCTTCCGAATGTTCCGGCGGGCGCGCAGCGGGTATGGGCGAGCGGGCGGTTACGGCCAGGGAGACGCGGGCCAGGGCGGGGGCTATTCGGGTGGGCCGATCGGCGGCGGGTATCCCGGTGGGGGTTCGTATCCAGGCGGCGCCGGCGGAGGAGGCTTCGGGCGGGGCATCCTCGGCGGACTGCTCGGCGGAATGCTGGGCGGATGGATGTCGCGGCATGGGAG
>CAZJTF010000425.1:0-5534 GCA_964548565.1 uncultured Planctomycetales bacterium | reverse complement strand
ACGCAGATCACCGAGGGCACCGCGGGCGATGACGACCTCCGGCGGCTCGAAGAGCTCTCGGGCGTCGTGAGCACCGCCAGCCTGTGCGGCCTGGGCATGACTGCCCCGAACCCGATACGGAGTACGATCCGGCACTTCCGGGACGAGTACGAAGCGCACATCCGCCAGAAGCGTTGCCCGGCCGGCGTATGCCGCCAGCTTCTGAGTTTCTCGATCACGCTCGACAAGTGCACTGGCTGCAGCATCTGCGCCCGGAACTGCCCGGTGAACGTGATCCACAAGGTGGACGGCCTCAAGAAATACACGATCGACATGGATCGATGTATCCACTGCGGCGCGTGCTTTGATGTCTGCCGGTTTGATGCGGTGGTGAAGGTGTAACGTATGAGCAAGATACGACTGACAGTCAACGGAAAGAACATCATCGCCCACGAGGGGCAGACGATCCTGGAGGTCTGTCGCCAGTACGACATCCACATCCCGACGCTCTGTCATTTCGACGGCCTGACGGATGTGGGCGGATGCCGGCTCTGCATCATCGAGATCGAAGGCCAGCGCCGACCGGTACCGTCGTGCACGACACCGGCCGAAGACCAGATGGTCATCCTGACGCACACCCCTTCGCTCGAGGGCCTCCGCCGCCAGACGCTGGAACTGCTGTTCAGCGAACGCAATCACATCTGCCCGTTTTGCCCGCGGAGCGGCAACTGCGAGCTGCAGTCCGCCGCCTACGAGCACGGAATCGATCACCTGCGCTACAATTACCTGTTCCCCGCGCTGCCGGTGGACAACTCTCACCCGCGCATCGCCCTCGACCAGAACCGCTGCGTTCTGTGCTCACGCTGCATCCGCGCGTGCGATGAGTGGATTGGCGCGCACGTACTCGATCTCGACAACCGCGGCTCGAAAACGGTCCTCGTGGCAGACAACGGCATCCCCCTCGGGTCCAGCTCCTGCGTGTCCTGCGGGACGTGCGTAGCCGTCTGCCCGACAGGGGCACTGTTCGAGAAACGCAGTGCGCACTGGCAGGGCCGCCTCCCGCTGGAACTGACGGAGACGATCTGCCCCGGGTGCGGCGTGGGCTGCCGGATCAACGCCTCCGTCCGCCATCGCCAGATCGGCGAGCTCTCGCCCGCCGGTGGGCCGAGCGGCAACCACGTTCTCTGCCAGCACGGGCGGTTCGGCCTGGTCAACCCCGGCGCGCCGCGGATCAGCTCGATCCGCATCAAACGCGGCAGCCAGTGGGTCGAACGCGGTCTGCAGGACGCGCTGAACGAATGCGCCCGGCGTCTGTCGGCGGCGCCGGTGCAGGCGGACCCCGGACGCGTCATCGGGCTCATGAGCCCGCGCCTGCCACTCGAAACCCTGTCCGCCTTCCACAGCTTCATCACGCGCTGCGTGGGGAGCCAGCGGTGGGCGCTGCTCGATCGGTCCAATGCGCCGGCCGTCCGCGAAGCCTTCAAACTGAACGGGCAGCTCGCGCCCTTGGCCGGCCTGCGGGATCTCGAGGACGCCGACATGATCATGCTGCTGGGCTGCAATCTCGAGAAAACCCACGGCGTGATCGCCTCGTATGTTCGCCGCGCGGTTCTGCACCGCCGGGCGAAGCTGGTCAAGATCAATCCGCGACACACGTGGCTTGCCGACTGGACGGACATCCACCTCCGCGTCGAACGCGGCAAGGATCACATCCTGCTCTCGGCGATCCTCAAGTACCTGATCGACGACGGCAAGGCCCAGGTGGACCTGCCGGAGGATCTCGCGAGGAAACTCGGAAAACTCGATGACGACACGATCGCCATCATGACAGGTATGCCGGCCGCAAGCCTGAAGGACGTGGCCCGCATGTACGCCCAGGCTGAGCGACCCATCATCATCTGCAGCAACGGCCTGACCGCCGGCCGTCCCGACGGCATGATCGCCGCTCTCAATCTCGTTAAAGCGACGAACCGCAAGACGGCATCGGGACGGTGGCGGATCATGGAACTAGCCATGGGGGCCAACAGTGCAGGTGCCCGGATGCTGGGACACTCGGACCTGACGCTCGCCACGCTCGATCCGCACAGCGTGGACGTCGCGTTCCTCATGCTCGGCGATGACGACCAGACCTGGGATCGCAACGCGCTGGAGAAGCTGCGGACGATCGGCTTCGTCGTGGCGATGGTCGCCCGCGAACATCCCGTCGCCGAAGTGGCTCAGCTGGTGATACCCACCGCGACCTGGGCCGAGCGCGAGGGCACATTCGTCAATTTCGAGGGTCGGCTGCAGAAGGGCCGCCGGCTGATGGAGCCGTTGAGCGGCTGGGTCGACGAAGTCGCGTTTTTCCAGCAGCTCGCCAGAGGATGGCGCGGGCCCGAGTGCGCCTGGGTGGCTCCCGGCGTACCGGAGGGAATCCGGCACCTGGCGGACGGGCACGTGGTGTCCTGCCGGCCGTCCGAACGGTCGGTTGATGTGTCCGGGCTGCTCAACCTGGTTGCAGAGTGAGATCGATCCGCCGGGCGGAGAAGTTGGTATGGCGAAGAAACGGATTGCGAGTGTCTGGTTGTGCGGCTGCTCCGGCTGCCATATGTCGCTTCTGGACCTCGATGACAAGCTGATCGACCTGGCGGCCCTGGCGGACGTGGTGGCCTCGCCCATCACCGACGTCAAGGAAATCCCCGAGTGCGACATCGGGCTGGTCGAGGGCGGCGTGGCGAACGAGGAGAACCTCCACGTTTTACAGACGATCCGGGCCAGGGCGAAAGTGCTTGTCTCGCTGGGCGACTGCGCGGGGTTCGGCTGCGTGCCGATGCTGAGGAACCTCTTCCCCGTCGAGGAGGTCCTTGAGCGCGCATACGTGGATGCGGAGAGCAACTCCGAAGGCGCCGTGCCCCAGGAGGAGGTGCCGGCCCTGCTGCCGAACGTCAAACCGATTCACGAGTACGTCAAGGTGGACGCGTGGATCCCCGGCTGCCCGCCGAGTGCGGCCGCCATCTGGAACGCTGTCGAGGGGCTGCTCACGGGTAAGCCCGCGGAAGAGCCCGTGCTGAATTACGATTGATCAGAGGTCATGATGTCCAGGGTTATCAAGATTGATCCTGTCACCCGCGTGGAAGGTCACGGCCGGGTCACGATTCATCTCGACGATGAAGGCAAGGTCGCGGAGGCCCGCTTTCATGTCGTGGAGTTCCGTGGATTCGAGAAGTTCTGCGAAGGCCGCCACTTCTCCGAGATGCCCACGCTGACCGAACGCATCTGCGGGATCTGCCCGGTCAGCCACCACCTGGCCGCCGCCAAGGCGGTGGACGCCATCTGCGACGTGAAGCCTCCGCCGACGGCACGGATGCTCCGCGAGCTGATGCACATGGGGCAGATGATTCAGTCACACGCACTCAGTTTTTTTCACCTGAGCTCGCCCGACCTGCTCCTCGGCTTCGACGCCCCGCCGGCACAGCGGAACGTCTTCGGATTGATCGCGGCCGACCCGACCACCGCCCGCAAGGGCATCGAGTTGCGCCGGTTCGGACAGGACATCATTGCGGCCGTCGGGGGGCGCAAGATCCATCCGGACGTCTGTATTCCCGGAGGCATGAACCGCCCCCTCAAGCAGGACGACCGCGACGACCTGCTCCGCCGCGCGGACGAAGCCAAGGAGGCGGCGCGACTCGGTCTGAAACTGCTGCTCGACTACTACAGCAGGAACGAGCAGTTCACCCGCACATTCGCCTCATTCCCCAGCAACTACATGGGGCTGGTCACGCCGGATGGCAAGCTCGAACACTACGACGGGCTGCTCCGGATGATGGGGGCCGATGGCAGCTTGCTCGAGGACTACTACGACCCCAACGGCTACCTCTCGCTCATTGCGGAGGCGACCGAGGAGTGGTCGTACCTGAAGTTCCCGTTTTACCGCGCGCAGGGATACCCGCAGGGGTCTTACCGCGTCGGCCCGCTGGCCCGGCTGAACATCTGCAAGGCGGCCGGAACGCCGGAGGCCGACCAGGAACTCGCGACCTTTCGCCAGCTCAGCGACAGCAAGCCGGTCGAAGGCTCACTCTATTACCACTACGCCCGGCTGATCGAGATCCTGTTCGGCATCGAGCGGACGGAGATGCTGCTGAACGATCCCGACATCTGCGGAGACGAGCTGATTGCCGAAAGCTACCACATCGTGCCCGAGGGCATCGGGGTCATCGAAGCGCCCCGAGGTACGCTGTTCCATCACTACGTCGTCGACGAACGGGGCAGCATCGAGCGCGTGAACATGATCGTCGCCTCCGGCCAGAATAACGATGCCATGAACAAGGCGGTCACGGACATCGCCAAACGCTACGTCCAGGGAACCAGCCTCGACGAACCGATGCTGAACAAGGTCGAGGCCGCGGTTCGCTGCTACGACCCGTGCCTCTCGTGCAGCACGCACGCGGTCGGCCAAATGCCGCTGGTCGTAGACCTTCTCGGCGCCAAGGGTGACAAGCTCGACAGCGTCAAGCGGAGATAGAGTGATGCCGCAGCCCGTGCTGATCATTGCCTGGGGAAACATCGGCCGTCGGGACGACGGGGTAGCGCTGCGCCTCGCAGAACGGCTCCAGGTGCGCCTCGCCGACGCCCCCGAAGTTCGGATCCAGCAGCATCACCAGCTCGGTCCTGAACTGATCTGCGATCTGGACGGTTGCCGGCAGGCCATTTTTGTGGATGCCCACGTCCGACCGGACGGCCCGGACGTGATTGTCGAACGTGTCGAGGAATCGTCCCCCACGGCCCTGAATACCCACCACTGCGCCCCGCCGGTGCTGCTGTCCTTCGCGCGGGCGGCCGGTTATCGGGTACCTGAATCCTGGCTGGTCTGCGTCCGGGCGTACGACATGGAATTCGGCGACGAGCTCAGTGCGGGAACGGCACGGGGAATGCTGCAGGCAGAGCAGGAGATTATCCGGCTGGTGGACCAGGCACGGTCTGTCACGGAGGCGCACGCCGATGCATGAGCTGTCGATCGCGACGGAGATCGTCAAGCAGGCGGTCCGTATCGCCCGGGAAAACCGCGCAACCCGCCTCGACTCCATCGATGTCGAAATCGGGATCCTCCGGCAGGTCGTACCGGAAGCACTGGAACTGGCGTTCCGGGCCGCGGCGGAGGGAACGATCGCGGAGGGGGCAGTTCTCAACGTCTCGGAGGAACGGGTGGTCGCCGTCTGCAACCCGTGCGAGTGCATGTTCCTTCCGGAGATCGACAATTTCGTCTGCCCGCAGTGCGGCGCCGCTGATGCCCGGATCGTCGCGGGAAACGAGATCATCCTGAAGTCGCTGACCTGCCAGGCGCCCGAAGAGGTACCCAGCCCATGAAAATCAATGTTGTCCAGAGCGTGCTGAAAGCGAATGACGCCCTCGCCGTCGGGAACCGCCAGCGTCTCAGTACGGCAGGCGTGCTCGCCGTGAACATCATGAGCGCGCCCGGCAGCGGAAAAACGAGCCTGCTCGAACGAACGATCCCGGCCCTCGCCCCGCAAAAATGCGCCGTCCTGGTCGGCGACCTGCAGACCACCCGGGATGCCGAG
>CAZJTF010000424.1:0-5554 GCA_964548565.1 uncultured Planctomycetales bacterium | reverse complement strand
CGCTGACGGGCAGGGAGCCGTTCATCCACGTCATGAAGTCGATGAAGTGGCAGGCCTCGCCGATGATGCGGCCGCCGCCGAGCTCGGGGTCCTGGATCCAGGTGCCGGCGGGGATCGACCCGGCATTGACGCGGTAGACCATGGCCATGGGCGATGAACCGGTCCCTGAACCGGCGCCGAGCACCTTCTTCGCCTGCACCGCGAGCGGCGCGAAGCGGCGGTTGAAGCCGACGAGCAGCTGGCGCGCGCCGTGACCGCCGGCGCCGGCCTGCCTTACCACATGCTCGATCGCCCGCAGCTCGTCCTCGGTCACGCACAACGGCTTCTCGACGAACACATGCTTGCCGGCCGCCAGCGCCTGCAACACGTAGTCACCGTGCGATTCGTGCCGGGTGGCGATGAACACCGCAGTCGTGGCGGGGTCGTCCATCACCTGGCGGGCGTCGCCGGTGGCGTAGCTAAAACCGTACTTCTCGGCCACGCCGCGGCTGCTGTTGCCGGAGGCGGTCATGACGCCGGTGAGCGCCACGTTCTTCGCGCCGGAGAGGTGCGGCAGCAGGTGCCCGAGCGCGTAGCTGCCGGCGCCGATGAAGCCGACGCCGAGGGTGCCGGGATGCGGTTGCGACGCCGCGGCCGGGCGGACCGCGACCTTGCCGTGCTCCACCGTCGTCACCGGGGTGTACTCGAGCATCACGCCGAGGCACTCGGTCTCGCCCTTGACGATCATGTCGTAGGCGTCGGTGGCCTGGTCGAACGCGAAGCGGTGCGAGGTGAGGTAGCCGGCGTCGATGCGGCCGGAATGGAGCAGGTCCTGGAAGGCCTGCATGTTGCGGTTCTCGGTCCAGCGGACGTAGCCGGGCGGGTAGTCGAAGCCCTTTTCCTCGTATTCGAGGTCGTACCGGCCGGGGCCGTAGGAGCAGGACATCCGGACGGTCAGCTCCTTGCGGTAGAAGTCCGGGTCCCGCTGGAAGCCGGTGGGCACGTCGCCGACGATCACCACCGTGCCGCGCTTCCGCAGCAGCTGGCCGGCCAGGTTGATGGGCTCGAGGCTCCGGGTGGCGGCCGTGATGATCACGGCGTCCACCCCCACTCCTCCGCTGAGGCGCATTACACGGTCCGCCAGCGAGGGATCGCTCATCACGGCGGCATCGTCCAGGCAATGCTGCCGGCCGAGCTCCAGCGCCCGCTCACGGACGTCCACGCCCAGCACCCGGACCCCGGAGGCCCGCAAAATGAGGGCCGTGAGGTGGCCCAGCAGGCCGATACCGATCACCACGCAGCTTTCGCCCACCCGCAGGTCGGCCTGGCGGACGCCCTGCAGCGCGATCGCCCCCACGGTGTTGTAGGCCGCCAGGGCCAGGTCCGCCCCTTCGGGCAGGCGCACGCAGAGGTTCTCGGGGATCACCACCACCTCGGCGTGGTTGGCATAGCCCGCCCCGGCGCAGGCCACCCGGTCCCCCGCCCGGAAGCCGCGCACCCCCTCCCCGACGGCCAGCACGATGCCTGCCGTGCTGTAGCCCAGCGGCGAGTAGGAATCGAGCTTCTTCATCACCGCCCGGTAGGTCTGCACCGGCCCCTGGGTGGCCAGGGTGTCCAGCACCTGCTTCACCTGCTGGGGCTTCTTGCGCGCCTTGGTGATGAGGTTGTCGCGGGCCGCGGTGACCACGCTCTTCTCCGTGCCGACGCTGATCAGCGAGTAATGGTTGGCCACCAGCACCATGCCGGCGCCGACCATCGGCGTGGGGACGTCGAGGATGGCCATTTTGCCATCCAGCAGTTTCTGCACGAGTTGCTTCACGACTGGCTCACTGGGACCTGGCGGACGAATCAACGCTTGATGAGCTTCAAAGTGCTGGCATCGTCCGCAATCTCAGCCTCGGGGATAGGATAGAAAATGAACGGATAACCGCCCACCCAGTCAATCCAGTCGTACCACCGCCAACGTCCTCGTCCCCCCAAATCTGATTTCTCGGGCACACCGGTACCTCGTGATATTGACGCTGCCCCCGATCGTGGAACTCTCGGTCCAACCCCAGGAGAGCCTGCCGCCGCTTCCCGTAGCCGGTTGATGCGCTTCACCACCTCGCCACGAAATCTACCTGTACGCCCTGGTTGTATTTTCCGGCATGCAGCTGTTGCTGCTGAAGGTCACGCCGAAGATTCGCCAGGTAGGCGGCAGATACCCTCGACTCAACCGACGAATACGTCGACATGATGCTCACCAGGGCTTCCAGCGTTCGGACGTACCGTACGTCACAGCACCGTTTTCCGTCTCCGTCAGATCACTTGGTATCAATTTCAGTGACGCTGCGGCACTCGCTCCCGTTCTGATCAGAAAGCTGACAGGCTCGAATTCGCCGCGTGCCGCCGAGAGATGCAGGGTCCTTGCCGACGACACCACTGGAACGACTGTGGGGAGGATTGGCTCCGATGAGATCGGCTCAACCGCGGTCATTCGTATGGATGGCAACCTGGAGGCCGCTGCAGTGTCACCTGCAAACGCTGCTCGTGGTGTCGACGCCGCACACGCAGTGGCCACGAGTGCTACAAGCCCTGGAACCACACCGCGCCATCGGAAGACCGATCCGCTCTCTTCGATCCATCTCATACTTTGGAAACGGCTTCCGCGCGGCGAGCCCCGCTGCACTGCTGCCATGGTAGACCAAAATGCCAAAGATGCGACTCACCGGCTCGTTCCCACGCCGTCACCTCCGACCGCCACCACCTCCTGCGGTATGTGGTAATACAGCTTCGGCTCCGCGGCCCGGATGAACTGCTGTACGCGCTCGTCCGCGGCGGCGACGTCCGTGCCCTCCGGCACCATGGTCATCACCCGCACCATGGCCCCGTCGGTGCGGTTGCGGGTGAGGGCGTCCCAGAAGATGTACCACTTCACCAGGTACTCGCTGGTGAGGTAGCGGCCGCGCTGCATGAACCAGTAGTAGACGAGCGCTTTCTGGCCGCTCTGCTCGATGACGACGCGGTTGAAGGGCAGCGGTGCTCCGTCGGGAAGGAGTTCCGGGATCTCGCGCTGGGAGATATCTGTGATCAGCCAGCCGCCGCCGGGCAGGCAGGCGCGCGGCGAGTGGACGGTGGCGTCCTTGCGCTGGGAGTCGTAGTAGGCGACGTAGAGCTCGACGGGGGCGGGGTTGTCGCGGGTGGCGTAGTTGGCGATGAGGTAGTCGCTCGGCTTGAGGACGTCGAGGACGTCGGCGGCAAGGCGCCCGTCGCGGCCGTTCCACTCGCCGAGCACGAGCGGGAAGCGCTGCAGGGAGACGCGCTCGGGGATCAGTTCCTCGCGCGCACCGATGGCGAGCGAGCCGAGCGCACCGGCGCCGACGAGCACGAGCGCGGCGAGCGCCGGGGGTTTCAGGCCGGCGGGCGGAATCAGGTAGCGGAAGTCGCCGAGCGCGGGGATCTCCACCTCGAAGGTCTCGGCAAGGCGCCGCCCGGCCATGAGCGAGAACAGCAGCATCTCGAGGAACAGCAGCGCAATGCAGGCGACGAAGATGATCCAGCCCTCGAAGTAGTGCAGGAAGCCTTCGGCCTGGGAGGTGCCGTACATGTTGACCAGCACGCCGGTGACGGCGATGCGGAAGCTGTTCATGAGGATCGTGATCGGCACTGCGGAGACGAAGATCACCGCCTTCTGCCACAGCCGGCCGCGGAAGATGTAGGCGCAGAAGAAGGCGAAGCTCGTCAGCGGGAAGAGGTAGCGCAGCCCGCTGCAGGCCTCGACCACCTGCAGCTTGTAGACGCCGAGGTCGATGACGTTGCCTTCGAGGAAGACGCTGATGCCGACCAGGCGCAGGAAGGCGGTGCCGATTTCGGAGGACCAGAGCTGGAACGTGCCCGACAGGTTGTGAGTCACCATGACGGGAAGCGGGATCATGAAAAACAGGTACGCAAGCCCGGCCCAGATCACGGCGGCTGCCCGTACGCCGATCAACGCGATGACCAGCCCGAGTACGGTGATCAGGAAAGCGTATTGCACGATCGTCGAAATCGCACTGAGCTCTCCGGCAAGGAACACCAGAAAGCCGACCACCATCACGCCAACACCTGCCCACGAAGGCTCCATCGGCACGCGCTGCAGCTCGGTCGCCTTGGCCCAGATCAGATACAGGGCGATGAACGGAATCAGGTAGCTGTGCTGGTACTCCGGCATCTGCCACTGGGTCTTCACCATCTTGGCGAGACCCTCGTCGAAGGTGACCCCGAGCGCAGCCACTATGAGCAGCAGCCCGGCGATCGGCAGCCAGCGTCTTTCTGTCGTCAGCATGCGGAGCCCTTCCCTGGCTTTTGAACATTCCGGCGCCTGGCCGATTGCCGGCACGACGCCCTGTCGTTGTTGGCCACGTCTCTCAGTACGCTTTGTGGTCGCGGAACAGCACCGTCAGCGTGCGCACGAGGATCTTCAGGTCAAGCGCCAGCGACCAGTGGCGCAGGTAATCGAGGTCGTACTGCACCCGTCGCTCCATGTCCTCGATGTTCGCCGTCTCGCCGCGGCAGCCGTTCACCTGCGCGAGGCCCGTGATGCCCGGCGTCACCTTGTGGCGGATCATGTAGCCGTCGATGAGCCGGCGGTAGGTCTCGTTGTGCGCCACGGCGTGCGGCCGCGGGCCGACCAGGCTCATCCGCCCCTGCAGCACGTTGAAAAGCTGCGGCAGCTCGTCGAGCGAGTACTTGCGCAGCACCCGGCCGACCGGCGTGATGCGCGGGTCGTCGCGCGTCGCCTGGTTCACCTGCGCACCATCCTCCGACACCTTCATGGTGCGGAACTTCCACACCACGATCTCCGCGCCATCGAGCCCATAGCGGCGCTGGCGAAAGATCACGCTGCCCGGCGAGCTGACCCTGACTGCCAGCGCCACGCCGAGAAACAGCGGCAGCCCGATCAGGATCATGAGCGAGGCCAGCACCAGGTCGCTCGCCCGCTTGGCGAGACCGCGCCAGCCCGCGAACGGCGTCTCGCGCAACGCCACCACCGGCGTACCGCTGATATCGATGGTGCGCGACTGGATCAGGTCGAACACGAACACGTCGGGTACGTAGTAGATCGACGCCGTCGTATCCGCCAGTTCGCTCAGCAACTGTCCGGTGCGCTCGAGATGGTTGAACGGCGTGGCGATGAACACCGTGTCGATGCGGTGCGTACGCACATAGGCCGCCAGATCCGCGAAGCGCCCGCGCAGCAGCCCCGCGAACGCCTCCCCGCAACGCTCGGCGCTGCGGTCGTCGAACAGCCCATGGCACACCAGCCCCAGCTCGGGTCGCTCACGCATCGTCTCGATCAGCCGCTGGCTCACGCGGTTGCCGCCGGCGATCACCGCCGTGCGTGCCTGCCCTGAGGCGATCAGGATCCGCCGGGCCCACTGCCGCAGCAGCACCACGAGCCCTGCCATCAGCGGCGGTGTCAGCAGGAACCAGGCGAACAGCACGCGCCGCGAGTAGACCGCCGAAACCTTGGTGGCGTAACCGAGCAGAAGCAACAGGGCGACGACCAGGAACCAGGCAAGACCGACATGGCTCGCCACCGTCCAGGTGCTGCTGA
>CAZJTF010000423.1:2048-5558 GCA_964548565.1 uncultured Planctomycetales bacterium | reverse complement strand
ACACCGCGGACAACTGCCCGCTGGTGTCGAATGCGAACCAGGCAGACAGCGACGCCGACGGCGTCGGGACTGCCTGCGACAACTGCCCGACGAAAGCGAACGCCAACCAGCAGGACACCGACGGCGACGGGGTAGGCGACGCCTGCGACAAGTGCCCGCTCGTAGCGGGCGACCAGACTGACAGCGACGGCGACGGGGTTGGCAACGCGTGCGACAACTGCCCGCTGAACGCGAACCCGACGCAGGCCGACGACGACGAGGACGGCATCGGGGACATCTGCGATCCGTCCCCGTACGGCGGCAAACGGCTGGACGAGGAGTTCGACGGCAGCCTCAGCGGAAGTGCGAAAGTGGGATCGTGGAACCAATCCTCGCTCAACGCGCGGTGGCCGCTGACCCTCGGATCCACGCCCGGGACGTTCACCAGCGGGACGACCATCGAGCCCGGGGCCGCGTGCCTGAACACCAACAAGGGCGCGGCGTTCCGGATGACGGCGAACCTCGAGCCCAACATGACGGCCACGTACGGCGCCGGCAACGACGGCATCGGCACGGCCAGCACGCTGCACGGCACCGACGAAAAGCCGCTCACCGTCGAGTTTTCCATCGACTTCCGGGGCGAGGCCTATGGAGCGTACTCGAACTTCTACATCGAGCTGACGCATCATGACGGCACGAGCGATGATGCGGTGCCGCGGACGGGGATAGTCACGGAGGACGCCGACCAGAGCAACGGCGACCAGGGGCCGTGGCGGGCCGGGCGCGTGTACCGCGGCCTGGGGTTCGGCTCATTCACCGCCGTCAACCGCACCTCCGATTTCGAAGGCGTTGGCAGCATGGGCGCGGCCTGCTTCTTCGACGGGCGGCGGTGGCACTATTCGAAGTACCTGCGCTCGATTGACGGGCAGTACCTGCAGCTGTGGAAGAGCTCCTTCGGCGGCGTTACCACGTTCCGCATGGTGATCAAGACCAACACGGTCGTGCTGTCGATCGACGCTCCCGGGGACAGTCCACTCACGCGCGGACCGTACGAGGTCGTGCGCGAGTACAAGGGGCCGTTCAACCGCGTGAGCATGACCCTCGGCAACCCGCTCAAGAGCTCGGCCAAGTACAGCTTCGTGGACAATATCGAGGTGCGTAACGGACAGATCGTGTCGCCAGCAGGCACAGGGGCGTGCTGCATCGGCAACGGCGACGGCACGGGCACCTGCTCGGTGCTGACGTCATCCGCCTGCACGGAGGAGACGGGCATCTACATGGGCGACGGGACCGTCTGCGGCCTGAACAACGACGCATGTGACTTCTGCCCGAGCGACCCGGCGAAGAAGTCCGCGGGAGCGTGCGGCTGCGGCGTGCCCGACGCAAACAGCGACACGGACGCGATCGCCGATTGCCACGACAACTGCCCGGCGGTTGCCAACCCGGACCAGTCGGACAGCGACGAGGACAGCGTCGGCGACGCCTGCGATGCATGCCCGAACACCGTCCCGGGCGCGAGCGTGGATGCGACGGGCTGCCCGGCGAAGGTGCGCGTCGATTTCGACCAGGACGGGGATGTCGACGGGACGGACTTCGACGTATTCACCGCCTGCAGCACCGGAGCATCGATTCCGCACAACGGCAGCAGCAACTGCGTACGGTCCGACGGAGACGGCGACGGAGACGTGGACGCGGATGACTTCGGGTCGTTTCAGCGGTGCTACAGCGGGGCCGGGCGGGCGGCTCGTGCGGGGTGCGATCAGCCGTGAGGAGTCTCGGCGCCCCGTGGGCTGAATGAGAGAGGGGGTGAGCCGGGAGCGACTTGCCTGATGGTCGCCCTTCGCTGGCTCAGCACCTCTTGAAGAGCATCGCAAATCCCCTTATAGCTCTAACGACAGGTATCCCATGGCGAGGAGCCGGAACCCTTCAATGAGGCCGTTGGGGACGATCTCCGCGGAAGGCGTGATCTGGTCCGGGCGGAGGCCGGCGCGGTCCACGGCGATGCGGCAGGCGACGATCCGCACCCCCGCCCCGCGGGCGTCGGTCAGGAGCTGGCCGAGTTTGGTGCCGGGAGCAAGTGCCATAACGCCCTCGCCGACCACCAGGACGGCGAAGTTCCGGGCCGGGAGCTCCTTCATCCGCAGCATTTCCATGCCCGTCTGGAGGGCGACGTCCACGGAACGGGGATCCTGGACCATGATCATGTACTGACGCGTGTTCCGAACGGGCGACTGGACAGTCGAGATCGCCTCCCCGGCGCGACCGGGTCGGGCGAGCCAGCCGGCGCCGAGGGTCACAGCAACGAGTGTGATCGACACGACGGATACCGCACGTGTGGAGCGCATGAGCCTGTCCTTTCCAGCCGATAAGGCTGTCGCAACCCGGCCGGCACTGTGTACGGAGCCGGGAGATCATGATCTGAGCAGTTGATCAGGCCTCGGGGAGGAGACGCTCCAGATCGGTCTTGAGCTCGTCGCGGGTCACCGCGCCCTCGTATCGCCGGGCAATCCGTCCCTGGCGATCGATCAGGAGCGTCACCGGGATCGTGTCGACCGTCGAGAGAAGCGGGGACTCGTCCTGCGGGATCAGGATCGGATACGGGATGCCCTGATCCTTGACGAACCGGCGGACCTGTTCGTCGCCGCCCTGATCCAGCGCGATGCCGACGAAAGAAACCTCCTTACCGGCATATTCCTTCGCCAGGCGCACCAGGTCGGGCGTCTCCTCACGGCATGGCGGGCACCAGGTCGCCCAGAAGTTCACCAGGACCACCTTGCCGCGCTGATCGTCCAGCCTCCAGATCTTTCCGTCGAGGTCCGGCATGGACAAGCTCTGCACGGCAACCCGCTGGGACGCGTCCTTGAGGGGGGTGGTGCCGGCCGACCGCGGCAGCAGGCTGTAAACGACGGCCGCCAGCGCGAGCGCGAGCACGATCCAGGTGCCCGGGCAGACCCGGCAACTTCCCTTGGTGTTCGGATCACACGACATGTGAAAAGCCCTCTCCTTCGACAGTTTGAACGCGGCTGCAGGCCGGAACCGGCGGTGCGGCGCGAATTTCGGGGCTCGTTTTGAGTGTAGGCCGCTCGGGTGGGGCGGGTGACGGGATCACGATGATAAGGTGACACGGTGAGGGAGTGACCGGGTGAGATGGAGCGAAAGAGCAATGGAGCGTGCGAGGGCGCGCGAGTTGTGTGTAAATGACTGTTGTTTCGTCATTTGCGTGAAATTGGGTTCGCTCGGCGCGGCTGCTTGGCTCTGTGCTCGGTTGGCGGGGCGTTCAAATCGCTCCTTTTCCGACGCCCGAGCGAATCCGATTGTGGACAAACCTTTGCCTCGCCCCAGAGTCGCCACGCGTACTTGCAGTCCAGGACGCAGACGCCGCATCGAGGAGAAGGTGCTGGCGCTGGCTGTTCTCCCATCCCGATCCGAAAGGCCGTGTCCGGTGCGCGGCTGTCGAGGCGTTCTGCGAAGCGGGAACGCGCCGTGGGCATCGATCGGCCCCCCGGTTGCAGCAGCACAAATGCGGCACCC
>CAZJTF010000423.1:0-1948 GCA_964548565.1 uncultured Planctomycetales bacterium | reverse complement strand
CATCGATGGGCCGGCGATACACGTGTCCGGTGACGGCTTAATCCTTTTCAAAGTGGCACCTGGAGCTACATATGAGAATCATGCCGTGGCTGACCGCATCCATCATCGTGAGTTTCTGCGGCGCGTCATTCGCCAACGAGGCCGATGGCAAGTCACCAGTGAAGATCAACTGGCCCGAGGGAAACTGGGTCATGACTATCGTTTCGAGTACCGAGGGCACGACAACCATCGGCAGCGAGGAGGTGGCCAGCACCGACCGATCGACTCAAGTGTGGCAGATTGCGACAGGCAGGGCCAATGACAATGGCGAGAAACAGCTGAAGATGCAATTAGTGGAGATCCAGTCCGAGGGGCAGAGCGGAGGCGACGGGTATCGCTTCGACAGCACCAACAGCCGCGAGAACAAAGGTGGTCAGGAGTTTGCCTACAACCCGCTGATGGCCGCCGAGATCGTCGTCACGCTCGATGCCGACGACACGGTGATCGAAGCAGGTGGTCTGGGCAAGCTCTGGGAGCAACTGAACGAGAAGGCGGCCACCGACGCACAGCGATCGCTGCTGGCTGAGATGAAGGCCGGAATGAACGACAAGTCCATCGAGGTCCAGTTTCGCCGGCTCGAGTCGCTGGCGCCCAAATCGCAGGTTGCCGTCGGCGACACCTGGAAATCAGGCGTACGCCTGGACCTGCCGATCATCGGCGAACTCAAGGCCCGCTACGACTGCAAGCTGGCGGCCATGGAGACATCCGGCGACGACCATCATGCCGTCATTGAGGCAGGTTCGCAGTACACGCAGTCCAGTTCGAAGACGAGCAGCATGATGGGCGTTGACGTGACCCTCAGCAGGGTGAACCTCGAAGAGCAAGCCCGCCTGACTGTCAGCCGCAAGACCGGCCTGGTGGTCCGCGACGCGTGCAGGCGCAACGCGACCGTTGCGGGCAAGGCCACCGTCGAAGGCGCCCAGCATGAATTCACCAGCCGGACGAAAACCACGCTGACCACCACGTTGACCCCGGGCCCCTACAAACCGGGCAAGCGGACTGAGACGATTACGAGCAGGCCTGCACGGACCCAGCCGTCACCAGGAGCGCCGGCTTCCGGCAGTCGCGGCATGGCCTCCGGAAAGAAGCCCGTCACGGTGGTGCTGAAGCGCCAGTGGGAACCCAGGCAGAAGGCCTTCACCGTGCTTGTGCCGGAGGGATGGCAGGTGGAAGGCGGGCTGTTCTCGGTCGATCCGACGGCGGCCGGGGGCGCGCTCAATTCGATCGAGACCAAGTGCGATTTCAGCGTGAAACGCGACGCGGCGGGAACGGTGATGGCCCGTTGGGCGCCGGCGTACAACTTCGTGGATTTCACCCGCAGCCCGGAGTTCGCGAATCTCGCGGGCCTGTTCCCGCCGGGGTCCGGATACAACGGGGCGCTCGTCAAGCGAATGCCGACTGTCGACGAGTATCTCTCGGAGGGCTTCAAGCAGGTCCGTCCGCGTGCCACCGATGTGCGCATCCGCCAGCGCGGCGAACTGCCGGAACTGGCCCAGATCCTGTCGGAGATGTCCCAAGGCGTGAATGCGACAATGGCTCAGATGGGCAAGACGCCCATGACCTTCACTGCCGGCGTCGTGGTGTTTGATTATGCCGAGGGCGGCCATCGCTACCGCGAGGCGGCAGCAACGGCGTTGTGCGACTGGCGGGCCTCCACGGCCATGTGGAGCAACCAGTTCACTTTCCACATGCGCGCGCCCGCCGACGAAGCGGATGAATGGAAGCCGGTGCTGGATATCATCCGCCAGTCGCTCAGGATCGACCCGCAATGGCTCGCTGCGTATGTGAAGGCAGTCGGGCAGCGCGGCGAGGAGGCGGCCGAGGTCTTCCGAACGCTGGCCCGCATCGACCAGGAAATCCACCAGCGACGTTCAAAGACCCGCAGCGACATTCAGCACGAGAACTACCT
>CAZJTF010000422.1:0-5586 GCA_964548565.1 uncultured Planctomycetales bacterium | reverse complement strand
GTGGACGTCGTGCGTTCGCAGGGCGGGATCATGACGGAGGAAGATCTGAAGGCGTACCGGGCGACGTGGCGGGAGCCGATCCGGTCGCGGTACCGGCAGTATGAAGTCTTGCTTATGCCGCCACCGTCGTCAGGCGGGATCTGCATCGCGGAGACGCTGAACATCCTGGAGAACTGGGATCTCGCGAAGATCCGGGGTGAGGATGCGTCGCTGGCGACGCATCTGACGGTCGAGGCGCTCAAGCACGCGATGGCGGACCGGGCCCGGCACCTCGGGGACACGGATTTCGTGCAAGTGCCGGTGGCGCGGCTGACGTCGGAGGCATACGCGGCGGAGCTCGCGCGGCGGATCGACCTTCATCGGACGTCGTTGCCGCCGACGTACGGCTGGACCCTGCCGGAAGACTCCGGGACATCGCACTACTGCGTGGTGGACCGCTGGGGGAACGTTGTCTCGGCCACAGAGACGATCAATACGAGCTTCGGCTCGATGGTGCAGGCGGGTGGAATCGTTTTGAACAACGAGATGGACGATTTCACCGCGGAACCGGGCAAGGGGAACGCTTTCAACCTGCTGCAGTCGACGCACAACGCGGTGGCCCCGGGCAAGCGGCCGCTCTCGAGCATGTCGCCGACGATTGTGCTCGAGGACGGGCGTCCGATCCTGGCGGTGGGCGCGTCGGGCGGGCCGCGGATCATTACGGCGACGCTGCAGGTGATCGTGAACGTGCTGGATTACCGGCTGCCGCTGGTTGAAGCGGTGGGCGGACCGCGCCTGCACCACCAGTGGGAGCCCGATATCGTTTACCGGAACGGTTACGGCGCGGAAGATCCGGTAATCACCGGGCTCGCGCGGCGCGGGCACGTGATCTCCGAGCGGAAGCGCGACGCTGTCGTGCAGGCGGTTCGCATCGAGCCGCAGCGCCTGACGGGCGTATCCGATCCGCGCAAGGGCGGCGAGCCGGCGGGTTACTGATGCCGCTTTCAAATATCCACAATCCACGTGGACCTTCCCCTTTTTAAGACGTACACTTCAAGTAGAGGCGAGCGCGCTTCGCACGCGCTACGGGGTGAGCCCAATGGATGTCACAGCGATTCGTGAGCAGTTCCCTATCACGCGGAACTACAACTTCCTCAATCACGCGGCCGTGGCTCCGCTGAGCCGACCGGCGGCCGACGCGATGCGGCTGTACATTGAACAGCTTTCGACGTGCGCGGGGATCAAGGCGGGCTTCTACAAACAGGCGGAGCGCGTGCGGAAACTCTCGGCGCAGCTGATCAACGCGGCGCCGGAAGAGATTGCATTCGTCAAGAACACGACCGAGGGCATCGGCTGGGTCGCCAACGGGCTGAGCTGGAATACCGGCGACAACGTCGTCACCACCAATGTCGAGTTTCCGGCGAATATCTACCCGTGGATGGGCCTGCAGTCGCGGGGCGTGCACCTCAAGATGGTGCCGGAAGAGAACGGGCGCGTGCCGGTCGACCGGATCGCCAGCGCGATCGACAGCAAGACGCGGGTGGTGACGGTGTCGGCGGTGCAGTACGCGAGTGGGTACCGCGCGGACCTGGTCGCGCTCGGGCGGATCTGCAAGGAGAAGGGCGTTTTCTTCTGCGTGGATGCGATCCAGCAGTTGGGCGTCTTCCCGATCGACGTCCGGGGGATGAACATCGACTTCCTGGCGGCCGACGGACACAAGTGGCTGTGCGGGCCCGAAGGTTGTGGCATTTTCTACTGCAACCAGGCGCTCATCGGGCACCTGCGGCCGGTGATGGCGGGCTGGCTGGGCATGAAGGACGCGCTGGACTTCGGGAACTACCACTTCGAGTTCGTGAGCACGGCCTGCAAGTTCGACACGGGCAGCTACAACCTCGCGGGGATCTACGGCCTCGGCGCGTCGATTCAGATGTTTCTTGAACTGGGGATCGACAAGGTCGCGTCGCACGTGATGATGCTGACGGAGCGTCTCGTGCGGGGCGTGAAGGACAAGGGCTACCGCGTGATCTCGTCACGGCGGGCGGGCGAGGCGAGCGGGATCGTCGCGTTCATCTCCGACGTGCACGACCACGACAAGATCCAGATGCACCTCGAGAACGAGCACCGCGTGGTGATCGCGGTTCGCGAGGGGCGGCTCCGCGCGAGCCCGCACGTCTACAACACGCCGGAAGAGATCGACCAGCTGATCGAGCTGCTGCCGACGCACTGAGAGAGAGTGCTTTGCAGGAAGCCGCGGATCCTGATCGGGCAAACACAGATAAGTGGCGCGCCCTCCACACTTTCCGTCACTCAACCGAGGAACTGCACGAGGGTAGCGGCGATCGCGATCAAAGCGAGGACCACCGATTCGCCCGCGATCAGGCCGGCCGCGATCGGGAAGAGGTAGGTATCGCTGCTCGCCTTGTGTCGACGAGTCCATAGCCAGGCGAGAACCGCGCCGATGGCGAAGGACAGGCTGTTCTGGAACAGCACCACCCAGGAAAGGCCCAGGCCCATCGCGGAGGGCATATAGGGCTCCGCTTTCGGAAAAAGCTTCGTCAGGATGGGTAGTGCGATTCCGATCAGCGCACCGATGACGATCGCGCCCTGGGCGGTCACCGGCAGCTTGTCGAGGCCGGCCGCCAGCAGTTCGGCCACAGCTCTCCACATGTTCGTGGCGGGCGGATTGAAGGCTTCGAGCGCCGCCTTGTCGGGCACCATCAGGTACCAGGCGGGAACAATAGCGGCCACGCCGAAAAAGATCCCCGAAAACTGAGCGATAAACTGCTTGCGTGGGTTGGCCCCGAGGAGATAGCCGCTCTTCAGGTCGGTCAGAAGGTCGGCTGCGCTCCCGCCGGCGGCGGCGGTCACACCGGCCGACATCAGGTTGACGACGCGATTGTCGCGAGCCAGGAGGGCGTACAGGAGCTGTGTCAGCTTACCCATGGCGCCGGTCGGTGTCGTGTCGGTCTCTCCGGTCGCGCGGCTGCAGACCAGCGAGGTGACGAAGGACATCGCGACGGCAATGGCTCCGAGCACGATGGACATCTTGAACGCGAGATAGTTGATGACGACGAGGCCAATCCCGACGGGGATTACGCCGACGACGAGCCAGGAGACCGGTACTTCGATGGCTGCCAGCTCCGGCGGGGTGCTGCTTCGGGCGGATGCACGCCCGAAAATGTTGAACGACCGCACGATCGTCCGCCACTGCACCGCGATGGAGGCGAGGCTGGAGAAGACCATGATTGACGTGCCGCCCCACAGCGCCCAGCGGGTCGGATTGATGATCCCGGTGGCGGATGCTTCGAACGAGGGAATGTAACCCGCCGTGCCGGCCATGATCGCGTCGCGCGCGAGCAGCCAGGGGGTGACGACGTAGTAGAGCAGGATCGAGCCGGCGAGCATCGAGAGCGATACGCGAAGACCAACGAAAGCGCCGGCGGCGATCATCAGCGTGCCGGGCTCGAAGCCGAGCCCGACGAGCTGCCGCCCACGGAGGGGGTTCAGCACCTGGTCCAGCAGAATGTCCGGGAGACGAAAGGTCCACTGATGCAGGCGGTCGAGAACGCGGAGTGCACCCTCCGGCCCTCGCATGATGCCGATGAGGCCGCCAGCGAGGAGGGCACTCAGGAGGGAGTAAGCCTTGCGGATCGCCTCTCCCCCGTGCCCGTGCAGACTCCGGAGCGTTTCGGCGGCGGCAATGCCGCTGGGAAAGCGAAGCTGTTCGATGTTGATCATCTGGCGCTTCATGGGAATGGCGAGGAAGACGCCGAGGGCGGCGGTGAGAAACACGAAGGGCAGCAGAATGGTCCAGCTCACATGATGGCCGGTGATGAGGAGGAGCGCTCCGAATGCCGTCCCGACGGTTCCGCCCGTGGAGGCGCCAGCGGCCGCGGCCGTGGACTGCATACAGTTGTTCTCAAGGATGGTCATCGGAGTGAGTCGATGACCGGAGATCTGGCGAAGCGTGTTCCAGATGGCGTAGGACAACACGCAGGCAGTGATGGCGACGCCAAAGGACCATCCCAGCTTGAGCGTGGTGTAGAGGTTCGAAATCGACATGAACATGCCGAGGATGCCGCCCATGAGGACCGCGCGCAAGGTGAGTTGGGGAATTCGGTCGCCCTGGTAGACGTGGCGGAACCAGTGGAGCTCCTTCTCTTCGGGCGTGGCGTCATCGGGGAGCTTTGGGACGGGCTCGGCGGTTTTTTCCGCGATCGCTTCGCCTTCGACGGCGTCGGGGATCGGCGAACCCGGCTCCGGCGCATCGAGGGAGTGCGCGAACGGATCGTGCGGCGGGTCTGACGGGTCGTTACGGCCGGTCATCAGGAATCCTCCGGGTCGTTCCGAGCGCCCGCCGTGCCGTGCAGGGCGCGGGCGGGCTGGAGCAGGTGACACGTATAACACAGATGCCCGCAGCCGGCACCATAGGGGTCAATACGGTGTCGATCCGCGGCGTCATTCTCCCGGCGCGGCGATTCGACTAAACTCGGCCGGCGCCGGAGGGGTGATCGGGGACATCCAGCACCATGATTCGCGTGAGCGGGCTTCGCAAATCGTACGGGAACCTCGTGGCCGTCGACGGCGTGTCGTTCGAGATCGCGCCGGGCGAGACGTTCGGGCTGCTCGGACCGAACGGGGCGGGCAAGACGACGACGATTCACATGCTGATCGGCGTGCTGCGCCCGGACGGCGGCGAAATCGAGATCGACGGGGCACACGACCCGATGCGGCCCGAGGTGCGCCGCCGGATCGGACTGGCGCCGCAGGCGATGTCGCTGTACGACGACCTGACGGGCGAGGAGAACCTGCGGTTTTTCGGGCGGTTGTACGGCCTCTCGGGCAGACGTCTGCGTGAGGCGGTGGGCGGGGCGCTGGAGTCGGCCGGACTGACCGATCGTCGCGGGGACCTGGTGAAGACGTACTCGGGCGGGATGCAGCGGCGGTTGAACCTGGCGGCGGCGCTCGTGCACGACCCGCCGGTGCTGCTGCTCGACGAGCCGACGGTGGGAGTCGATCCCCAGTCGCGCAACCACCTCTTCGACAGCATCGAAGCGTTGAAGGCGCGCGGGCGCACGATCATCTACACCACGCATTACATGGAGGAGGCCGAACGGCTGTGCGATCGCGTGGCGATCATGGATGCGGGGCGGATCCTGGCGATCGACACGCTGGCGGGTCTGATCCGCGCGCACGGCGGGGGCTCGGTCGTGACGGCGGAGCTCGAAGGGCGCCCCGCGGAGGCGGCTTCGCTGCCGGGGCGGCTCGACGGCACGACGCTGCACGTCGATACGGACCGGCCGCTCGAAGTCATCGCGCGACTGTCGGCGGACGGAGTGAAATTTGCGTCGCTCTCCGTGCAGCAGCCGAACCTCGAGACGGTGTTCCTGAAGCTGACGGGAAAGACGTTGAGGGATTGATCAAAGCTGTCAGCTATCAGCTTTCAGCTCTCAGCCATCGTCAGCTATCGGCTATCAGCTGTCAGCTGTCAGCTATCAGCTATCAGCCAATCCTCGGCAGCCGTCCCCGATTCAGCGGTCAGTTTCTTTCAGCCATCACTCTGATCGGCATCATACGGCTAAAGCTTCTCAAAAGAAGCGGCCGCCC
>CAZJTF010000421.1:0-5605 GCA_964548565.1 uncultured Planctomycetales bacterium | reverse complement strand
CACTGCAACGCGCCCGGCGGCTTCTGCTTCACGTGCGAAATCACGTATGGGCCGAGCAAGCCGCTGCCTTGCGACGGCGACGCGCTGATCCAGCGCTGCATCGACGAGTGCCGCAAGGTCGGCTTCCTCCGGGAAGACGACCCGATCATCTGCGCCAACATGGCCGACATGCCGCACGCCTACGTCGTGTACGACCACAACCGGGCCAGGAACGTCAAGATGATCCGTGAGTGGCTCGCCCCGTACGACATCATTCTCGCTGGCCGGTACAGTGAGTGGGAGTACTATAACTCCGACCACGCGTTCATCGCTGGCAAGAAGGCCGCCGAGAAGGTGGAATCGCTCCGTCGGCAGGAGTCTTCTCCCCTGACTCTTGCCGGCTGATTCGTCGCCGGTGTCCCGCGCGGCTGCCCGGACTGGCCGCGCGGGCATCGGCTCCTGTGGTGCACGCGCATTTGGCCCTGTCCGGCCCGTTCTGTTACTGTCATCCGGTAGAGTCTGTGTGGAGGGACGCCGGATGGCGCGTGTGCGGTTCTACGGCGCGGCCCGGGAGGTGACCGGGTCGCTTCACATCGTTGAAAACGACGGGCACACCATCGCCCTGGACTGCGGCCTCTTCCAGGGCCGCCGGGCAGAGGCCGAACGCAAGAACCGCGAGTTTCCGTTCGATCCCCGCAAGCTGGACGCGGTCGTGCTCTCCCACGCGCACATTGACCACTGCGGCAAGCTTCCGAAGCTCTATGCGGAGGGATTTCGCGGCCCGATTTACGCCACCGAGCCGACGCGCGACCTGGTCGAGATCATGCTGGCCGATTCGGCCCACATCCAGCAGGAGGACGCCTTCTACCTGAACAAGAAGCGGCTCAAGCGCGGCGAGCCTCCGATCCAGCCGCTGTATACCGAGGACGAGGCGAAAAAGGCGGCCGCGCTCGTGCAGGGCCGCCGGCTCCACGATATGTTCAACGTCGTGCCCGGGATCCGGGCCGAATTCCACGAAGCGGGTCACATGCTCGGTTCCGCCGGCGTGCTCCTGCATCTGACCAACGGGTCCAATCCCGTCCGGCTCGTCTTCACCGGCGACCTGGGGCGCCCGTCGACCCCGATCCTGGAAGATCCCGAGCCGCTGCCGGCTTGCGACTACCTGATTTGCG
The DNA here is from genome assembly GCA_964548565.1 of uncultured Planctomycetales bacterium. Lineage (GTDB taxonomy): Bacteria > Planctomycetota > Phycisphaerae > UBA1845 > PWPN01 > CAYLLT01. The sequence goes on along the minus strand of CAZJTF010000421.1, from coordinate 4,454 downwards.
AAAGCACCTACGGCGGGCGCGTCACCCCCGAGGCCGAGGGCACGAAGGAGCAGTTCCTGCAGGTTCTGCTCGAGACGTTCGAGCGCGGCGGGAAGGTGATCGTGCCGTCCTTCGCCGTGGGGCGGACCCAGGCGCTCGTGTACTACTACCACCAGCTCGTGACCGAGGGCCGCGTGCCGCGCACGATCCCGCTGATCGTGGACAGCCCGCTGGCACTCCGCGCGACGGACGTCTACCGCAATCACCCCGAGAGCTTCGACGACGAGGCGAGCGCGTTCAACCACAGCACGGGCGACATGCTGACGTGCGCGAAGTGCGAGTACGTGCAGAACGTCGAGGAAAGCAAGGCGCTGCACGGCCGCCCCGGCCCGCTCGTCATCGTGTCCGCCAGCGGGATGTGCGAAGCCGGGCGCATCCTGCACCACCTCAAGAACAACATCACCGACGCGCGGAACACGGTGCTCATCGTCGGGTTCCAGCCCGCCAACACGCTGGGCCGGCGCCTCGTCGAGCGCCATCGGCGCGTCCGGATCCTCGGCGAGTTTTACGACGTGAGGGCCCGGGTGAAAGTGCTGAACGGCTTCAGCTCACACGCCAACGCCGACGAACTGGCGAAGATGACCGCGCCGCTCGCCCGGGGCTGCCGGCGGGCCTTCCTGGTGCACGGCGAGCCGGACCAGTCGGAGGCGCTGGCGGCCACGATGAACCACCACGGCTTCGAAGAGGTAACCATCCCCGAGGCCGGGGCGGTGTTCGAGTTGAAGTAGCGCACAGCGACAGGGGAGAGCTGACAGTAGCCGCGCCCTACGCCTTGACCACGTTCTTCTTCGCGCCCTTGACCTTCGCTGTGGCGTTGCGGGTGTCGACGACCAGCTTCGCGTGTTTCACGATCATGTCGTAGTCGTACGTGCTGTGATCGGTCGAGATCAGCACGCAGTCGTACTTCTTGAGGTTTTGCGGCGTGAGGGGCACCGACTTCATGCGGAGGTCGTGCTCGCGCTGCTTGTGCGTGGTCGGCACGTGCGGATCGTTGTAGTCCACCTTCGCGCCGCGGTGCTTCAGCAGCTCGATCAGTTCGATCGACGGTGACTCGCGGATGTCATCGACATCCTTCTTGTAGGCCAGCCCGAGTACCAGGATTTTCGAGCCGTTGATCGCCTTCTTCTGCGTGTTGAGCGCCTCGGCCACGTGGTGGACGACGTACTCCGGCATGCCGGTGTTGATCTCGCCCGCCAGCTCGATGAACCGCGTCGCGACGCCGAACTGCCGCGCCTTCCACGTCAGGTAGAAGGGGTCGATCGGGATGCAGTGCCCGCCGAGCCCGGGGCCGGGGTAAAACGCCTGAAATCCGAACGGCTTGGTCTTGGCCGCCTCGATCACCTCCCACACGTCGATGCCCATCCGCGCGAAGCACATCTTGAGCTCGTTGACGAGGGCGATGTTGATACAGCGGTAGACGTTCTCGAGGATCTTGGCCGCTTCGGCCACCTCGCAGCTCGAAACGGGGACGACCTTCGCGATCGCCTGCCCGTAGAGGGTGGACGCCAGCTCGAGGCTTGCGGGGTCATAGCCGCCGACCACCTTGCTGATCGTCTCGGTGGTGAAGTCCTGGCGCCCCGGATCTTCCCGTTCGGGCGAGAACGCCAGGTAGAAGTCTTTGCCTGCCTCGAGGCCGCTTTGCTCGAGGATTGGCTTGACCACCTCGCGCGTGGTGCCCGGGTAGGTGGTGCTCTCGAGCACGATGAGCTGCCCCTTGCGGAGCTGGCCGCGGATCGTCTCGGCCGTCTTCTCGACGTACGTCATGTCCGGGTCACGCATCTTCGAGAGGGGCGTCGGGACGCAGATCAGGATGGCGTCGCACGCGCGGAGCGACTTCGGATCGCTGGACGCTTCGAACCGGCCGTCCTTGCGGAGCGTCTGAATCATGGAGTCCGGGATGTGCTTGATGTAGCTCCGCCCGACGTTGAGCATCTGGATCTTGCGATCGTCCACGTCGAAGCCGAGGATCCGGAAGCCGGCGGCCCCGAAGGTGCGGGCCAGCGGAAGTCCGACGTAGCCCATCCCAATGATGCCGACGAGTGCTTTCCTGCTCTTGATCTTCTCGAGGAGTTGCTTATCGGACAAGAAAGTGCTCCTTGTGGCCGGCTGCGTTTCGGCTGCCCGGCGGGACATCTTATGGGTCCTTCACCGGTTGGCAAGTCGCGCGGAGCGCGAGCCGATGCCGTAGCTACTATGTCGGCGGAAATGGCTTTGGGCTACAATGCCGCCGTTTTGCGCGCCGGACCGCGCGATTTCGGGAGTTTTCGATGCAGATCCCACTGTCTTCTCCGGATATCACCGACGCCGAGCGCCAGGCCGTGCAGTCGGTGCTGCTGACGCCGCACCTGTCACTCGGCCCGAAGCTGCCGGAGTTTGAACAGGCGTTTACCCGCCTCCTGGGCGTGCGGTTTGCCGCCGCCGTCAACAGCGGCACCAGTGGCCTGCAACTCTGCGTGCGGGCGATGGGGATCGGGGCCGGGGACGAGGTGGTCACCACGCCCTTCACGTTCATCGCGTCGTCCAACTGTATTCTGGCCGAGGGCGCGCGCCCCGTCTTCGTGGATATCGACCCGGACACCTGGAACATCGATCCCGCCCGTATCGCGGGAGCGATCACGCCCCGGACGCGGGCGATCCTGCCGGTGGACGTTTTCGGCCAGCCGGCCGAGATGGACCCCATTGTCGACATCGCACGCGCCCGCGGCCTGCGGGTGATCGAGGATTCCTGCGAGGCGCTGGGCGCCACGTACAAGGGCCGGCCGGCCGGCACGCTGGGCGACGTCGGCGTTTTCGGCTTCTACCCGAACAAGCAGGTGACCACCGGCGAGGGCGGGATGATCGTCACCAACGACGAGCAGGTGCATCGGCTCGTCGTCTCGATGCGCAACCAGGGCCGGGGCGACAGCGGGGCGTGGCTGGCCCACGAGCGCCTCGGGTTCAACTATCGCCTCAGCGACATCAACTGCGCGCTGGGCATCGCCCAGATGGCGCGCCTGGGCGAGATCCTCGCAAACCGTCAGCGCGTGGCCGAGCACTACCTGGCCCGCCTGCATGACGAGCGGAGAGTGCGGCTCCAGAAGATCCACCCCGACTGCCGCAATAGCTGGTTTGTGATGGTGCTCCGCCTGAATGACGACTACACCCGCGAGGACCGCGACCGCATCCTCGAGAAGCTGCGGGCGCGGGGCATCGGGTGCAACAATTACTTCACCCCTGTGCACCTGCAGCCGTTCTACGCGGAAAAGTTCGGGCACGCCCGCGGCGACTTCCCGATCTGCGAGGCGCTCAGCGACCGCACGATCGCGCTGCCGTTCCACGGGCAACTCGCCGAAAAGGACGTGGAGACGTCCTGCCAGGTCTTCCGCTCTCTGCTCTGACCCGCGCATCGCCCCAGAGAGCCGCGGGCTTCGGCCCGCGCGGTCTCACGAACAAGGCAGACACCCCGACACCGCGCCTTCAGCCCCGCTCCGCGCCGATTGCTCCCCACCGCGGGCCCGGCAGCGATCGTCGCCCCGAAGTCAGCGGAGTTCAGGCGTGTCCGCCTGAGCACGGCCACTGGATGTCACTGGCGACGGGCAGCTTTCCGAGTTAAACTCGAACTGGACCGACTGCCTGCGATGGTGCAGAGATTTCTGAAGCGAGAATCAGAGCTCTGCGCCCGCTCCATGGAAGACAACTGGCAACGCGGTGAAGGACTACTGGAAGCAGGCCACCGCCCCAGGACTGCTGGGGGCTGATCAGGAGAGGCTGGGAAGTCTGATGTTGACCGCAAGACAGCTGCGGATCGTGGATCGAATGATTGCGTGGGTGCGCGCCTACGAGGATAGGGACGCGGATCTCGGGGAGCTCACCAGGAACCTGGAGTTCCAGTTTCTTGCTCTCGAAGACGAGGACCTGCCGGACGCTCTGAAGACCGTCTGGTGGCAACAGCTGTTCCCGACTCTCGAGATCACAAGCGCCACCAAAGGACCAGCATGGTCACGTCGCGTGCTGTCTGAGGACGTTCCCCGGATTCTGGCCTTCCTGTCCTCCCTTCGTCGCGCGCAAGACAGCACTCCTGACGCCGGGGAGCTTTGATCGATCGCAATCGCGTGCGCCGATGCAGCAAAGAGCCGCGGGCTTCAGCCCGCGCGCGGTCTCACGGACAAGGCAGAACGCCCGGATCCTGGCGACAACTGCGCCGCACAACCTCCTTGTCGACTGTGGCCACGCCTCGTCCCCGCGACGCCCCCTCAACGCGCCACACCACCCGCTCTCAACCCCGCTCCGCCGCCATGGAGCGCCTGCGGAGCGACCCCGGTGTTCCCCACATAGAGCTTCCGCGCAGGAAGCCCGCTCTTTCTCATCCGAAGACCGCATGGGGGAGAGTAAGCCCCCGGCCGCCGCCGGCGCGGAATGCGCCGGCGCCAAGCGAA
>CAZJTF010000420.1:0-5605 GCA_964548565.1 uncultured Planctomycetales bacterium | reverse complement strand
GCCGGCAACGAGATGCTCAAGGACCGCATCGAGGAGGTGCTCAAGACGCTCACCTACCGCGAGCGCGAGATCCTCAAGCTGCGGTACGGCATCGGGGACGGCTACACCTACACGCTCGAGGAGGTCGGCAAGATCTTCAAAGTGACCCGCGAGCGCGTCCGCCAGGTGGAGGCGAAAGCCATTCGCAAGCTCCAGCACCCCGTGCGGGCGCGCAAGCTCGAAGGGTTCCTCGATATGGGGCTCCGCGCGGCCGAGGGCTGACGGGCGGCACATAATCTTCGGCGTAACAGGCAAGACGGCGTCCGGGCACCTCCGGGCGCCGTCTTGCTTTTGTGGCGCGGCCGCCTCAGAGGACACCCGTCAGCAACTCCGTCAATACCCAGATCAGCATCGCCACCGCCATCATGACGCTGACGACGGCGATTCCGACCTGCGTGACCCGGCTCAGGCGCATGAACCGCGTACGCCGCCACACGAGCAGGATCGTCACCGGCAGCATTGCCAGGCACCACCAGTGAGCAGCGAAAATGGCGCCGGTCCCGGAAAGACCCGGCGGCCCCTCCCTGAGCGTGATCACGAGGCAGAGAACGCCCAGCCCGGCGGCCGGCGCGCAGGCGGCGAACGTGGCGACCCATGCGCTGATGAACAGGTGCGCGAGCCCGACCTGCAGCTGCAGCTCATTTCCGCACTCCGGGCAGCGCGGTTCGCTCAGATTTCGCAGGTTGTAGCCGCACAAGGGGCAATCCACGTCGCGATCGCGGACGAAGGCGAGAATGGCGTCACGATCGGACCGCATGACCTGCAGCGAATCGAATGGATCGCGGTGCATGGCACGGTTCTAGCCGCGTCCGCACTGGTTCACAACCGGTGGATCGCCTGCTCGCGCAGCGAACCTCCGATTTTGTCCGGGCGACCGCGCTCAGTGAGGCCAGGGGAACTGCGATCCTGAAGCGATAGCCGTCTGGATACCGCTCCCGCATGGATCTACAATCGCGCGCATGCGACTGATGCGCGAGATTCGCCTGAGCCTCGGCCCCGAGCCGGCGGGTGACATCGTCAACTCGTGGGCCGGCTGGCCCGCGGCCGCGGCGATCCAGCCGTACGTCGTGCTCCGCGCGATCGTCTCCGGTGAACCGGACCCCCGCATCGGCTATCTATGCAACATCAAGCATCTGGATCGCCTGCTGCGCGACCAGGCGATTCCCATCCTCAACCAGGTGGTGCGCAGCGCGCCGCTGGTCACGCCCCAGAGCGTCATACGCGCGATCGCAAAGATGCTCGCGCCCCAGGCCCCGGCCGGCACGCGCTGGGCCGAGTGGGAAATGCGGATCACGCCCTTTCTCAGTTATGGCGTCCGCGCGGAGAACCTCGACATGGTCTACGTCACGCAGTCCTTCGAATTCGCGGCCGCCCACCGCCTGCACTGCCCCGAGCTCAGCGATGCGGAGAATCGCGATGTCTTCGGCAAGTGCAACAACCCGAACGGGCACGGACATAACTACCAGGTCGAGGTGACGGTAGAAGTCGCTGTCGGCTCGAAAACGCCGCCGACCTTCTCGCTGGGACATCTGGAGCGGACAGTCAAACAGCAGGTCATCGACCGCTTCGACCACAAGCACCTCAACGCTGACTGCGTCGAGTTCCGCCAGCTGAACCCCTCCGTCGAGAACATCACCCGCGTCGCATGGGACCTGCTGCAGGGCCGCTTCGGCACCGCCCGCCTGGCGAAGGTGCGCGTGTGGGAAACGCCGAAAACGTACGCGGAATACGAAGGCGGCGAAGGGCGAACCGTGTAGTGCGGTCGCGCCCTTCTGCCGGAGCGGGCTCACTTGCCGGTGCGTTCGTAGACGATCTCCATGGCTTTGTGATTCTCTCCCGCGTGCAGGTCGTACATCTCGAACACATGCTTGTCGTCGCTGATCACGCGGGTCACGTAACGCACCATGCGCCCAGTCACCCCGAGCATGGGCTCATCCATCTGGCCGTAGTAGGTGAACACCTTGCCGTCAGGAGAGGCGGTGCCGGTGTAAGTCAGCATGTGCGTACCCATAGAGTCGGCCCACATCCCGACGTACTGCTTGCGGTAGTTGTCGTAGCCGCTGAGGCCGATCCCCTCGAACGGCATCTTCTTCATCGCGCCGTCCGGCCCCGGCATGGCCACCTCGCTCTTGACCTCGTCCATGAGGAACCTCGACTCGAGAACCCATCGCGTGGTCGAGGTGCCCTGCGTGACCACCGGCTCGCCGCCGGGGCCGCCCCACCACGACTTCATGGTCAGCTTCCACGAGCCGACGAACGGTTGCAGCTTCCGGTGGTGCGGACCCGGGCTGGCCACCGCCATCCAGTTCTTCATCATCTCCTGCATCTCTTCCGCCGACGGCTGAGCAGACCCTGCACGTTCCTCTCCCCCCGACAGCAGGCGGGGCCCGGCCCACAGGAGGGCGACAGTGGACGCGATGACGCCACACACCAGCGTGCGCTTCATGACAGGCTCCTTTGTCTTTCGTTTCAGGCGGACGACCCAGTCCGTCCCGGAACGCAGTACCATACCACCACAGCGGACCGTCGAGAACCCGTAATCTGCAAACGGATGAGCTGAGGAGGGGGCAGAGTCCGTCAGCGGACGCCGATTTCGTCCGGTTGCAGCTCTGCCGCTCCGGGCTGGCTGTGAGAGTGAAACGCGCGTGCCCGGGGAGGCTCAACGGGAGGCGGGGGCGATCAGTGCTTTCACCGTGCTGCCTGCCGCGACGGCGTCGAGGGCCTTCTGGGCATCCGGGAGAAGAAAGCGGTCGAGTTCAATCTCGTCCCATGCGACGGCCAGGGCACCGCTTCGCAGGTACTCGATCCCGCGGTGTACGTGCGAACAATCGCAGCCCCAGCAGCCGCGGATGTCGAGGTGTTTGCGATTCAAGTCCAGGTGCGGATTAAGTGAGGCGTCGCCGCAATCCGTGTACTGTCCGACGATCACCACCCGCCCCGCATCGCGCGCGTAGCGCATCGCCTGGATCGCAGCCTCGGGCGCACCGGCTGCTTCGATGACGACGTCCGCGCCACGACCACCCGTGTGATGGCGGATCCAGTCGATGCGCTGACGCTCGTCGTTTTCGGCAATATCGATCGCGGCCGCTGCCCCCATGCGTGCGGCCGTCTTGAGGCGGCGCTCCGGCCCGCCGATCACGAGCACCTGCGATGCTCCGCACGCACGGGCGAGCGCGACGGCCGAAAGGCCGACAGGGCCGGCGCCCAGGACGAGCACGGTATCTGCGAGCCGGATCTCCGCTCGCTCAATCGCGTGCACCGCCGTGGGCAGGCCGCACCCGCCCGCCATGAAACGCTCCATCGGTACGCCACGGAGGGGCAGGATGCGCGTGCCCGGCCTGAGATAGACGTACTCCGCCCAGCCGCCGGCCAGTCCGTCGGCGGCGCCGTATGTGATGCCATACACCTTGCGATTCGGGCAGCGCGTCGAGGCCTTCGCGACCAGGCAGTACCAGCACGCCCCGCAGGTCCCGTGGACGTCGAGAAACGTGACTGCCTCGCCCTCGCGCAGCTCCCGCCCCTCCACGTCCGCGACCGGCCCGCGCACCTTCTCCAGGACGCCGACGCTGACGTGACCGGGGATCAGCGGGTACGGCACGCCCGCCAGTCGCCCGTGCTGGAGGTGCACATCCGTCCCGCACACTTCGCTGTACGTCACGCGCAGCAGCGCCGATCCCGGCGCGAGCTCCGGCAGCGGAACCTCGCGGATTTCGACGCCCTGATCCGGACCGGGAATGACGGCGACTGGGCACGAAGCCTTCATGAACTCACCAAAAAGAGGGGAGACTGCAAACTGAGCGGATCTGAACAAGCGGATGAAGCAATTCGCTCCATCGCTCGCTCTCTCCATCACTCTGTCTGGAGATGTGCGTCAGCCTGATCGTGCCGCTACAACTCTTCCACCGCTTCGCGCAGTTTCTTCAGGGCCTCGCGTTCGAGCTGGCGGACGCGCTCGCGGGTCAGGCCGATCTTGGCGCCGATCTGCTTGAGGGTCATCGGCTCCTGATCATCGAGGCCGAAACGCAGGCGCAGGATGGTGGCCTCGCGCTCGTCGATCCGGTCGAGCAGCCGCCGGATCACCTCGGAATCAGCCTGGTTGAACGCCTGCTGCTCCGGAGCGGGCGTGCGATGGTCGGCCAGGATCTCCGACAGGCTCATGCCCCCGTCGGCACCCTCGGACTGCGTCGGCGCGCTGAACGCCTTCACCGCCCGACGGATGATCCGCACCTTCCGCTCTGAGAGCTTCATGTGCTCTGCCATCTCCTGGAGGCTCGGCTGGTGCCCGAGCTTGGCTTCGAGCTCCGCCGAGGCGCGCTTCCAGTCGGCAATCATCGCCACCATGTAGGCCGGAATGTGCACGGGCTGGACCGTGTTGATGAGCGCCCGCTTGATCGCCTGCTTGATCCACCAGGAGGCGTAGGTGCTGAACCGCGTCTCCATTGCCGGGTCATAACCTTCAACCCCGCGGAGCAGGCCGATGTTGCCTTCCTCCACCAGGTCCGCCAGCGTCATGCCCCGGTTCAGGTAATTCTTGGCGATGTTCACCACGAGCCGCAGGTTCGAGAGGATCATCCGGTCGCGCGCGGCGGCCGCATTCCGTTCCGCCTCCTCGCGCTCCTCGAACGTGATCTCCCCGCTGGCGAAGAGCTCGGGCACCTTCAGCGCGTACTGGATCGCGCGACCGAGCTCTTTTTCCTCTTCCGCGGTCAGGAGAGGCGCCTCGTCGATCTGCTTCAGGTAATTCTGGAGTCCGGTTTCGACCGCGATCGCTGAACCCTCCGCGAACAGTGGACCGATAACCGTGCTGCCTGGCGCACAGAGCGCCCACACGATCAGCACATGCCGGAAGCCCGGCACCTCTTACATCGTGCGATCAGGCCGCCTTCATCAGCTCTGGCCTTCGGTACCTTCCGGCGTTTCGCCCTCGTTCTCGCCCTTGGGGCGCCGGAACGGGAAGTCGTGAATCACGTCCGTGGAATCTTCGCCCGGCCCGTGCAGACCGCCGCGGCGTGCCTTGGGCTTGCCGTACGCCCGCCCGCCGGCCTCCTCGGTCGCCCACTCGGCCCGCTTCTTCGAAAGACCGATCTTGCGCTCCTGTGAGTCCACCCGCAGGATCTTGACCTCGATCTCGGCGCCGATCTTCACCTCGTCGTGCGGATTCTCGACCTTGTGGTCTGCCAGTTCGCTGACGTGGAGCAGACCCTCGAGATCCGGCTCGAGTTCGACGAACACGCCGAAGTTCGTGATCTTGGTGACCTTGCCCTTGACGATCTGGCCCGGGATGTAGGTCGACGGGATCGCCTGGATCCACGGGTCCTCGGTGAGCTGCTTGGTGCCCAGGGCAACCCGCATCTTCTCCTGGTCGACCGACAGCACAACGCACTTGACCGTGTCGCCCTTCTTGAGCACCTCGGACGGGTGGCTGATCTTCTTGGTCCAGCTCATGTCCGACACATGGAGCAACCCGTCGATGCCCTCCTCGATCTCGATAAAGGCGCCGTAATTGGCCAAATTGCGAACCTTGCCCTCGATGATGGTGTTGGGCGGATACTTCTCGGCCACCCGC
>CAZJTF010000419.1:0-5614 GCA_964548565.1 uncultured Planctomycetales bacterium | reverse complement strand
ACCCTGAAAGCGAGCGGGAAAAGAAGCGCCCCACGGGCTGGGAGTATGGCAAGTACAACTGCCCGGTCTACGAAGGCGACATCGACTTCAAACGGGTCGCCTCCATTCTCCGGAAGCACAACTACAAAGGCGATCTCTGCATCGAGAACGAATCTCTGGGCAAGTTCCCGGAGGGCGAGCGAGGGCGCGTGCTGGCCCGCGAGGTACAGCACCTGCGGGAGGTCAGCCGGGCCTGAGCGGCCCGTCAGCAAGGCTGGAAATAAATCTTCGCAATAGTGTCATCGTATCTGACATTCTGCTTTCCGACCGGCACCCCCTCCGCGTACGATGTCGGCAACAGCGGATATGTGGGAACGCACGATGCACCAGCCGAAGTCCTGCAGCCCTGCTGATCACCGAAGTTCTACGGCCGCCCAGGCTGGTGGCAGGAGCGTTTCACCGTCCGTGGCTGCACGCTGGCATTCCTCTCCCGAACGTGAAGTCCTGACCCGAATGTGTGCGCGTCTGGCGGGCGCGGTCTCATTCGACGACGTGATGACCATCCTCAGCGAGGAGATGGACCGTCTCCTCGGCTGGGACTGCTGCTACCTCGTGCACCGCCAGCCGGGGCGACCGGAACTCCGGATCGCTTACCATATCGACACCACCAGCGGGAGGCGGAAAACCTTCCCGGGCGAGGAGCGGCACGAGGACGAGCTCAGCGAACCCCTTCGCGAAGCGCTGACCGGCAAGCCCATTCTGATCAATCGGCGCGCGGGGCAGACCGAGCCGCGCATGATCCCGGTCGGGACGGGGCGCCGGTCCGCCAGCCTGATGTTCGCCCCGATCTTCGCGCGGGAACACGTGATCGGCGTCTTCTCGATCCAGTCGTACACCGAGGGACGCTACGACGAAGCGGCACTCGAGTTCTTCACTGAATTCGTGAACGTGGTGGCCCCCGCGCTCGAGCACGTCCGTGCCGAAGGAGCGCTCCAGTGGTCTGAGGAGCGATACCGCCTTCTGCTCGAGCAGAGCCCGACCATCACATACACGCACCGGGCGGAGCCGAAAGGCCATCCCACCTACGTCAGCCCGCAGGTCGAGAAGCTGCTTGGCTACCGTCCCGAGGAGTTCATCGAGGCGCCGGATCTCTGGGAACGATTACTCCACCCCCAGGACCGGGAGCGCATCGTCGCCGAGGTCCAGCAATCGCAGGCCAGCGGTCGGTCGCTCCTGACTGAATATCGCATGATCGCCCGCGACGGGCGGGTTGTGTGGTTCCAGCACTCCGCTGTTCTGGTCCGCGATTACGAGGGCGGAACGGCCTACTGGCTCGGCGTGGCGGCCGACATGACCCCGCTCCGGCAGGCACAGGAGCTCGTCCGGTTACAGCGGGACCTCGGGCTTGTCCTCAGCTCCACGCGGTGCGTCGGCAAGGCACTCGAGCAGCTCATTAAAACGACGATGGACATCGAGGGGATCGATTGCGGCGCCGTCCATCTCGTTGAGGCAAGTTCCGGGGAACTACGCCTGGCAGTCAGCGCGGGCCTGTCCCCGGGGTTCCTCAAGTGCTTCGAACGGTTCGACCGTGATACGCCGGAGGGAAAGATCGCGTACGGCCTGCTGCCGCGCTACCTCAATCGCGAGCAGTTGGCGGCGGCTGGCCTGGCGTGCCGAACGGAGGACCTCACCGCCATTGCATCCATCCCGGTCGCCCACGAGGGCCGGCTGATCGCGATCGTCGATCTGGGATCCCGCACCCGCAAGGAAATTCCGCTTCCCGCCCGGCATGCTATCGAGGCCATCGCTTCGCAGCTCGGCGCCGCACTCGTCCGCCTGCGTGCCGAGGAGGCGCTGCGGGAGGCCAACCGCAACCTGGAGGACCGGGTTGAGCAGCGCACGGCGGAGCTGCGAGAGGCGAACACGCAACTTCGCCGTGAGATCGAGCGCCGTATCGAGGCGGAGCGTCAATACGAGCTCCTCGCGCTGGCGGTCAAGAAGGCGGCGGAGCCGATCGCGATCTGGGACAGTCAATGGCGGCTGACGTATTGCAACGCCGCGTTCCTCTCGCTGCTTGGTCACAGCAATGAATCAGAGGTGTCGGGGGATCCCTGGACCGGCTTCATTGACGCGGAGCACTCCATTCCGCGTGACTGGGTGGACACGGCTCTCGACAAGGAAGGACGGTGGGAAGGCGGGTTCCGGATTCTGCGTGCGGACGGGAGAAGCGTCCCCGTCACCGCCACGCTGTCGCGGTTCCAGGCGGCATTTGGATCCCCCATGATCGTCGGCGCGCTGCGGGACGAGAGCGACGAGGAGGACTACCTCGACCAGATCCGCCGGCTGGCCGCCGACGCGCAGAAGCGCCTCGAGGAGGAGCGCGGACGGCTCGCCCGTGAACTGCATGACGAACTCGGGCAGGCGGTCACCGCGCTGAACATGCACCTGGCGTCGCTCAGCCGCCGGGCGGTGTCGTTTGAGCCGATGCTGCGGGACCAGATTGCCTCGATGGACGAGATTGCCTCGCGCATCCTGGAGAGCGTCCGCGATCTCTCCCGGGGAGTTCGCTCGCCGGCCATCGATCACCTGGGGACCGTGGAGGCCATCATCGCGCACGCCGCGGAGTTCCGGCAGCGGTTCGGGATCCCGTGCACGGTGCAGGTCCAACCCCGGGAGATGCAGATCCGCGATTCATTCGGAACGACCGTGTTTCGAATCGTGCAGGAGTCGCTGACGAACATCGCACGGCACTCAAAGGCCACATCGTGCGAGGTCGATCTGCTGCTGACGGACGGCATCCTCCAGATTCGCGTGCGAGACAACGGTATCGGCGCCGGCGCTGACGCACTGGCAGGAAAGAGCTCGCTCGGCCTGGCGGGGATGCGCGAACGCGTCGAAACGCTCGGGGGGACGCTTCGGATCCACAGCACACCCGGCAAAGGTGTCTGCATCACCGCCCGTCTGCCGGCCGGCGAGTACTGCACGCCAGAGACGGCGTGACCGTGCGGTCAGTCCTCAGGCTTATTTCAGCTCCAGCACAGCAATCGATTTCGGCGGCAACTCCAGGCTGAGACCTCCGTTCGCGAAGCGTGCGCCCTCGAATGCGCGTGGCTGGACCCGGTCCGGCACGTCGAACGTATTGTGCGCGTTCATCTCCGGAGCGGTCAGTACGCGCGCGGTCACGGAAGGCGCCCCCAGTGCCGCCAAGCGACATTCGATCCGTGCTGCTTGCCGTGGATTGGTGTTCACCAGCGAGAGATGCACCGAGCCGTCCTTCTGCCTGGACGCCGACGCGCTGACCGCCGGGATCCGCTCACCGGCCAACTCGTACGCCGGCGATTGCAGCTCGATCGGCAGCAAGACACCCCCGCGGTGCACTTTGAACATTTCGAACACGTGGTACGTGGGCGTGCGGAGCATCCGCTGCTTGTCTGTGAGGATCATGGCCTGGAGCACGTTGATCGTCTGAGCGATGTTGGCCATCACGACCCGATCCGCGTGGCGGTGAAAAACGTGAAAATTGAGCGCTGCCACCATCGCGTCGCGCAGCGTGTTCTGCTGGTACAGGAAGCCGGGGTTCGTGCCCGGTTCGACGTCGTGCCACGTGCCCCATTCATCGACAACCAGGCCGACACGCTTCTGCGCGTCGTGGCGGTCCATGATTTCGCTGTGCCGGGTGATGAGCTCGTCCATTCGGAGCGTCTGGCGGAGGGTCGAGTGCCATCGCTCTTCATCGAACGTGGTGGCCGAGCCTTTCTGGTCCCATCGCCCGGTCGCAAGCGTGTAGTAGTGCAGCGAGAGTCCGTTCATGTGCCCGGCCGCCATGCCCATGAGGACGTCCGTCCACCTGTAATCCTGCGCGTTGGCGCCGCATGCGATCCGGTAGACCTGGTTCCCGGAGTAATTCTTGACGAACGTGTTGTAGCGACGGAACTGGTCGGCATAGAACTCCGGGCGCATGCCGCCGCCGCAGCCCCAGCTCTCGTTCCCCACGCCGAAATACCGCAGACGCCACGGCTTCTCGCGACCGTTCTGGCGGCGCAGGTTGGCGAGGGGTGAGTCGGCATCGGAGGTCACGTACTCGACCCACTCCATCATCTCCTGCACGCTGCCGCTGCCGACATTCCCGCAGATGTAGGGCTCGGCGCCGATCTGCTCGCACAGATCGAGAAACTCGTGCGTCCCGAAGTGGTTGTTCTCCACGACGCCGCCCCAGTGGGTGTTGATGATCTTGGGACGCTTTTCCCGCGGGCCGATCCCGTCCTTCCAGTGGTATTCGTCGGCAAAGCAGCCGCCCGGCCAGCGCAAGACGGGCACGCGCAGCTCCTTGAGAGCCGCTGCCACGTCGTTGCGGATCCCGCGGGTGTTCGGAATCGGAGAGTCTTCGCCGACCCAGATCCCCTCGTAAATACACCTGCCGAGATGCTCGGCGAAGTGGCCGTAGATGTTGGGATTGATCACCGGCCCGGGCTTGTCGACCTGCACTGTCATCGTGACGGAGAGCGCGTCCTCGGCTCGCGATGGCGCGGCCCACGCGCCCGTCAGAAGCAGGCCCGCGCACAGCAGGAGCATTCGCAGCGGAGCTGCGCCGCGTCTATGGCTGGTCATTTACGTGGCCTCCTCACGCAGCCGTGGCGGCTGCATCATCGTCACTTCGCCTCGATCGACGGCAGGGCCCGCCGTGCGAGCTGCTCCGGCGGACCGTCCTGCGCGGAGAAAGGTCGCAGGCGGAACGTATAGCGCTGCGCGACCGCGGGAATGCGGTACTCGGGGTGCGGGAGCTTGCCCCAGCTGTCATCGCCGCCCACGCCCATCTGCCTGGCGTCCAGATTGAGCGTCACAAAGTCGCGGTGCGGAATTTCGTGCGGGTGTTTGGGACCTTCCAGGTCGTCGGTGGTGAACGGCAAAGCGTTGACGCTCAGGCGCGGCATGCCGACCGCCAGGAGGCCGGCACCATCCGGTCGCGTCAGGGCAACCCACCGCACATCCACCTTGTTGCCGGATTCGCCTGGCTCGGAGTAGTTGGCGCAGTACTGCTCGTCGATCCGGCCGGAGTAGATCCCGACGCCCGCCCACGAGCTCGGGATGGTAAAGCGCTGGCGATAGGAAGAGACCGGGTTGTTGTCCGCAGGGATCCACGGAGGATCCGGGCGGCCCCAGGGATACACGATGTTCGTGTAAATGGGCACGCCGTAGCCGTGCATCTCGACGTTCGACGGCACGGGAATCGTCTTCCAGCCGCTGTCATCGAAGTCCCGGCGGAAGAAGTCGGCAGGGCGATCCGCAGGCTTCGGCACCCAGTGGAACTTCCATTCGCCGTTCAGACTGACAACAAACGGCGACGTATCCGCAGTGGCGCCCAGCGCCGCACCGGCGTCAGGCCAGGTCGCACGAATCGCCCGCGGCGGTTCTTTGTTGACGCTGGTGACGCCGGGGTCCTGCCACTCAGCGGGTATCTGCGCGGCGCGCCCCGCCGTGGACGTTGTCATCAGAATTACCCCAGGCAGCATAAGACACAGGTGCCGGCACGGATTGAGCATGGAAGGATTTCTCCTGCGGCGATGGACGCTCCTCCTCCGGACGGTAGAGTAGAGGACTGATCGACCTGGGTTTCAGCGTCGATCAGTCCCCCCTC
>CAZJTF010000418.1:0-5630 GCA_964548565.1 uncultured Planctomycetales bacterium | reverse complement strand
GAAGCAGGTGAATCCGGTCGCCGGTCGCAGGTTGTCGGAGGAGGATCGCCGGGCGCTGGCTCACGCCGGTTTGCTGCCTGCGGAGGGTGATCAGGCAGCGGCTCCGCCCGACTCCCAGCCGTCCGGCGCCGGCGTTCCGGTGGAGTATCCCGTGAGCCCGTGGATCGATCGCGGACCCCGTGTGCCGGATCATCGGCGCGACTACGCCAATCGCCGCTACTTCGGCGGGGTTCCCGGGCGGTACGGTTACGGGCCGCTGAACCCGTACGCGGGTGACGACTACGAAGGCGACTGGTACCGGTTCGGCTTCATGCAGGGCTACGACCGGGCGCGGTTTGTGCAGGAGTCGGAAGACCGCACGGACATCGTGCTGAAGCATTTCCAGGGGCACCTGGCGAACGGGCTGACGCTCTTTAACCGCGGCCTGTACCGTGAGGCGGCGGACGCGTTCCGTCTGGCCGCCAACGCCAACCACGGCGACCCCGCTTCCCGGTTGTACACCGCGCACGCGCTGTTCGCGCTCGGACGTTACCAGGAGGCGATCCCGTATCTCCGCCGGGCGTACGAACTGCAGCCGCAGATCACGTACATCACCTTCGATCTCCGCGACGACTACGGGAACAAGGCGGACTTCGACGACCACCTGAAGGCGCTCGAGGATGCCCTCGCCCAGTCTCCGCAGAACGTCGACCGGCTCATCCTGCTCGGTTACGTCCGGTACTACACCAACCAGCGCGAGGGGGCCTACGACGTGCTCTCGGTCGCGTGGCAACTCGACCGCGGCAATCCGCTGGTTGCGCGCCTGCTGGAAAACGCCCGACCGGCGGATGTGGTCGTCGAACGCCGCGCCGCGGGTCGTTGAACGCGTACGGACCGGGTTGGATCCTGCAAACGCCGGCTCCGGCACGGCACCGATACATATCGCCCGGCCACGTCAGCGTCCCCCTCCTGTTTACAGCGGCCGGGGGATGAAGACCCTGTCGTCGCCGTCGGGAAGTCCCTTCCTGCACAGCACGCGGAGATAATAGGTGCCGTCCTCAAGTACCGTTTCATCAATGGTTGCAGCAGCCACCGCGCCGAACCTGAGCACCTTGACGACCGGTCTTCTGATGCGATACCCGTCTTTACAGGCTACGATCTCGAGTTGCGAGAGGCCGAGAGACTTGAACGTCGCTTCGTCGATTCCGCCAGCTACCAGAGGGCGAGACTTTCCGACGCTCAATTCAAGGTAGCCGAACTCCGGGAACAGATACCAGGTCTTCGGCGAGGAGAACAACCTGACGAATGCCAGGGCATCGTCCCTGCTTCGTATATGGACGCTCCCCCTGAGTTCAGGAGGCCAGTTCACCGGAAGGTACTCACCTCTGTGGACAAGAGCCAGCCGCTCGAATGCCTCGCGCGGATGCCCGGATGCACTCAAGGGAAACACGCACTCCTCTTGCAGCCAGTTCCAGGCCTGAGCGTCCACGAAAGCGGTCTGGGAAACCCTTCGCAACAGGACGCCGGGCTTGATCCAGGAAGCTGCGATTGCGCCATCTGGTTGTGTGGCGGGATGACTGGCAGTCCTCGCGCGACTCTCTGAACCCGCGGCGGCCCGGAGCCATAAGCCGAATGTCGCTATGACAAGAGTGACGCCAGCTGCAACGACAACGGACCGATCGGTTTGAAAGCGCATTGTGCTTCTCCTTGCCAGTCGCTTTTCCGGCGGTCGGAGGCCGCGAGTTCCCCTGCGGCAACATACCGCCATGCAGCGGACGCTAAAAAAGCCTCTATAACACAGCAGCCGCACACCCTGCAAGCAAAAGCGTCGTTCCTCAGGCAAGACCGGGCAGCAGACACCACGCGCCGCCCGTTCGACCCTTTGGCCGCGGACACCCTCACCCCGTCACCTTGTCACGTCCTTGCTGCGCTTCTCGTCACTGTCGCACCCCGCCACGACCTTGCTTGGCCAGACGCACGGCCAAGCCAGATCGTGCCACCCCCTGGGCCCGCGCCTCCCGCTCGCTCCATCGCTCCTTCTCTCCTTCGCCTCACGGGGCTCCATCGCTGGCGCCGGACGCATGACCACGATCCTTCCACTTGGCACGTCAGGCGGACCGGCTTTTTTCCGGCACGAAACCGGGTACGATGCAGTGCTTGTGGTGTGTTTCGATTTGTGAGGCGATGAGGACACGGAAGGACTCATGAACGACAGGCACGTGGAGAAGATCGCAGGGGAATTGAAGGTCCGGGTCCAGCAGGTCCGTGCGACGGCCGACCTGCTGAAGGATGGGGCGACCGTGCCGTTCATCGCCCGGTATCGCAAGGAGGCGACAGGCACGCTGGACGAGGTCGCGATCGCGGCCATCCGCGATCGGCTCGAGCAACTCACCGAACTCGACGCGCGCCGGGACGCCATTCTCAAGTCGCTCACGGAGCGCAATTTGCTTACCGACGAGCTGAAGGCCAGGCTCGACTCCGCCGAAACCATGACGGCGCTCGAAGACATTTACCTGCCGTTCCGCCCCAAGCGCCGCACGCGGGCGACCATTGCCAGAGAGAAGGGACTCGAGCCGCTCGCGGATCTCCTCATTGCCCAGGATGCGGGCGTACGGCCCGAAGCGGAGGCCGCCCGCTACGTCAACCAGGAGAAGGGTGTCGCCTCCGTGGATGAGGCGCTGGCCGGCGCGCGAGACATCCTTGCTGAGCGGGTCAGTGAGGACGCCGGCGCCCGGGAGGCGATGCGCGATCTCTTCTTCCGCCAGGGAGTGATCTGCTCGCGGGTGATCGTCGGCAAGGAAGCGGAAGGTGCCAAGTTCAAGGACTACTTTGACTGGAGCGAGCCGGTTGCGAAGGTGCCGAGCCATCGGATGCTCGCGATGCGCCGCGGCGAGAAGGAGGGGTTCCTCGTCCTGGATGTCGCGCCGGAGGAGGGCGACGCGGTGGCGCTGCTCGAATCGCAGTTCGTGCGCGGTGTCGGCCCATGCTCGCAGCAGGTCCGGCTGGCCGTCGAGGACGGCTATCGGCGCCTGCTCGCGTCGTCCATCGAGACGGAAGTACGGCTCGAGACGAAGCGCCGCGCGGAAGCGGACGCGATCGGCGTCTTCGCACAGAACCTGCGGGAGCTGCTGCTGGCCGCGCCGCTCGGCGAAAAGAACGTGCTCGCCATGGACCCCGGCTACCGGACCGGCTGCAAAGTCGTCTGCCTCGACCGCCAGGGGCGCCTGCTCCACCATGAGGTGTTGTACCTGACCCATTCGCAGCGCGAGGCGGAAGAGGCGGCGGGCATCGTGCGCGCCCTCTGCGAGAAGTTCAGCATCGAGGCGATCGCCATTGGCAACGGCACCGCCAGCCGCGAGACGGAGGCGTTCGTCCGCAAGCTCGGCCTGCCGGCATCCATCACCATCGTGATGGTGAACGAGAGCGGGGCATCGGTGTACTCGGCCAGCGAGGTCGCACGCGAGGAGTTCCCCGACCAGGACGTGACGGTGCGCGGCGCGGTGTCGATCGGCAGGCGCCTGATGGACCCGCTCGCCGAGCTGGTGAAGATTGATCCGAAGAGCATTGGTGTCGGGCAGTATCAGCACGATGTCGAGCAGGGCGCGCTCAAGAAGAGTCTCGACGACGTGGTGGTCAGTTGCGTCAACGCCGTCGGTGTCGAGGTCAATACCGCCAGCCGTGAGCTGCTTGCGTACGTGTCGGGGCTCGGGCCGCAGCTCGCCCGGAATATCGTCGATCACCGCGACAAGAACGGTCCGTTCCGCTCGCGGCGCGATCTGCGCGAGGTGCCGCGGCTCGGCCCGAAGGCGTTCGAACAGGCTGCCGGGTTCCTGCGCATCCGCGGCGCGGACAACGTGCTCGACGCCAGCGCGGTCCACCCCGAAAGCTATCACATCGTCGACCGCATGGCCGCCGACGCGGGCTGCACGGTCGCGGACCTGCTGCGCGATGAATCGCTGCGCCGGAATATCGACATTCGGCGGTACGTGACGCCGGAGGTGGGGCTCCCGACGCTCACCGACATCCTGCAGGAGCTCGCCCGGCCCGGTCGCGACCCGCGCGAGCGGTTCGAGGTCTTCCAGTTCGCCGAGGGCGTCGAGAAGCTCGAGGACGTGAAGCCCGGGATGCGACTGCCGGGGATCGTCACGAACGTGACCGCGTTCGGAGCCTTCGTCGACATCGGCGTGCATCAGGATGGGCTCGTGCACGTCAGCCAGCTCGCGGACCGCTTCGTCCGCGATCCGGCCGAGGTCGTGAAGGTGCATCAGCGCGTGATGGTGACGGTGGTGGACGTGGACCTCGAGCGCAAGCGGATCGGGCTCTCCATGCGTAGCAACCCGGGGCAGCAGACGCCGCGCGAGGGACGCAATGCCTCGGCGCCTCCGCAGGGACGACCGGGTCCGCGCACGCAGCGACCGCAGCCTGCCCGACCCGCCGCGGGCGGCTGGTTTTCCGAGGCGCTGCAGGAGATCCGGCGCAAGCCGGACCGCTGATGGCGCCGTCCAGCCGGTGTGCGCCCCGAAATCGGTCCCTTCAAAGCAATCGCGTGGGGTTGGTCCTCAGGGGTCCAGATTGAAGAGCGTTTTCGGGGTCGATTCCTGCAGGCGGGAGGTGGCGAGACCCACCGCTTCGGGGGAGATGTCGCAGCCGATCCAGCGGCGGTCCAGGGAACCGGCGGCGACGAGTGTCGTGCCGCTCCCGCAAAAGAAATCGCCGACCACATCGCCAGGATCCGTCGAGATCTTCACGATGCGATGGAGAAGGGCGAGCGGCTTCTGCGTCGGGTAGCCGTTGCGCTCACTTGAGACCGTCGAGAGGAACGGGATCTCCCAGACGTCGGTGAGGGCGGGTCCTTCAGGGTTGAAGTACAGCCGGCCTTTCTTCGTCTGCTTGTACGGCCGCCCCTCCTCGTCGTAGTTCATGCCGTCCGTGCGGAATGTGCCCTCCCGCAACATGTTGAACTTGTTCTGCCCGGCGACCCGGGCGTACGCGAGGATCGTGTCATGCTTGCGGGCCAGCCATCGCGCGCTCTGCCCGCCGGTGCGGTAACTCCAGACGATCTCGTTGAGGAAATGGTCGTACCCGAAGATTCCGTCGAGTTCGACCTTCACATAGTGCACCGCGTGCCAGTCGAGGTGGACGAACAGCGTGCCCGTCGGCTTGAGCAGGCGGCGCATCGCCTCGAGGCGGGGCTTCAGGAAATCCAGGTAGCTCTCCAGCCCACCGGGCCACGCATCCCGCACGGTGTGATCGCTGCCCGCCTGGCGATGCGTTTTGCCGGTGAAGAAGGGCGGATCAGCATAGATGGCATCGCAGCAGGCATCCGGCAGGCCCGCCATTACCTCCAGGTTATCACCACAAACAACGCGCCCTGCCAGACCGTCCTGAGACATGACCGCTCCGCTCGGCTGAAACTCGCCCGAATCCCGTTCACCGGTCTTCGGACCTGACGGCGCGAGAGGATACCCGGCCTCGGGCGGGCTGTCCCGCCACTGCAGCAGCAGATCTGGAGAGAGAAGAGGCGGGCCGACACACAGTCGGCGACCGGTGATCACCGCGGACTGGACCGCAACGCGGGCGGCGGCGCAGCGGTCGGCGATCAGATCCCCGTGTCGCTCGGCACGATCCCGAGCGCTTCCATCCGGCGATAC